>JBDTNJ010000373.1:0-5061 GCA_039933825.1 Luteolibacter sp.
CCAAAACCTTAGCCCGTGATTTCCCCATTCGCCGTCGTCGCATCGGTTCTTCCGGTGTATCTGCTGATCGTGGCAGGCGCGGTCCTGCGTCGGGTCGGCATCATTCGCAAGGAACACGATGAAGGGGTGATGCGGATGGTTTTCAGCGTGATGATGCCCTGTTTCATTCTCGATAAAATCCTTGGCAGCACGGTCTTGAAGAGCGGGTGGGTAGTGACATATTCCATTCTGATTGGATTCAGCCTCATTCTAGCAGGCATCATCATCGGTGTTGTGGTCGCCCGCCTAATGGGGCTGGAACGCGGTAGCGGTCTCCGCACATTCGCGCTGAGCGCCGGCTGCCAGAACTATGGATTCACGGCAGCTCCGGTGGTTGAAAGCCTGTGGGGAGGCAGCGCTCTGGCACTGATGTTCGTTCACAACATCGGAGTGGAGTCGGCGCTGTGGTCAGTGGGCATCATGATGATGAGCGGCGAGCGTGAAATCAAATGGCACAGGCTTTTCAATGGTCCGATCGTGGCCGTCACCATCGGGCTTCTACTCGTGTTTCTCGGCTGGGATGATCAGATTACAGGCCCCGCACGCAAGGCAATATCGATGATCGGCGTCGGAGCGTTTCCAATCGCCATTCTCATCACGGGTTGTTCGATGATTGATCTGGTGGGTTCGGAAAAACCGACTCTGAAGATTGTGCTCGGCTCCGCAATGGTGCGTTTGGTTTTGGCACCGCTCGCCATCCTTGCAGCGGCGAAATTCCTGCCGGTTTCCACGGAGTTGCGCCAGGTTCTTGTGGTCCAAGCCGCAATGCCCGCCGGCATGACCTCGATCATCCTTGCTAGAATGTATGGCGGCCGGCCTGCCATCGCGGTGCAAATCGTAGTCGGCACCACCGCTCTGAGTCTGATCACGCTGCCTTGGATCATTACCTGGGGCTGCCACTGGATCGGGCTAAAACCCTTGTTGCCATGAGCGGGCGTCCTGCCCTTCAATCACCGCATGAAGGCCATCGGCGCGCGCCAGTTTCTCCCGGTTTCAATTCCGGCTTCACTCATCGAATTTGAGACCGGCATTCCGATTCCAGGGCCAAAGGATCTGCTCGTTAAAATCATGGCAGTTTCCGTGAATCCAGTGGACACCAAAGTCCGCAAAACGCTGGGCGAGGGTCCGCATGACCCGCCTCGTATTCTTGGATTCGATGCCGCAGGCATTGTAACGGAAGTCGGCACGCAAGTGACCGGATTCGTGATTGGCGACGAGGTCTTCTATTCCGGTGATGTCACTCGCTCCGGAAGCAATGCGGAATTCCAAATCGTAGACGCCCGGCTGGTCGCAAAAAAACCGATAACCTGGTCATTCACAGAAAGCGCGGCCTTGCCGCTCGTTGCACTAACCGCATGGCAGTTACTTTTCGAGGGTATGGGAATCGATCCTAACGGTGCAGACCGGGGCAAGGCAATCCTCGTGATCAACGGTGCGGGAGGTGTCGGCTCCGCACTGATTCCACTGGCCCTCGCCGCCGGACTCGAAGTCGTCGCCACGGCATCCCGCCCGGACACACGGGAGTGGTGCGGATTTCTTGGTGCGAAACACGTAATTAACCACCGTGCTGCGCTGCGCCCCCAAGCCGAGGGCTTGGGCTTTTCGGAATTTCCCTACATTGCCAATCTTTATAACACTGAAAGCTACTGGGAAGCCACATCCGATCTGCTAGCGCCGCTGGGTACACTCGGGTTGATCGTGGAGACCGCAAATCCGGTGAATATCGGCAACCCATTCCGATTGAAGAGCCCGCGAATCGTATGGGAATACATGCCCGCACGGTCACGATTTCAAACCTCCGACATGCAGCGGCAGGGTGAAATTCTGGCAGAAATCGCAGACTGCTGCGATGCCGGCCGATTCCCGAAAATCCACACCCGCGTGTTTGAGCAGATCAACGCGGAAAACCTCCGCGAGGCCCATGCCGCAATGGAGTCCGGCACCGCACACGGCAAATGGGTTCTCAATAACCTATCAAAAATCTCCTGAATCGGGTTTCTATGAAGACAATCAGCCGAACACCTTCTTTCCACTTCACTGCCCATCCTCTATCAACCGCCTTCCCATGCCACTGCTCGACGTCCGCAATCTGACCACGCGCTTCCACACCCGCAACGGCGTCGTGAATGCGGTGGAGGATGTTTCGTTCACGGTCGAACCCGGCCAAACGCTTGGCATCGTTGGCGAGTCTGGCTCTGGAAAGTCCGTCACCTGTTATTCACTGCTCGGACTGATCCCTCAGCCGCCCGGCCGCATCGAAGGCGGCGAGGCGCTTTTCGATGGCATCGATCTCCTGAAATCCTCGGAAAAGCAGCTCCGCAAAATCCGAGGCAAGCGGATCTCGATGATATTCCAGGACCCGATGACCTCGCTGAATCCTTTCATGAAAGTGAGTGCGCAACTCACCGAGCCGCTCGAGATCCACGAAAACTGCCACGGCAAGCAAGCCCTCCACCGCGCCATCGACGCACTCACCGAAGTCGGCATCCCGGATGCCGCGAAACGCATTCATTCCTATCCACATGAGTTTTCCGGCGGCATGCGCCAGCGCGTCATGATCGCCATGGCCCTGATCACACGCCCCGAGCTCCTCATTTGCGATGAACCTACCACCGCCCTCGACGTCACCGTCCAGAAGCAGGTGCTCGATCTCATCCGGGACCGCCAGAAACAACTCGGCACCGCCGTCGTATTCATCACCCATGATCTCGCCGTCGTTTCCGAAATGGCCGACTACATCAACGTCATGTATGCGGGAAAAATCGTGGAAAGCGCTGAAAAAACCGAATTATTCCACAATCCCCAACACCCTTACACACGCGCGCTGCTGAAATGCATCCCCGCGAACCAAACGAAGGGTGAACCACTTTACACCATCCCCGGTGATTTCTAACTTCTGCCTTCTTCCTTCACCCGAATAAAGCGCTGAAATACTAACAATCCGACGGGAGCTACTAGGACCATCAGCCCGATGATCAACCACATCGTTCCCGGATTACGCGGACCGTTCTCAGGGCAATACTTCGCTAACAGCCCTCCGAACGCAGCGCCGGTGATGAGCTTGCCGATGAGCAGCGGCACATAGGAGAGCGATGCATACGAAGCTTCCTGGCCTTTCGGCGCGATGGATGAAGCATACTCGTAAACCCGCGGCGAATAGAACGCCTCCCCGAAGGAAAACAGAATCTGCCAGAAGGCTATCATCACATAATACGGATGCACGCTCCCTTTGAGTTCCATGTATCCGTGCCCGATCGCATTCCCAATCCATCCACCCGCCATTCCCTGAAAAAGTTCGGGCGGTAGTATGAGAAAGATGAAAGACAACGCGGTAATGAAGCCGCCAAAAATCACCATCGAATACGCAGAGTATTTCTGAGTCAGCAACCCGATCGCCGGCGCCAGCACCAGAATCAGAATCCCATTGATCGCATTAAAACGTCCTACCCGCGCCTCCGGCCCCAGCGCTTGCAGGGCGAAGGGCGGCAGCACGTAATCCATCACGTTGAACACCACCTTGAGAAACCCGATCATGAATAGAAACATCAACAACCGGTAAAAACCCGCGGTCTTCAGCAGCCCCGCGAAGAGATTCGCCGTATCCACGGCAGCATCCCTAACGGTGAACGCGAGGGATTTGAAAAAACCGGCATCAGGGTATTTGATCACCTCAGGAGTGATTTCCAGACCCTGCTCAGTCATCGCCGCGCCCCGGCGTAGCAACAGAATGAGAGGGAGCATCAGAAACTCAATACCCATGCTAACAAGCAGAAGAGTGCGGTAGTCTCCCAGCTCTCCGGTAGCAAGTGGCAGCGTGATGCGGCCGTGCGCTTGGAGGGATTCACGGACACCGTCGAAAATAAAATAGGCGACCATGAAACCAAAGTTCATGATCGCGTAAAAGAGCGAGAACGCCACCGAGCGCTGACTGGCGGTGGAATAACGGCGGAGCGCGGCGATCAGCACAGGAGTGCAAAGCGCCTCGCCAATCGCCAATGGAAATAGCCCGCAGCTCAAAGCCACGGTTTGGCTCGTAGTCACCACCATGACCAACCGGGTGATCACACAAATGCTCACTCCAATGATCAAAGTCCGGCGCAAACCCAAAGCATCCGTGATCGAGCCGGCTAACAACGTCGTCACGGACATCACGATGGACCACCCGGCGATCAACGCGAGCGCTGCCTCCTTGCTATATCCGAAATCACTGGCAAGCCAAAAGACGAGAGTGACGTTGAGAATTTTATATCCCGTGACGCTGAGAAACTTCAGACCAAAAGTGAACCCCATCTCACGCGGGGCACCTTTCAACTTCATCATTGCGAACGAACCGACGCCAAAGATCGCTGCGCCGATCACCGCACCCGGGACGAGACCAAGGTTCAATTTTTTTACTGCTAGAAACCCGACCCCCGCGCTGATCAACAGCAAGATGAGGGATTTATAAATCAAAACCAGCGGCCTAACGGGCGATGAATCCCCGTGGGTGGGTATGAGTGTCATACGCAAGGTTTTCAGTGGCCCGCTTCCCGCGCCAGCAGTTCCGCCTCCTCCTCGTGGGAGTGGATTTGCAGTGAGACCTGCACGCCTTCTTTTTCCGCTGCTGCTTTCAAAATGCTGCGGATGGCGGATGCGGTGAAGCCGTTTCTACCAATGAGCATTGCCACGTCCGCTTGAGCGAGCACGAGCTTGAAACGCAGCCGCTTGGGCCCGAGTTCGGCCACTTTGAGCTGCGCTTGGCTCGGATCGTCGATCAACTTAATGGCCACGTATTGGAGAAAATTTCTCAATCGATCGGTGACGGCCTGCATGCGGAGAGAATGGGCGCAGATCGGGCGCTTCGCAAGCCAAGGTTCTTTGAAACGAGCCGTGAGAAAAGCAGATGAGATAGACAACCGCGAATCATGCGAATCTCGCGAATCTTTTAAAGAGGCCCAGAAAGGCCGTGTTTTACATTATGCCTAGATCTTTAACCCGAAAACCGAAGTTGGATGATTTTCGGCTAAGCGGCACAGGTTTCTG
>JBDTNJ010000374.1:0-18884 GCA_039933825.1 Luteolibacter sp.
TCACCATAGCTTAGTTTAGCTCTTCAGTGGTCGGAGTTTCGGGTCCGCCTCACAACCACCTATCACGTCATGAACTCTGACCCTCACGAAAACGCCGCTTGGCGGACATTTGGAATGCTCGATGCCGACGAAGCCACCGGCTTCGATGAGGCAATGCGCGATGATCCTGAGCTTCGAATCGCCTACCGCGACATGAATGGCCTGAGCGCCGCCGTCGCTGCTGCCACCGTCACTCCCATCATTCCACGGGCCGGTCAACTCGAGCGCCTGCAAAGCCGCCTGGGACTTCATCCAACCAGACACTCTAACTGGATAGGCATCACCGGGTGGGCCGCTGCCGCCGCGCTCACGGTAGTCCTGATCGTGGATCGCAAGCACGCTCACCTATCCGAAAGCACCGCCAATACGCCCCTCTCGTCGGTCGGCAAGCAGCCGATGCAAATGGGTGTGAACGATTCCACCCGGCAGCTCCCTGACGGAACGCCTAACGACGCTACCACGGAGCCTGATACCGGCAACACCGGAACGGATGTCGGATCGGTGGCCACCCAAGTGAACCCGATCAAAGTCATCGCCACGGCGGAAACCCAACGCTTGACCCAGGAAATCGAAACACTGCGTGGAAAATTGGATGGAGCCCAAAAACGCGATCAAAAACACTTCGAAACTATCCCGGGCATGGCATGGCCGATCATCATGACCATGAGCCCGCCCGGAAACGCGCAGGCAGCGCTTGCCCAGAACAATCCAGCTGAGACATCCCCTCCCCTCACCAGCATCATTGGCGATGCCCTTGCGGGCTCGTCCGCCATCCCCGCAGCCGATTCGGTAGGCCGCACCAGTGACGGCACCGCATTGCAAGGCGTCCCTTCCGCCATCCCGATTTATGATGCCGCGCGACACACTGGAACTTTGGTCGTGTCCAATCTACCTGCTACAAATCCGGATGAACGCTACAATCTGTGGGTAAACACGGAAAACGGAGACCATCCTACCTTGGTGGGACAACTTCCCGCAAGTAGCGCCACAGCGACCGAGCCCTACGATTTCAGTCTCGGGACAACGGCCATCATCCCTACCGGCTTCATCCTAACAAAAGACACGGTTGACAAACCCAGCGCCCCATCAGAAGCGAATACGATTCTAATGGGACCCCATTGATCCAGTCGAGAGGAATCGGGCGAATCCATTCACGAGGGCTGCGCCAATAACAAAAACGGCGCGGGGCGGCGGGTAGCAATCGCTCCGTATTTGGCGATTCGCCAGCCTTTGGCCGTTTGTGAAGCCATCCAGGATTCCACGGCTCCGGCCTCAAACATGCCTGATGGATGGCCAGGATAACAAATGACTGATAGAGCCCCGCCCGGTTTCAAGAGCCGGGCCGCCGCTTCGAGTGCGGCGAGCGTGGTGGCGGTTTCGGTGGTCAGTTCGTGATCGTCTCCCGGCAGGTATCCCAGATTGAACATGACGGCGGCCACAGATTCCACCGCAGCATGCGCTTCCATCAGTTCGTGGGATTCCTCGAAAAAACCGACGCGCCCGGCGAATCCGGCTTGTTCGATTTTCGCCCGTGCGGAGGCGATTGCGGCGGCTTGCACGTCGAAGGCAAGCACGCGCCCGCTGAGCCCCACGCAGGCTGCTAGAAAAAGCGTGTCGTGGCCGTTTCCCGCCGTGGCATCGATCACGAGATCCCCTTCGCGAAGGATTTCCCGCAGGATTTGCTGCGCCAGAGCCGTAGGCCGCGGCGGGAACATGGGATCGGAATCGGTGATTTTCATGAGGCCGGATCGTGTTTCAGGAAAACGCGCAAGTCCACTTCCGGCTCAGGCCCAGTGCCATCGATCAGCCATGTGGCGAGGCGTGAGGCCATGCCCGGCGCGTAAAGCGAGCCTTTTGACCCCAGCGCGTTGCACATCCAGCCGCCTTGCTCCAGCGGGCCGATCAAGGGCTGGCTGCGGCGCAGGATCGGCCGGATGCCGGCGTCGTGGGCGATGATTTGAAAATCACCGCCGCCGAGTTTGGAAGCGATCTCCCCCACCCGTTCGTGGCCTTTTTGCGTTGGAATTTCGTCCAGCTCGTTCCACTCATACGTCGATCCCACCTTGAAATCACCGCCGCCGATCGGCACCAGCCAGCCCCCCGCGCCGATGCGGATCTGCGTCTCATCCCAGCCGGTGGCATGCAGTGTGAGGATCTCGCCTTTCGCACACCGGTGCGGACCGAACTTCCCAGCCATCAGCCCGGCCGCGCCGTCACACCAGATGGTGTTAGTGGTGCCGGTGGCAACATCGCCGGTCTCATAACAGCCCAGCTTTTGAAAAAATTCCCGCGATCCATCCATGAAGGCGCGCGTGTCCAGCCGTCCGCCACCGCGCACTTCCACCGCACCCACCCAGCCGGCAGGTGCGGTCACCTGCCCGGCCACCCACGGCGCGACCATCGGATCGGCGAGTTTTAAAATGATCTTCCCCCACTCCTTCTCCGAACCTGCCAGCCGCAGCACCGGAAAGGCATGCCAGACCTTTCGCCCTATCAGTGCCTCGACCTCCGCATAGAATGCCAGCGCGCCCGGCAGGAAGTCCGCGATACGCCAGCTCGGCTCGAAGTTTTTCCCCGTGATGGGATTCACCATTCCCGCCGCCACCCGCGAGCTTCCTCCGGTGCCGCGATCCCTGATCAGGAATGGCACACCGCGTTTCCAAAGCTCCCACGCGAGACAAGTCCCCGCCAGGCCTTGTCCCACGATGGTCCACATCGTTCCATGCTCGTTCACCGGCACATCAGGTCAGGACTCCATCGCAGTTTCATGCCGCCAATCCTGCCTCCCCGCGCCCCCTCAGGGAAGAGCGAACTCAACTCTCAGCTTCTTCCAGCCTCTTCCGAATCCACGCCACGATCTCCGCTGCCACGCTATCATCGTTATACATCGAGCTATGCCGCCATTCGATCCGCCCTTTTTTCAGCAGTCCCGATGCGGGAGCTGCATGCTGGGTGACTGACGTTTCACGCCCCTCCGGCACTAGGCTCATGCCGATTCTTGCGAACCAATTGTCGCGGAATCCCTCTCCTCCGAATGCCCCGCTGTGGGACCGCACGATCCGGGGATGGACCACCATCAGCACCTGCCAGAACACCGCCACCGAAAGCACCGTCAGCCCGGCCTTCATCGCCGCATAGGCTAACAGAAAGCAGAGCTCCTTGAACGGCAAACCACCTTGCAGGGAATTCTTGTGGCCCCACAGTCCGTACCCCAGCGCCAGCAGAAAGATCCCCCAAGCCATCCTCTTTTTCCACGCCCGATAGGGCAGCTCGGCGAGGTCCCGGGCCGCCTGCAGCCACCATCCCGCCTCATCGCCTGCCACGTGGATGCACAGCATCGGCACCGGATGTTCCGGCAGTTTCAGCCGGGTGATGATCCGCTTCTGCTGTCCGGTCGCCCAGCGCATCAGCCGCGGGAAATTACGGTAAACCGAGAACGCACAGCCGGCGACAGCGCAGCAAATATAACCGATCACCAGCCACCCCATTAAGATCCGCCAATCCGCCGCAAAATAACGTTTCACTAGCGGCTCTAGGGGAAACATCAGCAGCAGCCCCACCAACAGAACAATTCCTAACGAATAAACGAACGAGGCAAACCGGAAAAACGAGCCACTGGACTTCAGATTCCGGGGTTCGCACGTGATGAACGGCGTGCCCATCGTGATGATCCCCGCAGGAGAGTAGTCATGAGTCATCAGGGCATACAGCGCCACATTGCCGCCGTGGCTGTGTGAAATGACGAAGTTGGGCACTCCCGCATCCGACAGCGAAACCTCTTTCTGGTGCGCTGCGAATTCAGCCGCCGCCAGCAAGCGGGCCTCATGGGTATTTTTCCCGCTCCAGTTGAACGACCGGCATTGCACCTGATCCGGAAACGCCGCTAGCAAGGCTTGGCGAAGCGCGGAATCCTCCTCGTTCGCCCAACCGGCACCCGGGGCGAAGGTCCCGTGAATCAAAGTGATGACAAATGGCTGCATCTTTCGGCTCTCTATTAGATCCCCGCCCGCTTCCGCACCAGCGCAATCGCCTTCCAACATACGAAGAAACATTTGAACCGCAAAGCCGCGAAGGTCGCGAAGGGACGCAAAGCAAGAAGCGATTGGAGAGTTGATAGTGGATCGCTGATGGTTGATGGAAAGCGGAAGAATTTTTCACTTCGATGTTCACAGCGCGTCCCGTCAGTCATCGGTTCAGAGACTGTCTGAAAAATGAGGGGCGTCGATATTCTATCGACTGTTTCAGCCCGACATCCTGTCGGGCGAACCGTGTCCGCACCGTTGGACAGGATGTCCACGGCAAATAGCGTTCAGAATGAACGCGCTCCAATGATTTTTAAGACAGCCTCTCCCACATTCGATCCGCCCCCTTCGCGGCGAGCCCGATCCTGCCGCACCACGCGTGATGTGAGCCGCCGGTTTCCGCAGGAGCGAAATTACACAACGTTTACAGACAACCGGTGCCACACTTCGCTAGCGTGGCATCGATGAAAACACCACTCACCCTGTTGTGCGTCCTCATAGGCGCCGTGTCGGCCCTCGCCATTGAAGAAAAACCCGTCACTCCCGTGCTCGAATCCGTCGGGTTGTTCAAAAACGGTCTCGCCGTCGTGAGAGCGACGTTTCCGGTGAGCGGCCCCGGCCTCTATCGTTGGGACAAGGTGCCGCGCGTGGTGCATGGATCTTTCTGGATCGAGAGCGACGGCCAGGTTTCAGTCCAATCGACCACCCGCCTGTTGGAAAGCACCGACGCGACCGAGTCCCCCAGCGGACTTCTTCAAAAAGACCTCGCCGGCAAGGAGGTGACTCTTACCTTGAAAACCACCGCCGGCACCCAGCCCGCGGATCTTACCGGCACCGTGTGGGCAGTCCCCGCCCGCACCGACTCCAAGACGTGGGACGCCGATTACAGTTCGCTCACTAACGGCGGCAATCCCTACTACGGCTACCGGATGCGGATGGACGCCACTCCGCCCCCGCCACCCACTACCGGAAATTTCCTGGTCCTGACTAATGCCGCAGGAGCCCGCTGGCACGTCGATCTGTCATCCATCTCAGCGGTGGCCGTCAAAGGTCCCTTCGGCCCGACCCACCACAGCGAGGAACGCCCGGTGCTGGTGTTCGATGTCCGGCAGGCACCCGCCAACGGTGGTCTCGTCCGCGTGACCTATCTGACCAAGGGCCTGGCATGGCTGCCTGCCTATCAGGTGGATCTGAGCGATTCCAAGTCTCTCAAAATCCGCCAGAGCGCGGTGGTCCGGAATGAAATGGACGATTTGAACGACTCCGAGATCCAACTGATCTCCGGCTACCCGAACGTGCGCTTCGGCTCCGTGGATTCCCCGCTGTGGCCGGGCACCGGTCTTGCGGCGTTTTTCCAACAGATCAATCAATCCGGTTCGCCCGCTAACAGCATGCTGGGCAACATCGCGTCCCAGCAGATGGTTTACTCCAACGGCGGCACCTCCCGTACCGGCGCATCTCCCCTGCCGGACTCCGCCGAGCAAGGAAACATCAGCGATGACATCCACTACGAAAGCATCGGCAAACGCAGTCTGAAAGCCGGTGACAGCCTGTCACTGGACATCGCCGCCGCAAGCGCGCCGTATGAACGGGTCGTCGAGTGGGTGGTGCCCGATCCGCGCGACACGAACGGCCGCTATCAGCGCAATAACAACAACGGCAACGAACAAGCGCGCGACGATCTGCCATGGGATGCGGTGCGCTTTTCCAATCCCTTCCGGTTTCCCATGACCACCGCATCCGCCGTAGTGATGGAGGGCGGAAAATTCCGCGGACAAAGTCTATCCGAGTGGGTCAATCCCGCGCAAAGCACCTGCCTGCGGATCACCCGCGCGCTGAGCATCCACACCGAGTCCAGCGAGGTCGAGGCGGAAGGCCAGCGCGAGCTCGTATGGATCGGCGGCAATGACTATCAGCGCACCAAGGTGACGGGCCGGCTCCTCGTCCGGAATTTCCGGAACAAGGAAGTCACGGTGACCGTGCGTTGTGAATTTTCCGGCGAGCTGGTCGCGGCCGATGAAAATCCGGAAAAGACCCTGCGCCCCGAAGGCGTTTACAGCGTCAATCCCCGCCGCCAGCTCGAATGGAACATCAAGCTGCCTGCCGGACAGGAAAAGGCGCTCACCTATCAATACAGTGTGCTGGTCGACCGCTGACGGCTCCGCACGAGGCGGATCTCCATCTCCGCAGCACCATCCCCTTTCCTGTAGCGGCGCGTCTGCGACCGCCGCACTTCACCTTCTCCCGCCGGAGGCTCCTCGGTCCCTCTTCCTTCCCACCAACCATCAACTCTCAGCTCTCAACCATCAACTCTCAACCATCAACTTCTTCCTCCCCCCGTCCACGCATCCGCCAACTCCTCCGCCTGCTTCAGCACCAGAGCAATTGCGTCTTCATATCCTTCAGGCGGATACTTGTATTTCCGCAAAAGCTGCCGGATCAAAATCCGCATCCTCGCCCGCACGCTGTCGCGGAACTGCCCAAAGTGGCTGTGGCGTCTCGCCGCAGAGCGAATGCGTGGTCATCGTTCCGCCCATGAGTTGCGCTTCGCTGCCTCTGATATGGAGCAACGACCTTGTTATCGTTTCTTCTTCAAAGCCAGGTCTGCTAGACGGGACAATAAGATCCCTCATCCCCCAGGGTCTTCTGGAACCACGGGATCGCGAGCTGTTCGAGTTGGTCTTCGGTGATCATGGCTCGCCCCCTTTCTCCGGCAGCTTCGTGATCATCCGATCAAAATCTGACTCGAACAAGCGATCCTGCACGATGCGGTATTTCTCGAACTCGCTCTCGGCGTGAGTCCTTGCGAGTTCCGCTGTCACTTTGCCGGCGTCCTGTAGGATTTCCCGATCCCAGAGCTGGAGGAATCCGCTCAAGCGCTTTTCCCAGTCCTCCATGGTCATCGGAATATTCCGCATGGCCTGCATTTCGGCCATGTCGAGATAGGCGGAGACAATTCGCTGCATTTGCCCCAGTTCGAAGTCCGAGAGGTAGTTCTTGGCGATGGAAACATCGTATTGGTGGATCTTTCCCGCTGGCGCACCTTCCCAAGTGGTCAGGCCCATGTTTTGTTGTTCGTGGTTCGCGCGATCCACGATCACTTCAGCCGCCGTTTGACCGTGCACGGCGTAGTGCATCTTGTTTTGAACCGCTGCAAAGAAACGCTTGGTTGCCGTTGCTGAAGAGTCGTAATCGAGCGCGGTGGCGTAGATGTCGGTGATTTTCTGGTAGAACTTGCGCTCGCTCAGGCGGATTTCACGGACGCGCTGGAGCTGTTCTTCAAAATACTTTTTGCCGAGAACGGAGCCGTCGTTTTTCAGACGCTCGTCATCCATCGCGAAGCCCTTGATGGTGAAGGACTCAATAATGCCGGTGGCCCACTTGCGGAACTGGACGGCGCGCTCAGAGTTCACTTTATAGCCGACGGCGATGATGGCCGAGAGCTTGTAGTGCTGGGTGTCGTAGGTTTTGCCGTCGGCGGCAGTTATTCGAAAATTTCGAATAACTGAATCCTCCTGCAACTCGTTGTCCGCGAAGACTTTCTTGAGATGGTAGTTGATGGTGTGGGTTTCCACGTCATAGAGCAGCCCCATCATTTTCTGGCTCAGCCAAACGTTCTCATCGGCGTAAACGGCTTCCACGCCGCCAGAACCACTGGCCGCCACAAAGGTCAGATATTCCGCCGCCGAAGAACGAACCAGCGAGACTTCGGTCTTTTTTTTGGCGCGACCGCCGGGTGTGGGTTCCTTTTTGTGCATATCGCTTAAGCGTTCGGAAGAACAGTAATCAAACAGCGATCATGATCAAGCACTTATCTGCTCATTCCTAACCCAAATCGTCTTGATCCATCTATTCTACCCCAGATTCTAGTCACCCCCCCGTCCACGCATCCGCCAGCTCCTCCGCCAACTCCTCCGCCTGCACCAGCACCAGAGCAATTGCGCCTTCATATCCTTCAGGCGGATACTTGTATTTCCGCAATAGCTGCCGGATCAAAATCCGCATCCTCGCCCTCACGCTGTCGCGGAACTGCCCAAAGTGGCTGTGGCGTCCCGCCGCAGAGCGAATGCGTGGTCATCGTTCCGCCCATGAGCTGCGCTTCGCTGCCTCTGATAGGGAGCAACGACCTTGTTATCGTTTCTTCTTCAAAGCCAGATCTGCTAGACGGGGCAATAAGATCCCTACTCCCCAGCTCCGCCCACTTGCTCTTGGCCGATTCCTTGGCGGAAATGTCCCCCTCGTCCTCGATCACCTCCCCTACCACCTTTTCCAGCGCATCCCTTGGCCCGGCATAGCCGATAGGCGACACCGGCCTCTCGGTTGAAATCCAGCTTCGCCAGACGGCTCTCGTAATAGATCGGCAGGGTCCCTTGTCGTTCTTCGCCTCTTAAACTGCATTAAGAGTTATTAAGTTCTAATTTGGCCGAATTGGACGCAAATGCTGCTCAATGCGCCGTCGTCAGAATCCGTTCTGCCAGATCATCGATCTGATTGTCTTCGAAAAAGTCGATTTCATGTTGGGTCAATACATCCGCCACCCGATGGCGAATTTCAGGAGTAGCATTGCGAAAGGACCCAACTACAACCAGCCTGCACTCACCCGCATCAGGTAGCGGATTTTTGAAAAGCAGGTGACCTTGGACTGCTGTCTTGAAAGCATCTTGCAACATTGACGCCTCTGTCTTCTGGGCGAAGCGGTGAGTCTGGATGAGATTCAGGCGGCCATTCTGATAGGAGTAGGGAACGGTCAGTTCCTTGTCCAAGACGGGGATGTGAATCCGGACGTCACGGCGGATCAGTTTTTCAAAAGGAGCGGAGCTGAGGATTTCATCGAGGCGCTCGAACGAAGCTGGTGGGAGCAACGGCTCACCGTGTTCTTTCGCTTCCACCAGTTCGCTGAAGAGCTGGGCCAATTCCGCATGCGGATCTTCCACCCGGACGGGCCGCGGCTCGGAGATTTGAAGCTCGTTGGAAAGAACCCGCCGGAATTTCTCGAAAGCCTCCGGCTGGCGGAGATCCACATCGTCATTCACACGCCTCACCAGCATCTTCTTCATTGCGTTGAGCTGGGCTAAATCGCCTGCCTCGTCGCCGAAAAAGCGGCGGATCCGCTCGTTGTTCGGGGCGATGCGGATGCCGAGGAAACCCAGAGCGGGGCACAACAGCACCACGCCGAAATTCGCCGCCTCCAAGCGGGAACGGTCCGGGCAGTATTGCACGAGGCTATAAAATCCAGTGTTTGCGGGGTTCATGGTGGTGTGGGTTTAGAAAAGCTCGTCTTGCGGGAAAATGGAAGTCACGAAACCGGCGACGTGCCAGTTCCGCCGTTGCAGCAGGAAGTCAATCATCGCATCACGGACTTCCCGGGACACCTCCCAGTCATTGGGGATCTCCGCGACTAGACGAATTGTCTTTCGGATTGATGTCGTCGAGCATTGCTCATTGAATCAGAAATTCGGTGGCCTAATCTGTATAGAAGATCTATACCACGGAGCTTGAGAGGAGATTTTTTTCCGGGGTTCAATTATTTACTTCCAGACGATGCCAATGAGCTGGAAAAGCAGTTTATGCCGCATTTCCAATTCCTCCGGGCCGAACTGGTCGAGCGGGATAAGGTCGAGGCTGAAGGATGTTTTTAGGGCCTTCATGTCGAGCTTCGACTTGTAGCTATCAGAGCGAAGCGTCTCGTTCCAATAGAGGGTGTTGGCGTAGGATTTGAGTTTTTCGGAATACGGTTCGTTATTGCTGGAGATATTGTCCTTACCCTTGAGAAGCAGAATGCCGCCGAGACGATTGCGCTCCTGCTCAAAGCGTTCCTCGTCGTTGTCAAACAACGCTTTGTTTTCATCGTTCCAGGAAAGGATATGTTCGACATGAAATCCAGTTTTCGCCCCGGTCTTGGTGACGAGATCGGCGATGGGATGCTTCACGTTCAAATTCATTTGCTCAGCAAGGAACTCATCGATTCTGGCGAAGAAGTAGCGCTTGAATCGGGTATTCAGGTTGATCCCGGTTTGCTTGAACGCGGCGTAGCTGAGTGGCTCGGCTTCGGTCACATTGCGGCGTGAGGCAATGGCGGAGGTGAGCTCCGCATCGAAGGCAGCTCGATATGACTCAGGCTCCGTCTCGCGGATAACGGCTGAAATTCGGAAGAGGGAATCGGCAAACTCGTTGCTGTCGTATGCGTTCTGCAGTTGAAGAAGCGCGAAATAGCGGTCGGCTTCATCAGTGACAATGCGGATCTTATCATCTTCTTTGGGGTCATCGATGGAGCATGCAGCGATGGCGAGAAGAAAGGGGGCGTCTAGGTCGAGAAGGTAGTTGTAGTAGACTCCTCGGAATTTTTGTTGATCCGCACCGTAGGCTCTACGCAACTTGATGAAAAGATTTGAGTAATAGGTGAACTCGCCTTTGAGGAATGCTTTAACCTTGGCTGGTTTGTGGAGTAGTCCCAATTTTTCATCCATCTCGGTGGTGAACATTGCCCGGTGGTAATCTCCATCGAATTTGGCTCCCTCGCTGCGCTTATTCGCATACTTGGATTTGAGGTAGAAGCGGAAGAAGACATCCAATTCGTCTTCCTTAAACGCATTGATGGCGCTGGCCTGCTTTTCCCAAAGTTCATTGTATTTCCCTTGGTCCAGTTCAATCTTGTCGATTTGGCCAAGGAGCTTGCCTTTGAGAATCTCGTAAGGACGTAGTTTGACTCCGCGGTCGTTGATGACTTCGAAGACCATTGAAACATCCGTCTGTTCTACTGCAAGATTGATGAGAACGAGACGATAGAGGAAGTAAAAGACGAAGGTCTCGAAGATGTGCTTTTCTTTCAGAACCTTGTCGATGAAGACGCTGATGATGCCGTAGTTAGCAACCATGTTTGCCGCAGTGATGCCGCTGGAAACATCGATTTCTTTGGGTTCTTTTCCTTCAAATAGCCCCTGCTGGGCAATCTTGTGCCCTACGTGGTTCATCCAGAAATGCCGCTCGAATCCCTGCTGCCCACCAATCTTGGTTTCGAGCCATCCCAGCAACTCCGATTGATGCAACTTGGCAAGATGCCGCAGTTTGACGAGAATCAGCGACAGGGTGGTGAGGCGTTGCTGGCCATCCACGATGTAAGTCCGGCCGTTCACCACGTTGGTTACGTAGGTATTCAGATAATACCACGGATAGTGCGCGGAGATTGTCTCCACTGATGGGTCCCGGTCACTAGTGCGGGCATATTGTTCTTTGAATTTGAAAAAAATGTCGTCAAGCAGGCGGAGCACCGGCTCATCGGTCCAGCGGTAGTCGCGCTGGTAGAAGTCGATGTAATAGGCGGTGTTCGAAAAGACGCGGTCGATGTTTTGTTTGTCCGGTGAAATATCCATGTCGAAAGTTTTTTTCAGGAGTCAGCTTGTAGCGCGAGCAAATGCCTCCTTGAGGACGGCTTGCAATAGTTGGGCGGCGTGGGTGCGGGTGTGTTCGATCTCTTCGGCCAGCGCCCGGCAATGTTGCATCAGGGCTTCCACCCGCTCCACGATGGCGGTTTGCTCAGCGAGGGGCGGGAGGGAAACCGGTTTCATGAAAAGGTCGTCTCGCGTAACGTTGTTCATGGAAGTTGATTTGCCCATGCCTAGACCGTCGAAGTAAGCTTTGGCTTGAGTTGAGTCGTTGTGCAAAGCGACGTATTCTTGGCTAACACTTTCCATGAGTGGTACTCGAATGGTTTTGTCTGATAGCAAAAGGTTTCGACTGCAATCGCGAACGATCGCGCACTTCCCAGCGAGGCCCTTTGATCCGCTCGCGCGGCAGAAGATGAGGTCTCCGATAGCAATCTGTGCTGTCTTATTGTCGGGTGCTTCTTTGCTGTAAAACTTGTTCTCCCGCTCGGAGAAAATGCCGGAGGTAACCGCGCTCGTCTTAATGACGCCCCACTCCTCATCCACGACATCACGGTCTTCACACTTGAAGCTGCTTCCTGCCTCGTATGCTCTGGTGAGTTGTCCAAACCGGCACCACTCCCAGCCTTTCGGAATCTCGAAGGGGATTTCGGCGGCGGTGATTTTGGGGAGTGGTTTTTCGGGGCGGAGTTTCTTTGCGGCGACGAGGCGGGCTTTTTCGGCTTGGATGCGTTGGAGGAGCTTGCTCGCGGGTTCCACGTCCGAATGGGTGGCGCGCCAACCGGCGGTTAGCTTGCCTTGGATGGCTTCTTGCAGGATGGCTTGCTTGAGCTGGAGAAGTTCGTGGCGATCACTGTTTTCTTCACAGATAAAGCGAATGCTATTTTGAATACCGTGAACGCGGGCCACCACTTCTCTCTGTTGCTCGATGTCCGGAATGGTGAGTTTGATTTGCGCGAGTCCGGAGAAATACAGCCGCTTCCTAACCGCGCCGGAGCAATGTTCAGCGATTGCTTCCAAGCCGTAATCGCTTTTGAGGAAATGGAGTAGGTAGTGGGGATCCAGCCCCTCGCGGCAGGAGAAGACAACGTAGTCGGGACTGGTGATCCCGGTCTTTTCATCATCGTCCGCAAGGCCGATGGAGCCGATGTTGACCCTCATCGGATTGTAGGCAAACCAGTTCCGCTCCACCCGCTGATAACGGGAGAGGTCTTCTGATGAACTTCGCGAACTGGCATGCAGTCCGTGCTCATTGCTTACTCCGATGAGCCGGTGCTTCTCGCCCGCAGATTCTCCGACCGTGCCGCGCTCCTCACGAATATAATCACCCAATCTGGCCACGGTCAGTTAGGAACGAGGTTGTTTTCAAGGTCCGCGATGAGAGCCGTGATTTTTTCCTGACGCTTCGCCATCTGGTGAAGAAGCCCTTCCACGGTGTGATCGTTCTCCTCGATGCTGGAAGTCGGATTCTTCACATCCAGATCAAAGCCCCGTTTCAAATCCTTCAGCTTCACTTTCCAGGCGACATCGCTTTCCTTGCGCTTGTTCCACCACTTGATCATTGGCGCGAACTCGTCGAACTGGATGCCTTTGGTTTTGGAATAGCTTTTCTGTCCCACCGGCAAGCGGTGCTCGTAATACCAGATTTCCTTAGTCGGCGTGCCTTTTTCAAAGAACAGCAGGTTGGTGGAAACGGTGGCGGGGTGGAAAGTGGATTGCGGGAGGCGGACGATGGTGTGGAGGTTGCAATCGGTGAGGAGTTTTTCGCGGATGCGTTCCTTATAACCATCGCCGGTGATGCAGCCGTCCGGCAGGACGATGGCGCAGCGGCCACCGGGCTTGAGCAACTGGATGAAGAGCACGATGAAGAGATCGGCGGATTCCTTGCAGCGGAAGGAGGCGGGGAAGTTCGTTTCCACGCCATCGGCGATGCTGGCTCCGAAGGGCGGATTGGCGAGGATGACGTTCACCTGCTGCTTTGGGCCGATGGCGTTGTATTCGG
The DNA here is from genome assembly GCA_039933825.1 of Luteolibacter sp. GTDB lineage: Bacteria > Verrucomicrobiota > Verrucomicrobiia > Verrucomicrobiales > Akkermansiaceae > Luteolibacter. Next base: position 13,446 of record JBDTNJ010000374.1, read on the forward strand.
TCTTGAGGCTGTCGAGGTAATGCCAGTCCGGCACGTCGAGGCCGTGGAGGATGAGATTGGTGAGGCCGAGCACATAGGAAACTGGCTTCAGCTCCCAGCCGGTGATGGTTTTCTGGAGGACGGCCTCGTCATCGAGGGTGCGGACTTCCTTTTCCCTGACGTAATCGATGGCGGCGCTGAGGAAACCACCGGTGCCGGCGGCGGGGTCGAGGACTTTTTCCCCCAGCTTGGGATTCGTCATCTGCGTCATCAGCCGGGTGATGGCGCGGGGCGTGTAGTATTCGCCCTTGTTTCCGGCATCGCGCAATTCGAGCAGGATGGACTCATACACGGTGCCGAAGATGTGGCGGTCCTCGCTGTTGTTGAAATCGAAGCCGTTGAGCTGGTTGATGACCTTGCGCATCTCATAGCCGGACTTCATGTAGTTGTTGGAGCCATCGAAGACCTCGCGGACGAGAGCGGCCCGCTGCGCGGCGTGGGGAGCCTTGAGATTCCTGAGATTGGCGAAGAGTCCGTCCGTGGGATGGTCGATGAAGAGGATCAATTCCGCTCCGGTGATACCTTCCGCATCGGTGGCCCAGTTCCGCCACTGGAATTTCTCCGGGATGACAGACTTGTAGCGGGCGCGTAGGAGTTCGAGCTCCTCGTCCTTTTCATCGAGGATCTTCAGGAAAAGGAGCCAGCCGAGCTGCTCCAACCGCTGGGCATCGCCGGAGACGCCGCGGTCCTGGCGCATGATGTTGCGGACGTTTTTAACGATCGATGAGATATTGGGCATTCAGGTCGTAGGTCAGGCGGATTTGTAGAGTTCGTCGGTGAGTGCGTGGACGGCTGCGTCGTATTCGGGTTTGCCGCCGAAGGCACGGATGATTTGCACGGGAGATCCAAGTTTGCTGAGCGGATCCATGCGGATGATTTCAGGGTCTTCCAAATCACGGAAGCCATCATCCGCATATTTATCCAAAAGCGCGTCGATCACCTTCCGTGCTTGTTCGCCATATTTGGTGAACACGTCCCGTTTTTTTACATTGTCGGCCCGTTCCCTGCGAGTGAGCCGTTTCTGCCCGTAGGCGACATCGCAAATCAGATCAAACGGATCGAACGCCGATCCGATCTCTTCGTTCAAGGCGGCGAAGAGCACTCCCTGTTTTTCCAACTCCTCGACGATGACCCGCTTCTTGTCGGCCTTTTTCCAGGAGCGCAGGAAGGAATCCAACGAGGCGTAGGACTTGCGGATGTTCTTCCGGGTGTAGTCGCGCAGGCTCTCGGTGATGATCTTTCCATCGTCTCCCATGTACATGACACGCTCCTTGATGATGGTGACCTCCACTCCATTGACCGTCACCTTCCGGCGTCTGCTGTCCGGGGGATCTTCATGGACATTTGAGATGTCGGGTTTCTCCGCCTCGGGGAATTCGACTTCTTCATTGGTCAATTCATCGATGATCGGCGCGTCATCCTCTTCGTCCTCCACGTCTGAAATATCATCGTCCTGACCAACAGCTTTCACCCGGACCGGGTCACCATTGAAATCCTTGTCCGCAAAATGCGCGGTGACGTCACGGAAGTCCATGATGGTGAAGTGGTGCTTCCCATAGTCTTCGTTGATCCGCGTGCCACGACCAATGATCTGTTTGAACTCGGTCGGAGAATTGATGATCGAGTCGAGAACGATGAGCTTGCAGGTCTGGGCGTCCACGCCGGTGGTCATCAGCTTTGAGGTGGTGGCGATGACGGGATAGCGCTCACCGGGATTGATGAAATCGTCGAGGTGGCGCTTTCCTTCCTCATTGTCACCCGTGATCTGCATCACGTATTTGCTGTTCTCGGATACCAGATCGGCGTTGGCATTTGCCAACTCGGTCCGCATGCCTTCCGCGTGTTCGATGTCCACGCAGAAGACGATGGATTTTGAAAAACGGTCGCTGCCTTTGAGAAACTCGGTGATTTTTTGAGCCACCAGCTTCCGCCGTTCCTCCACGATGAGATGCCGGTCGAAATCGCTGCGGTTGTAAATCCGGTCTTCGACCACCTTGCCTTCCTTGTCTTTGAATCCCTTGGGCGGACGCCAGCCTTCCACATCAATGTCCAGAGTCACCTTGATGACCTTGTAAGGCGCGAGGAATCCATCGTCGATGCCCTCCTTGAGCGAGTAGGTGTAAAGCGGGTCACCAAAGTATTCTGAACTGGAGACTTCTGTCGTTTCCTTTGGCGTAGCGGTAAGGCCTATGTGGGTGGCTCCGCTGAAATAATTCAGAATCTCCCGCCACTTGCTGTCGTCCCGGGCGCTGCCACGATGGCACTCGTCGACGACGACGAGGTCGAAGAACTCTGGACTGAATTGCTTGTAGGCGTCGGCATCGCTGTTCTTGTTGTCGGAAAGGCCCTGATAGAGTGACAGGTAAATGTTGTAGGCGGTATCGATCTGCTTGTGTTTGATGATCGTCATCGCCTCCTTGAAGGGCCGGAAGTCGCCACGAGCGGTCTGATCCACGAGAGAAGTTCGGTCGGCCAGAAACAGGATTCGTTTTTTCACCCCGGCCTTCCAAAGCCGCCAGATGATGTGAAAGGCGGTGATGGTTTTCCCCGTGCCGGTTGCCATCACCAGTAGGATGCGCTGTTGGCCTTTCGCAATCGCCTCGACTGTCCGATTGATGGCGATGAGTTGAAAATATCGGGTTCCCTTGCCGGAGCCGTCGGAAAAGTAATCCTGTGCGACGATTGGCTCGATGGCGTCTGAGAGGCCCTTGTGCTTTTTGTATTTCTCCCAGAGCTCTCCCGGGCTGGGAAATGAGTCGAGCGTCAGGTGTTTTTCGATCTTTCCCTTGGTGATCGTTTTGTCGTGGAAGTGGAATCCGTCGCCGTTGCTGCTGAAGACGAAGGGAATATCCAGAGTCTTTGCATAGCCCAAGGCCTGTTGGATACCCGATTTGACGGAGTGCTTGTTATCCTTTGCCTCAATGACAGCGATGGGAATGTTGGGCTTGAAGTAGAGGATGTAATCCGCTCGCTTCTTTTCGCCCCTAGCGTGGATTTTGCCACGGACATAGATCCGGCCATCGGTGAATCCTACTTCCTCGCGGATCTGGGTGTCGAGATCCCAGCCCGCCGCAATGATGTTGGGTGTGATGTATTTGGAGCAAATATCGCGCTCGCTGAGCTGCTTTTTACTCGGGCGAGAAGGTTTTTGGGGATAGCGCGTCGACATTGGGATCTACTTTTATCTGAGAGCAAGTTGGTCATTAGAGCTTTCATCCGAATCAGCAAGAATGTCCTTCGCGTGGAGATCCGGCTGGTGGAACGGGATGCTGGCGATGAGGTCGATGAGGCTGCTGAGATTCGCGGGATCGATTTGAGCGTGTAGCGGCGGTCTGCGACTGTCGCTGGTTTCCTTGCTTCTCGAGCGATGGGGAAAACGGGTGCCACGAAACGGAATCGTGCGACGGTCATAGACAGACGCTACAGTTTCGAGCACGCCCTTGAGCTTGGAGTTCTCCTTCTCGATGGCCTCCAGAGCGTCGTCGATGAGCTTGCCGATGGAGGTGATTTTGTAAGAGCGGACTGAAGATCCGCGCTCCGGGGCGATTTGCCTATCGGCCAATCTAGCTAGGCTTGCGCTTCCAGAAGGTGGGACGCCCATCGCAATTTCCGCCTGCCGCTGGGCGAAGGAATCGGAAATGTATTTGAGGAAGATCAGGCCAAGCACCGCGTGCTTGTAAACGGCAGCGTCAAGATTCGACCGCAGCCGGTCGGCGGCGGTCCAGAGCTTCTTGTCGAGCTCGCGGAGGAAAGTCTGGGAGGAGGTGTGGGGCATTTAACGAATGCAAGCTAACAGGCTAATCCGTGACGGGAAGGACAAATTTTGAAGAAATCCCAGGATCCCTCCAACAGCGATTCAGATAGGAGAAAAGTGAAGATTTAGGCACCACGAATCATGCGAATCAGGCGGATCCATGGAAAATGATGGGAAAAGCTCAGAGTCCTTGAGCCTCTGCTCTTCAAGATTCGCTCGATTCGCCTGGTTCGCGGTTCCACTTCTGGAATGCGGATGCTTTGCGCATTTCTTCTCCTCTTCATGCACCTCACAGCCGCACCGTCCATTCGGGCGGACAAGTGGGCGGACCGGGCCGGATCCGCCCTACCTTTCGAGACGCATCGCTCTCGACGAAATCCGCTTTAACTACGTGCCATTCGTTGCCACTTACTTCGGCATTAGCTCTTCGTTGAGATCCACCCAAGCTGCGTCGTAGCTTTTGGCGTAGTTGAACAAATGCTTGTGCAGGTATGGCACGAATTTCGCGCGCTCCTCTTTGGGGAGTTTCGCAACGATCGTCTCGTTGAGCGCGCGCATCATTTTCTGCATGAGGTGCAGCGTGAGTTGGCGTCCCTTGCGGGCTTTCTGCACCTGTTTGTGGTTCAATTGTTCAGTCGAAACTTCCACCAATTCATGATTGGCCAAATTCCAGCGGACCATCAAACCATCGAGTGGTTGCAGTCCGTGATCGCGTGTCAGTTCATCCATGCCCACGGGATAGCGCATGAAAAGCCGCGAACTAAGCAAAAAATTTCCGCTCATTTCGAAATCACCGTCTCCGCCTGCCACGGCCCGTTGAGCGGACGCCGCAGCGCAGACCAATACCATGCCGAAACGTCCGTCCATGCGGAGCCGTCCCGCTCACTGATGATACGTTCGTGAATGAGCAGCCTCTCGCCATCCCGGGTGGCGGAAAATCGAGCCCACTCGGTTCCATCCGGCCGCGTGACGGTGATGGCGTCGGTCGTTTCAAAACCCGCGGCCCGCAAGCAATCGCGTGATGGATGCAACCGCCGGGTGGCCTCGGTCATGCGGCGGAGTATCACCTGATCGTCGCCCCAACGGTGGCTGGAAAGTGTGCCTGGAAAACTTTTGGCAAAGGCGAGTTCCGCCGGGGACGATGGCAAAGGATGGAGCGGCAGGGTCAGGCCATCGAAGGTGAAGTTCATCGGCTCAGGTCCGATTTCCGATTGCAAAGGAGTTCGCGGAGTTCCCAAGGCCAGCACCGGAGCGAGAAACGCAGCCGCCATTAAAATCACACCGACAAACCGACTCACCGGAACCGATGGCCCAGCCAAGCCCACAGGCCTCGCGCATTTTGAAGCACAATACCACAGGGGCAATAACAGCATCACGAAACTCGCAAGGCCGATCCCGCCATGGAGCATTTCCGATTGATCCCGGTATCCGATTTCTTCAAACACGAGCATGAAGGCGCGCAGGATGTTTGCCGGGATCACAAGCACCATCGCCAGTAATCCCATCATTCCAGCCGTCCGCCATGACAACCGGTGCAGGGTCGACAAGGCCATCGCCGCAGCCAGTGCATGCCACAACATCCGAACTCCGCTGCACGCGGGATCCACGCCGATAATGTGACCGCCGATTTCGATTTGCACACCACT
>JBDTNJ010000375.1:0-9696 GCA_039933825.1 Luteolibacter sp.
TTTTGCTGTTCGAGAGGGGCGAATGGGGCTGCTGCAGGGGCTGCCCCATTGCCGGTTCCTGCGGGGAGGGCTGCGGGTGCAATCTCTGTCGTGGGAGCTGGCGCGGGTAATTCAGCAGGAGGAGCAACTGCAGCGATGGAAGTGTCCCCTTCCGCAGAAAGTGATGTAACCGGCTCTTGCTCGGTAGTCGTAACCGGCTCGATCATGGGCTCGGCCGCGGGTGCGACTGGAGCCTGGGCGTGAAGCAAGCCCGCCATCAGGAGCGAGCTTGCGAGGGTGAGTAGGGTGGCAGCTTTCATGATGGTGGCAGTTAGCGGTTCTGGGATGTTTCGATGGGCGGTTCGCTGGTCTCAAGTTCGATGGGTGCGTTCGGGCGATCCAGAACCATGCCCGGGGCGGTGATACCGCGACTTCCCGGGGTCATTCCCACGGGGAGTATGTCTAGTTTGCGCGAGGCGGTCTCGCCGGTGTCAAGATTGCGGAAAGTGATTTGCTGCGACGTCACCTCAGTGACTTGAACTCGGATTTGTTTGCTGCGGAATGTCAGTGGGATCTGTTGGCCCTGGGAGATCGAGCGGGTCCCCACGAGGAAGCGTTTTTCTCCGGGCATGATGGTGTTGACGACGATCAACCGGATGATATCTGCGAAGGGAGTGGCCTGTAACTGGGGGGCGCGATGCGTCGCTTTGGCGATCGGATTTTGAATGACGGGCTTGGCGTTAGGGTCTTGAGGCAGGCCAAACGGATCCGTCTCGCGGCTTTGTATGGAAAAAGTAGCAGTGATTGACGCGACGTAGGCATCGAGACTTTCCGTGCTGATCAAGCGGGAAGGGGTATTGAGGGCAGGTGCTGGTTCCTTGGGTTTTGCTGCATCTGGTTTTTCGGTTTTTCCAGCTATGGGTTTGGCCGCGGACGCTTCGGCGCTTTTAAGATTTTCCACAGGCTGGGCGATGGCGGTGGAAATGGGGAGAAGTGAGATGAAAAGAAGAGAGATTGTGCTGGCGCACCACGTCCTGCGCACCCGATGTGTTGACCGGGCTTGTGGATTGGTGTTAGGTGATTTCATATCGATGCGATGATGTAGCAGACTCGTGGGCGGGACGCCCTTTCTCCTGGAAGTTAGTTTTCCCATGCGGTATAGCTCACTTGGACGTTGAGGAGGGGCGATACCGTGCCTGAGGTGCCGCGAGAGATTTGAAGTTCTTGCAAAACTAGCTGGGGCATTCGGGTTTCCAGTTCGAGGAAGTTACGCTGCAGCGTGCGGTAGGTTCCGCGGAAAGCGATGCGGATTTGAGCGGAGCGCTGGGCCGACGCTGTTCCGAAACCCCCATTGCCACTGGGGCGTTCAAAGGCTGTCATCTGAATTTCCTTGGGCGGAAGGTGTTCAGTGATCTCGCGGAGGTTACCGGTGACGACGCTGGATGTTTCTCCAGACAATTGTTTGCTCCATCGATCGATGTCCTTGCGCTGGCTGATAATTTTCGCTTCGATTCCCAATCCGGTCTTGCGGGCTTGTTCGGCGTTGTTGAAGCCCTCGATTTTGGCGTCCAAACTCTCTGTCAACTTGGACTTCGTCTGCATACAAATGGCTACCAAACCGGCTCCCACGACAAGGGGGAGGACCAGTCCGAACAAGATGATCGACTGACGATAGTGATGAACAGGTGAGCTCATGATGATTTTGATAGATGTATGCCCCCCATCCTCAAGGCGCCTTTGCGACGTTGATTCCCAGCGGATCCGCTGCTTCGAAGCGCTGGCTAATGGTGAGGGTGAAGCTGTAAGGATAGGTCCCAGGATCTGCATTGTTTGCTTCCTCGGGTGGTACGGGTTTGAATGAGGTGTTTTCCTGAGTCTTGGCATTGACGACCAGACTTCGTTGACCCGCGCTCGGGCTGTATGCATCGTTCCCCGTAATGCGGGCGATCTCGCTGAAATGGGCGGTCACTCCCTCGCGGGTGTTGATAGTATTCAGATAGTCCAGCGCCTCGTCCCGGGCGTATCCGCTGAAGGTCCATTCTTTGGTGAAGCCCAGCCTGGCTTTTCCCGCTGCGGTTTCCGGTCTTATCGTATGGGCGTATGTCACCACCAACATGCCTCCATTGGCAGGAAAAAGCCGCGTCATTTGTTCCATCGCGACCCAGGCTTTGGATCGATCTGCCAGCAGGTTATTCCAATACTCGGCTTTTTGTCCTTCGGCAGTGAGTTTAATGACCACTCCCTTTTGGACTTCCGCCTGGCTCTGGTCGAAGGTCCACTCCGTGCGGGTGATAATGCGGATCGCCGCATAGGTGAAATACGCGAGGCAGAGGATGGTCAGGGCCACGATCGCGACCTGGCCTATACGCAGGTAACGCAGCAATCGCATTTCCGACTCGCTCGGATAGATTTCAAGGATCTCACTTGGGGCTGGCAAGAAGTCTTGAAGTGCCCAGTTTTCCTCGCGAAACACGGTAAAGGTGTGGCTGGTGATCAGCGGCGATTGCAGATTTGAAGGCACAGCGGAAATTGCTGGTTCGGGGCACCAGGAAGGAATTCCTTCAATCTGTCGATGGCTAATGGTTTCCACGCGGCTGCCGGTGAGGGTGATTCTCAAATCGGCATCCAGCGTCTGATCCACACTCTGTCCGAGGGGGAGTAGGAAGAGATCAGGCTCGATGAATTCAAGCGATGCGTTGGTAGTGACCAGAGCATTGCGGAAATTCGTAGCACGGCGCAGACCCCGGTGCTGGAGGGTGCGGATGAGGCGTAGGTCGGCGTGCTCGTTGAAAAAGGCCAGAACCGTGAGCCAGGGATACTGCAGTATGGCGACGAAGGGCTTGCCAGGTGTGGGCTCCAGAGTTTGGCTGAGTCCCATGATGGCGACCAGTGGTGCGCTGACCGCATGGGAGAGAATCGGGGCGTTTTCAACCTCGCTCGCTGCGCGCAGGGCTGCGATAAACGGGCCATATTGGCGGCTAACGGTTACAGTAGTACCGATGACATCGCTCCCGGATGCGGGGTAAGGCAGTACCCGCCATGAGGAGAGATCGGCCTGGATCGAGTTATCATCAAGGATCGATGCGGGATTGGAAACCGCAGCATCCCGCAGATCGGAAAGGGCGGCCGGGCTATTGAGTTCCGGTTTGAGCTCGGTGGTGGCGAACTCGTCTGCGATGTGCAGGATCACGCCGAGAGCATTCGTGCCGGCGGCGCGGGCGAGTGCTAGGGATTCCTTGGCGAGAGTGGCCGTCTTCGTCGGATCTTGGAAGATGTCTTCGTGGAGAGTGGGCCCCGGACTCCATTGGTCTTTCAGGCGGTCAAAGTAAAAAGCAGAAATGCTGACCCCATCCTTTCGGATGTGCAGCTGGAAATTCAGGTCAAGCGCTTCTTTATACCACCCGGGATTGCTAGCCCGGGTCGTCCGTCGCAGGATGAAGCATGCCTGTAGAAAGCGCTTTAGGGGATTGAGAGAAGCCGGATGTTGGAGAGTGGCCAAGGGACTGGAAATGTGGGTGTGACATGGCGGATTGGGGGGCGGTCCGGTGGTTTGAGATCTTAAAGGAGAACGGCCCTCCCGCCAAAAGCAGGCGGGCCGTGGATGGTTGATCTCCCGTGAAGGAGATGAATGGAATCACCAATCAGCATAGAGAGTGGTTGGAGGCGCATAATTGGCGCTTGGGTAATCGGTGCCGTAGGTGACGGTGAGCCAGAGCGCACCTTTTGCGGTGTAAACGGTGCCTGCGGTGTAACTCATGCCGTTAGTGCCGCCGAGGGTCGTTGGGAATTTCATGTAGGTGGCCAGTTCGGTAGCAGTGAATGTATTAACACTTCGATCAAGGCGAACGTTTTCATGGCCGCGCATCGCCTGTTGGCAATTGCGGATATTCATGAGATTGGCGGCGCGATCGCAGCCTTTTTTCCAACCGGTAGCACCGACGAAAAGAATAGAGATGAGTGAAAGCAGCACGAGGATGACGACCGTCAATTCGAGGATGGTCATACCAAGTGAATGCTTTGGGTGGATGAGGGGAGTTGATTTCATAACAGTGATCTGATGGAACAGTCTATAGGATGAAGGAGAACGGCCCACCCGCCATAAGCAGGCGGGCCGTGGATGGTGATCTCCTGGAAAGGAGAGGACGGTTCACCACTCGGAGTAAAGAGTGGTTGGAGGCGCGTTGGTGGCGCTTGGGTAATCGGTGCCGTAGGCGACAGTGAGCCAGAGCACGCCTTTTGCCGTGTAAACGGTGCCGGGGGTGTAGCTCATGCCGAGAGCGGTGGAGGCTCCGATGGTCGTTGGCATTTTCATGTAGGTTGCCAGGTCCGTGCTGGTGAAGGCCGTGAGGCTGGTGTCAAGCGCCACGTTTTGAGCTCCACGCATCGCTTGTTGGCAATTGCGGATGTTCATGAGGTTGGCGGCACGGTCGCTTCCTTTCTTCCACGCGGTAGCACCGACGAAGAGGATGGAGATGAGGGCAAGCAGAACGAGGATGACGACGGTCAATTCGAGGATCGTCATACCTAGCGCTTGTTTTTTTGTTGGGCTGGTTTTCATTTTCATGGTGTGTTATTTTCTATCTTGAGTCGGGTGTTGTTGTTTGTCGGGGGGAGAATGCAGCCAGTCACCTGAGGGACTCGATGAGATGATTGCTTTCTCGGAAAATGGATTGAAGTGTTTTAATAGAACACATAAGAGGGAAGACGGTCCGCCCGCCATCAGCAGGCGGACCGTGGAATAGCCTCTCCTTATCGGAGAGACCGGGATATCATTACCATTGGCTCAAGTCGCCTTCTGGCACGTGCTCTTCTGATGTAGAGAGTGAGCAAGTCGCGGCGACACTGGCACCACCTGCTGTGCCGGTAGCATAGATTTTCGTCAAATCAATGGTGTAGACACCTGCACCAGGGCATGATGGATCTTTAAGCAGGCCGGTAGCACCGATGATGTTGGCACTGGCAGCAGCAATGGTGGCCGAGGTGAGGGCAGGATGCATGTTCTTGTATCCCGATGCCGCTTGTTGGACATTTCGGATATTCAGGATGCAGCCAGCACGGTCGGAACCCTTCTTCCAAGCGCGTGCGCCGATGAAGAGGATCGAGATGAGGGAGAGCAAGACAAGGATGACGACCGTCAATTCGAGCAGGGTCATACCGGACTTGGACTTCTTATTCAGGGTGTTTGTCAGTTTCATAGTGTGTTATTTTCTATTTTTTATTCGGGTGTGTTGTTGTTTTGTCAGATTGAGAAAGCTGGGACGGATCAGGGGAAGTTCTGAGGCATTCTGATTCGTCGTCGCAGTCTCGGAAAATTTAGTGTTGTAGCGGCGGTCTGCGACCGTCGGTGTTAGTTAGTATGGAAAGTGAAGAGGTTACGGATTGTGGTGAGCGGCGCTTATTGCCTAGCATTACTCGCCATCATCATTGCGGTTCATTTTGACATTCTCAAATGTGTCGCGGGTGATGAGGCCTTGGTTGAGCAGGCGGCGGAGATTGTTGTCCCATTCGATGTTGCCCGCACGGCGGATGACGTCTTCGAGGGAGCGTGCGCCGCCGTCGTAATTGGAAATGGCACTGGAGACGGCGTCATCGTTGTTTTGCAAAAATTCGTAAGTGAGCACCCGGCGCTGCACGCCGTTAAGCAGACCTTGGGAGTGGATGAAAATCAGGATTTCCGCGAGGCGGCTGAGCACCGAGCTATGGCTATCTTTGGGGTAGAGCTCTAAGATCCGGCCGATGGTCTTGACTGCGCCGGTCGTATGCAGAGTGGAGAGGACCAAGTGACCGGTTTGTGCGGCTTCCATGCACGTCTCCATCGCTTCACGATCCCGGATTTCTCCTAGCAGGATGACGTGGGGTGCTTTCCGCAGCACGTCCTTGAGGCCTTGGCGGTAAGAATGCAGGTCGCGTCCGACTTCCTGTTGGGTCACGATGCTGGGTGATGGAATTCGATGGCCGGGATAGTCCGCGTCATCCATATCATCAGGATATTGATACTCGATCGGGTCCTCGACGGTGACGATATGCTTCGGATGATTGCGCCGCAGCCAGTCGATGAGTGAAGCGAGCGTGGTAGATTTGCCGGAACCGGTAGGGCCGGTCACGAGGCAAAGTCCGGCGCGCTTCAAAACACCGTGGCGTAACGTGTCCGTCGTATCGGGATCGATGCCGAGGGATTCCAGCTCTGGAATGAAATCGTTGAGGATTCGGCAGGTCACGCCGAGGCCGGAAGAACTGAGGTGGGCCTGGATCCGCAAGCGTCCAGAGCGTTCACCGCTATCGCCCATCGGCACGCCATCGCAGGAGAAATCGGCTACACGGGTTTCTGCGAACTTGGCAATCGCGAGGCGGATTTTCTCATCCACGCGCTGTTCCAAGTTCTGGTCATTGCCGAAGCCATGGCTACCGCTCTCCCGGTTAGTGATGAGTTCCTTGAGAATCTCGTCCATGTTGCCAGTAGAGAGAATTCCGAGGAAATCGAGCTTCTCCATGCCTTTGTTCGTATGGATATACACCGGGCGCTCGGCCCGCATTTGAATATCGGAAACCCGTAGCTCCCGGCAGACCCGGAAGATAATCCCTAGCAAGTCCGATCCGCGCATGCCCGCCACAAAACGCGCCGGTACGGCTGCGGGGGAATGACCCGGTAGCGGTGGCGGTTCGAGGATGGCGGAGAAGACGGACATGATAGAAAAACTTTAATTTTAAAATTTAAATCGGGAGAACTTTAGTTAGACGCCTGCGTGTTGTGTTTTGACTCGAAGATGCGAATCGCTTCTTCCGAGGCATCGCGGATTTTACGGACGAAATCGTAGCGATCGGTCCATTCCTGGACGACGGCGGGTGATAGGAGTTCCCAGTTTTTTGTTTGATCCCATACCTGCGCTTCCGTTTCGTAACGATTGATACACTGATTTAGAATATTAAGATAGCTACGCATTTGCGTAGTATTAAATTTAGGTGAGGGGGACTGCTGGTCGGTAAACATCAACTGCAAAACATTGGTGCAGGCACCGGCGGCCGTTAAGTTAGGCCGGGGATCGTTTTGCTGCTTGAGGCAATATTGAATGGTATCATCCGCGAGCTTTTGCGCGGTCGAGCTGAGCTCTGGACGGGTGCCCAGCGACGGCTCGCTGAGAAAGAAGTGGAGAGAGTTATAGTTATTATAATTCGAAGGATCGAGCTGATAGGCAAAGCGGAGTTTGTCCTCCACCTGGCGGCGCATGTAGAGCTCCTGGGCCTTGCTGGAAGCTCTCGGATTGGTTCGCGCCTGAGAAGCTTGGTTCAGTGATGTCAGAAGATGTTGGAAACGGGCATCCAATGAATGGTGCGCATTCTCCGCCTTTCCCTGCGTTTCCGCGTCATGATTATCGTGATCGCATTCCTCCCCTTCTTCATGTTGATGCGACATGCCGCCACCACGATTGTCGAAGTAAGTTTCGATCGGCCCTTGCATCGCGAGGGCGAATACCTGGCCATAGGGACTACCGTTGATCCCGAGAGGATTCAACGGTGCCTTCAGCTCAGGGTTCGTGACCAGCGGGCGCCCGGCAAACGCCCAAGCAAACACGCCAGTGCCGATGAGGCCTGCGGAGATTGCGTTGGTGAGGATGCGTGACATGGATGAATTTCTTTGAGTTGATAAGAAAGTTCAGGCGGAAACTCTGGTGCGGAAGCACAGGCGTGAGAGGCCTACATACACAGCGAGGATGCCGGCAAAATAGAAAGACATGTTCCAGAAGGCAGGGCCGGGTAAGGCACCGCTCTTGAAATAAAGACGCTGGGTGAGATCCGCCAAATGATAGTGGGGTGAGAACAACCAGAAGCCGTGGAGGATTGGATTCTGCTCCAGCTTCAGCATATTATCGAGGTAGCCCACGCCATACAGACCATAGAGCATGACAAACAAGGTGACCGCGAAGCCCGTAATCCCGCCGAAGCGTGATGCGATCGCTGTGGCGAGTGCCAGCAAGGGTGCGATCACCAAGAGGAATAGCACGGTGTATTGCACATTGAGAATCAGCCACATCGAGCGCTCAGCTGCATTCGCAGGTCCTGCGGCAAAGTGGCAGATCGCAGCAGCAAGGATAGCCAGAGGCGCAACGAAGCAAAATACTGCGAGCCAGATTTCAAAAAGCTGGCGAGTGGCTGATAGACCAGTGGTCTGGAAATACTCACCGACGCCGGTCTTTGCGTTGGTCTCGCCCTCACGGGCGGCAGTGAACAGGCCCCAGATGAGGGCGCAAACCCAGAGCGTTCCCCAAGCGGCCTGAATCCGTGCGGGCTGCACCAGAATCGGCTTTTCGGTGGCGCTGGAAATCATCGGCAGAGCGAAAGGCAGAACCGCCACTGCAAAGGCACAGATCGCCCAAGCTTTTCGCTCGAGGATTGTTGCAAATGTAAGTCGGAAAAGTCTCATGGCTTTCAGTTCATTAAGTTCTTCAGGCCACTCCACGTTTGGCCTTGTTCGTTGAAATGGCGGGCGTTTTTACCTTCGATCATCACGGCGCTGGGCATGACCATCGAATCATAGTCCGGATGGCAGCTCACCAGGCGAAGCACATTGCTGGAGGATGCCTTCCAGATTTCCTCGAAGGCCTGGCGGGCGAACGCATCGAGGCCGCTGAACGGTTCATCGAGCAGCAGGATGTTTCCTGTGTCCGGTTTCACCGAAAACTCCGCCATGATCAGGTTCGTTTTACGGCGGTTGCCGGTCGAGAGCCGACCATAGGGTTTTTTAACGTCGAGCTCGATCCGGCTGGCGAGATCCAGTGCTTCGGCCACTTTGCCCTTGGGCAGCAGCATCCGGAAAATCATTGCCGGGCTGATTTCAGGATCAAAGCGAAGATCCTCAGGGAGATATTGCACGAAGCCCTTAACCCGGAAGTTTCCGGAAACGGGCTTTAAAGTGCGGGCGAGAGTGCGAAGCAGCGTTGTCTTGCCTCTGCCGTTGCGGGCGAGCAGGAAATGAGTGCCTCCGGTGAGCACCACCTCTTGCCCGAAGCGGGCGAGGGGGCTGCCGTAGCCAATTTCAAGACCTGAGTCGAGATGGATGGTTGGGGCTTGCGGATTCATCGTGGTTGTAGATTTCGATTCGTTTCTAGGGAAATTCGGCAGGTTGTCAAGATGTCTTAAATATCTGCTTCGCTAACCTTTCTGACATTTATGATAATCTTTTTAGGTTGGCAATCTTTTTTTGAACATTTTCAGGCTTTGGGTGTCATTCTTTTTAGAATTTTAAAAATCACGGCCATGATTGCTTTTAAAACCAAGGCTTGCAGCCGGGAATTGGGATTTTAGGAATCCAAGGTTTTTTCTTCGTGACGCGGGAGAGGTGGCTTGTAGAACTCTCCCAGCGGAATATGGCGGGCAAGTTAACTTACCAACAGGCTGGGGTGGATACGCGGAAAGCGGCTGCTCTTGTGGGCGACATCGGCACTCACGTGCGCAGAACTCAACAGACACGCAAACTGTGGGGGGCCTTTGGGCTTTTCGCCGCTTGTTACGACCTGAGCAGCTACAAGGAGCCCGTCATGATGACGGGCTGCGACGGCGTCGGGACGAAGCTGGAGTTGCTTCTTGAGCACGATCTTCTCGAAACGGCGGGCAAGGACCTTGTCGCGATGAGCGTGAATGACATCCTTACGACCGGCGGCGATGCGCTGCTTTTCCTCGATTACATTGGCATCGCAGCCCTGCATGAGGAGAAAATCACCC
>JBDTNJ010000376.1:0-3966 GCA_039933825.1 Luteolibacter sp.
CGCGAATTTCTTAAGCTGCCACACGCGGTTATTCTTAATGTTAGAGAATTCTCCCTTGTCCACCTGCTTCCAGTCGGAGTTGTCGGAAGAGACATAGAACTCGTAATTCGAGATGATCCCCGGCCCCCACATGCCTTGGTCGGGGAAGTATTTGAAGCCGGTTAGGGTTTTTTCGCTCCCGAGGTCGATGACTAGATCGACGGGCATCGACTTGTCCTTGCCTTGTTTCCACGAGGTGGTTGGATTCCCATCGAGGATTGCGTAAGGCGAGTTGTCGTTAGCTCCGACAATCTGCCAGTCTTTGCGGCAAATGTCGAAATTCTCCTGAGCCACCGGACTAGATTTGCCTGTGGACGGATCGAACGTGATCGCCTTGACTGCGACTTTTCCGTCGGTCGGCACGGGCCCCGTGAATCGCAGCGATTTCGGAGTCGGCGTGCTGCCATCGAGGGTGTAGTAGAATACCGGCCCGACATCATTCGACGCGATGGAAACTTCTCCCGCCCGGTTTCTGGTGATGGCCGGCGCGTCGAGAATCACCGGAGCGTTGTAAAGTCCGATGCTGGAAATCACAGGAGAAGCCTTCGAGTCGGTGATCGTAAAGCGCACCTGATCCGCCTTGACCCCGGCGAAGCGGAGGATGCGCTTGTAGCCGATGGTGCTGCCCTTGGCCACTTCCTTCCAGTTCCCGTCAACATGCGCCTCCACCGTGAAGCCTTTCACGCGCTGCCCGAGCCGGATGTATTCCTGCACCAGGAACCGGTTGAACAAGGTCGGATTCTTGAGGTCGAGGGTGAGCGACGCGGTGTTCGCGTTATCGTCCGTGGCCCAATACGTGTTCTTGTTTTCGTCCACGGCGTTTTGCGGGCCAAAGTTCGGCGAACCGCCCCGGGTGTTGGACGCCTCCGTTTTCGCATTTCTGGCAAGATTGACGGCGAATGTCTGCCTGATGACTTTACCCATCTCCAAGGCATGCTGCACGTCGGTCGGGTGAATCGTGCCATCGGGCATGATCGGGAAATTGAGCAGAAACGTGCCGTTGCGGCCTATGGAGTTATAGTAAGTATCCAACAACTGCGGCACGGTCTTCACCTTGTCATCCTCGTTTGGGTGATAGAACCACTCGGGCCTGATGGAGGTATTCACCTCACCGGGAACCCAGGCGTCGCCATCTTCCTTTCCAAACTGTAGTCCGCCCCAGTCCACATCGCCTTTCGCGTTCAATTTACTCCAGTTCGTCTCACCAACGAAGCCGGACTCGGTGCCGACCCAGCGCAAATCGGCACGGTCTCCGCCGTCGTTCCAGATGACGATGCCGGGCTGGAGCTTGCGCGCCAGCGCATAGGTGGTTGGCCAGTCGTAATAGGTCGCCCGGTCGATCTTGCGCTCTTCTTTCGCGCCTCCATAGAATCCGGTGCCTCCGTTGGCACCGTCGAACCATGTTTCGAACACGGGGCCATAATTGGTGAGCAGTTCCGTCAGTTGTTCGCGGAAGTAGGTGATGTATTCCGGTTTCCCATAGTCCGCGCGGTTCCGATCCCAAGGTGATAGATAGACCCCGAACTTGAGACCAAACTCCTTGCAGGCGACGGCCACGTCGCGAACGATGTCGCCCTTGCCATCTTTCCAAGGCGAGTTTTTTACCGAATAATCGGTGTATTTGGAGGGCCAGAGGCAGAATCCGCAGTGGTGTTTCGCCACAATGATCACCCCGGTCATCCCAGACTCCTTGCAGACCCGGACCCATTCGCGGGCGTCGAGTTTCTTCGGGTTGAACGTCTTGATATCCTCGTCGCCGAATCCCCACGATTGATCGGTATAGGTGTTCAGCGAGAAATGGATGAAGGCATAATACTCCATTTCCTGCCATTTCATCTGATTTGCAGATGGGACGGGGCCAAAGGGAGCTGGGTCCTTGACTTGGGCATGGCAAACGCCGATCGGAATCAGGGAGAGAAGTAGGCTAGTTAGAATGTTTCTGGTCATTGGTATTGGGAATGAGACGTGAGATTTGCGAGAACGGCGCGCACGTTGAGAGTTCATTTGGTTTATCATCGGATAGGGAATGCAATTGATGTTGGTTTAAGCCGATCCCTAGCCGGTTAGGCAGGACCATCGGCTTTTTCATGGACGTGATTGGAAGACGATTTTCTTTTGATCGCGGGAGGCCTCAATCTTCAATGAAGTCCCCGCAGGCAATGCCGCCGTGTCCGCGACCTTCGCGCCGTTGATGGAAAGAATGACATCATTCGTTCGCAATCCGGCTTTGGCCAAAATCGAATCTGCGGGAACCTCCAGAACCAGAACACCCGTCACACCGGGCAGACCGAAGGCGGACATCTCCCCTTCCCCGGTGATGTTGCGCACACGGGCACCAAGCCAGGTGACCGGATCGGCGGCACGCGTCGCACTAACAGGGGCGGCAATTTTCCCCTGCGAAATCTGCGGCACGCGCGCAATGGCCTTGAGTTCCGGCTTACGCACGCCGAACTGATCCATCGGGAAATTGACAAAGCCGAGAGCGAGCGCGGGCGAGCCGTCCTTCACGCGATAGTCGCCGCTCGCCGGATCGACGAATCGCGCGTCGGCCAAGATGGAGTGCCCGTCACGGCCGCTTTGCTGCCGCAGTTCGGTCGCCGGGGCCGTTCCGGTCGCTCCATCGCGCTGCACCAGGTTGTAATCCATTTCAGCGCCCCATGGCGGTGGTGGCATGTTGGCGGGGCGATAAGCGGTCCACATGATGTTGTGCCGGAAAACGTCGCCGCATTCCGCAAACCAGACGTGGGGATCGTAACCGCCGTCCACGAGGATGTTGTTCTCGACGACGCGCTTGAATCCCTCGCGGTTCTTGATGCCGCCGCGCAGGCAGAGGTTGTTTTTGATGACGTAGTTAGACGATCCGTCGTCGAGGTCGATGTCCCAGCCGTGGTCGCAGCGCCAGCGGTTGTTGATGAGCTTGATCGGCTTGACCACGTCGAGCAGCGGCAATTCCGGAGCTTTCTTCACCCAGGCGTTGACCTCGCCGATGTTAGGACGCCAGAACCGATCACGCCCCCACGAGTTGAACGAACCGTGATCGCCGGTTTCCTTCACCGTGTCGAAGATGTCGCAAAACTCGACGACGTGTCCGCCCCAGCAGCCGTCGCCGATGTTGATGCCGGAGCGCGGCATGTCGTAGATCGAGCAGTGCCGGACGGTGATGCTCTGGGCGAGGTCGATTTCCACCCCAGCGGTCTGTTTTTCGACGCGCCCGGTCAGATGGATCAGGCAATCGTCCACTAGGCAGTCCGCCGGATAGTTGTTAGTCTTCGGTCCGGGCGTGCGGTCGATCTTGTCGAGGTCCTGAACGCGATCGTAGTTGAACAGAGGACTGCGCGCCGCCTGCGGATCGCCGACGAAACAAATACCGCTCGCCCCGGCCTTGGCGATCTGCGTGCCGCGAATGGTGACGCGGCGGTTGTAGTTGTTGACGAACACCGCGTTGCCGCCGACTTGGTCGATGAAACCGTCCAGCAGCGCGCAATCCTCCGCGCCGTTGAAGAAAACCGCTCCGCCGCGATAGATCGCCCAATCCGAACGCAGCAGCGGTTCGCGCGTGTCCATGACCGTGCGCGCCGCCTGACGGAAAACCAACCCTCTCAGGGCGATCCATTTCACCGGATGCGCCTCGTCACCGCGGAACTCGACGAGTGTCCGCAGGCGCGTGGCTTCCACTACGGCTTTCGTCAGATCCAGTCCGGCAGGCGGATGGAAATAGAGCGTGTGCGTTTTGGAATTCAAAAACCATTCTCCCGGAGCATCCAACTCCTCAAAAATGTTTTCCACGAAGCGGACTTGCTCGTGCGCCGCCGCACCACGGTTGTTCTGCCAGCCGCCTTCGAGCTGAGGAATGCCGCCGGCGTCCTTGCCGGTGATGCGCCAGGTGAAGTCCCCCCAGAATGCCGGGTGCATGGCGTGATAATAGCC
>JBDTNJ010000377.1:0-12667 GCA_039933825.1 Luteolibacter sp.
AGAATGACATTAGGATTGCTAGTGCTACCGCCAATTTGGATAGGTGGGGCGGTGATTGCTAGACTGCCGGCTTTTGCACCGGAAAAACCTCGCAGGTCGGCCCCGAGACTCAACTTCCCTCCCAATGTAGAACCAAATCCGAGTTCGCGGCCCGCCGTGATGCTCAGGGAGCCGGCATTGCCGTAGCTTACTATTCCGCGGGCGCTCATAGAAGCACCGCCAGAGACATCAATAATCCCTCCCTCCGCCAGACCTGCGGAATAGCCTTCGATCCTGATCGTTCCTCCCATTAGCGACACAGGGGAAGCCAATGCAGACCCCTGGTTCAGGCGGTCGTCAACAACAAGACCCGAAACGTTGAGAATTCCAGTGGACCCCAAGGTGAATTGCCCGCGGCCAGGCTGAACGGTCGGGGGAGCAACTGGAGGGATGTTCTGCAGCAGGTTGATTTCGTCGTAGGTGATGCCGTAGGTGGAAAAGGAAAGACTTCCGCCACGAGATGTTACAGACCCGTTGACGGTTATGTTTGATGCCTTGAATGTAATATCTCCGCCAATGGGCGCCGCAAGATCGACGCCCTCAGGCACGATAACAGCGCCATCATGATTGTCCAAGGTGAGGGACCCGAACCCGTCTGCGACTAGCAGATTCGTTGATAGGACCACAAGGCTAGTGCGGTCCGCTCGGAGACCAAGCGGATCGCCATTGATACCGACCGCAAACGGGTTGGCTGCGACCAAGCTAACATTGGGATCAAAAGTAATCGTCGGCGGAGTAGGGGAATGAATCGGGTAAGTCGGATAGGAAATATCCTGGGCTTTAAAGGAAAGGTTGAGAGCGCTTTTCGCAGGCGGCGCGAGGCGCTGGTTCGCGCCGACGACCGTCGTGCCGATGAGGCGGCCATCAAGCGCCATGGACGGCGCGGAGATCGATAGCTTTCCGCCTGCCGCACCATCTGTGTAGCCTGCTTCATAGCGGTAACCTGATGGGGCTATGACACCACCAAACACATTCGAAACACCGAACTTGGAGTTTGATTGCGTGAAGGAGCCATCGTAAATGCCGTCATACACCACGTCGGGTGACGCACTACTGATGTCTACCAAGTGGCCACCGGTGATCAACTGGGTGGTTCGGGTCATTCCTCCCTCGAACTGGGTCGATCCTCCGGAAACTGCGATATTGGAACCCGCCTGCATCACCACGGAATCGCCAGCGCTGATGGTCACCGAGCCACCTGCCACGGTGAGCTGGCCGACCGAACGCTGGATCAGGTTAGCGAAGCCGGAAACGTCCGCTAACGGCGTTCCGATCCAACCGTCTCCCTTTTTGCGAATGTCCACCTGCACGGTGGCATTGCGAAGAATCCCAATACGCTGGAGTGGCGAATCTGCTAATTCCGCCGAGCGCAAATCTAATGAAATGATATTTTGAGAAACAGAAACGGGCACGGCAAGTGATCCAGCCACATCAAGCACAGATCCCTGCTCGAAATATACCTGGCCGCCGGATTGCAGGAATGTGGATCTAGGTGGTGAGAAATTTTCAAACAGCCATGTGCCTGCGGAAATACCCACGACAGCGTTGGGAGCAAGAATGATCGAATCCACACCTAGCCGGATGGTCTTCCCGACCATGCTGACTTGTGAACGAAGAGCCAATTCCGTTCCGATCGTAGTTTCCTTGCTGTCAAACTCAGGAAGGATGCTCATCATGCTATCAGACGCGAGATTGACCGCGCCGGTGTCCTGGAAAAGGAACAGCGCTCCCTGCGCCGATGCCGTAGCCCGGTTGGACACCGAATTGTATTGCGCCTGGATGTCTATCCGGCCATTCAATGAAACGGAGGTGGTGCTAGTGAGGGCACCAGCTTGATTGATGGTCTTTCCTGCGATCGTGATGCTTCCCCGAGCGCTCTCAATGATTCCACTGTTATTTGTAGTCCCCGCATAGGTGCCAACGGAGCCGACATAAATGTCCAGCCCCCGGAGGCTTGCGTCAGTCGTGTCGTGGGCGGTGAAGCCGACCTGGAGCCCGGAGGCGAGTATAGATTGGCCGTTAGGAGTGGTGATGGAGCCATTGTTAGTAACGTTTGCTCCTACTAGGGTGATGCGTCCGCCGGTCTTCGAGGCATCCGTGGTGCTGTTGAGTTGTGCTCCCTCATTCACGATCACATCGCCGTATTCGCCTGTGAAGGCTTCGGGGGTGAATGCCGGAGTGCCGTTGATTCCTGCTGGGATCGCGAGACCAGAGAACAAAAATTGCGCATCCGGGTTATTGAGCAGGCCGCGCTGGACGAGGTTGTCGTTGATAGGGAGTGAGGAAACGGTGAGACCTCGGGCATTCACCTGGCTGCTGCCGCCGAAGATGATGCCGTTCTGGTTGATGATGTAAACTTGGCCGGTGGCCTTGATGGAGCCAAGGATCTGGGTGGGGTTGCCAGTGGGATCGCTGATCTTGTTGAAGGCGATCCATTGGGATGCATTTTCGCCTCCTGCGGTTTGATCAAATGTTAGAGTGGTCTTCTTACCCACGTTGAAGGTCTGCCAGCCAAGCAAGGCTTGTTGCGTTGTCTGCTTGATCGTGACTTCGGTTTTGTCTCCATTGAGGGTCTGGGTGGGCGCGTTGGCTCCGGTCCAATTAGTGGGATGGTCATTGCCTCCGGTGGCCAAGAGCCCGTCCACGCCGAGGCCGTTAGGAACGTTCGGGAGGGTGACGGTTGGGTTTTTAGGGTTCTGGCCTGCGTTTTGGGCGGCGCTGTTGAGCGCGGCATTGCGGGCTGCGGTCTGCATGGCACGCACGGCATCGAGGGCGCGCGTTGTGCGGGCGAGGCTGTCTTGGGCATTGGCGCGGGCCGCATCTGTGGTCGCTGGAGTGGCGCCGCCCCCGTTGTTGGTTCCGGCAGTTGCAGGATTAGAGTTAGATACTCCTCCACCGCGCAGAATGTCGCCAGCATTGGCAGTGAGGCCGGAGATGAGGAAGGTAAAGCCGCCGAAGACGGGTGCGCCGCAGCGAAGAGAGCGGCCGAAGAGCGCGGTGGAACGGAAGTAGAAACGCTTGGGCTTCATGAGTTAGAAGAGTTTGGATTCAATGCTTAAGGCCGCCAGCAGGGGTTGCAACGACCCTCGCGAGTTCGATCTCGTTGATCGCGATCGGGTGGTCCTTGATCAGTTGCGCAAGGTATTCCTGGCGCTTGGTTTGCGCGTGCTCGGCCCGTAGTCGTGTGACAAAATTGTCACGGATTTGGTCGAGGGTGGGGGTGTGGGCCTCGCGGATATCGAGCACCCTGAGGATGTGCCAGCCGTCAGTGAGTTGGATCGGCTCGGAAATGGTGTTGAGGGTGAGCTTGGGAAGTTTGGCGCGGATCTCTGGCTGGATTTGGTCTTCGCTCAGCCAGCCGATCATTCCGCCTTGCGCTGCACTGGCGGGATCTTCGCTGCTGCTTTTGGCGATGGAGGCGAAGTCTGCGTTTTTGGCTTTGAGTTGTTTTAGCGTGGCTTCGAGTTTGCTTTTATCCTTGGCGATGTAGATCTGGGCGAGCTGGAAACTGCGCGGAACAACGAACTTTTCCTTGTTAGTTTCGTAAGCGCTCTTGAGCTCTTCCTCGCTTGGATAGCCTTGTTCCGGGATGGAGTTGGATTTGAGAAAGGATTCTGTGAGAGCGCTTTCACGTGCGCGGACGAGGGTGGAAATCACGGCAGGTTCCTGATCCCACTTTTTTTCAATGGCTTCCTTAAGGACGAGTCGCTCGACTAACAATGCGCGGACGTATTGCCCGAGGGCGGCGGGGTCTTGGGCGATCTTCTCCTGCTGCGCGGCATCCAAGCCGGAGATGGTCTCACGGATTTCATCCGCCTTGATCTCGATGTCACCGACTTTTGCCAGGACAGCGGCGGGTTCCGCCTGCATAGCGGTCAGCGCAACGAGCCAGGTGATGAGGATTGCACGGAAGAGGAAGTGTTTGGTTTTCATGGCTGGCGGGGAGGGGAACAAATAGGTCCTATGATGCCTACAGGACTTATGGTTTCACGGTTTTGGCCTCGATGCGGTTGTCGAGGATCTTGTCCTTATAGCCTTGGACCTGGTTTTCTACTTTGACGCGAGTGGTGCCGATGAAGGGTTCGCGCGCACCGAGGGCCTTGCCTAACGCGTATCCTTCGTAGCGGTCGAGAATCTCAATGGAGGTGTTGAACAAATTGAGATTCTTGGTTTCCCGGTCTGCGATCGTGCGTTTCAGGACGATGATTTCAGAGGCGAGTTTGGCGCGTTCGTCTTCTTTGGTGCGGGCGACCTCCGCCGCCTTCTGATAGCCTGCTTTCCATTTCTCGATGGCTTCGGTGAAAAGAACGAGGCGCTTCTCACGTTCGGCGAGCTTGTTGTTGAGAGTGGCGATGGATTCGTCCGAGGCGACTTTGGCGGTATTGCTTTCCTTGTTGAGGGCCTCGATGCGCTTGGTGAGCGTATCGACCTTGGTGGTGAGATCCTTGTTTTTTGCTTCTGCGGCGGCTTGAGCGGCTTGGGCGTTGGCGCTCTCTGTCTGGGCGGTGCGCAGTTGGAGGAGGACGCTGCGGAGCTGCTCGCGAAGCTTGACGGAGGGATCCGCGGGCTCCGCCGCTTGGACGAGGACGGGGAAGAGAATGAGTAGAGTTGCGGCGAGACGCAGCAACCACTTGGTGGCAGGTGATGAATTCATAGTAATGTTAGAATTTTGCGTTGAGGTCCACTTGAAGTGTGTCGGTGCTCAGGGGAGCGCCAATGATCTCGTCGGAGCTCATCCAGCGGAGTCCGACACGAACGGCAGACGATAGGGCGAAGTTGCCGCCGAGAGTGAAGCCTTGGACGTTGGTGCCGCCGCCGCCAAAGTCGGAGTCGGTGAATCCGTCAACGACGGCGTCGCTCTCGACGTAGCGGTAGCCGAAGCCGGCTTGCCAGTCGCCAAAGGCCTGGAGAGCGGGCTTGCCGAATTGGAGCGCCAGGTTCCATGCGCTGTCTCCGCCTTCGAAGCCGCCGGGGGTGGTGGTGCTGCCTCCGCCGCGGTTATTGACCGCTTTTTTGGCGATGCCGTTTTCGTCGAAGGCGAGATTCTTTGTGGCTTCGCCTAGCAGGGTGAGGCGGTAAGGGTCCCAATGGTCGTAGTCGAGGCGACCGGTGATGGTTAGGTTGCGGAACTTTGATGCGAGGCCGTAGTATTGGTATTGATACTTGTTACCGAAATCGTTCGCAGCGGTGGTGTTATCGATATTGCGCAGGGCCATGTAGGTGTTGCCGCGCTGGGCGAAGCCGGGGCGGGTGGTGTCTGTGTTACCGGCGTCGCTGCTGGTCAGAGGGATGAAGGGATCGGAGAGTTTCCCTTCGATCGCGTTGAAATCGTAGTAGGCGATGGCGAGCTTGGCGGTGAGGTCGTCGGCGATTTTCCAATCGACGCCAATCTGAGCACCGGTGAGCCATTTGTCGGTGCTTTCGAATTTGGAGGGTTGGTTAGATGCGAAATTGAAGTCGGTGTTATAGACGGGGAAATAGCCTGCCGTGAAGAAAGTGCTGGCCTGATCGTTGATCTTCACCTTGCCGCGGACTGCCAGACCGTCGAAACCGAGGTCGTCGTCCCATTGGATGTCGGTGGAGAGGAAGGGGTTGTCGAAGCGACCGAGGAGGAAGACGAGTTCCTGACCGTCCCCTGGACCGGCATCATAGCTGAGGAAGGCGCGGTCTAGCCAAATGGCGTATTTGGAAAAATTTCCACCGCTCGCACCGAGTGATTGGTTGGGTGAAGTGGGTGAGTTAGACTCACCGGTAGCAAGGCGGATGCCGCCATTGAAGCCATCGCCTAACATGATTTCCGTGCCAAGTCGGACCCGGATGCGGGTGCGGTTGCGGTCTTGATCGACATTGTATTGGGGGGAGAACTGGGTGCCGGAGGTGTCGAAGGGGGCTCCGGTGTTAATGGCGTTGAAGTTGGGAAAGGCACCGGTGTTGGCGTTGCCGGTGGGAAAGAAGGTGCTTTCGTAACGGCCGCGGATATCGCCGAATGGCTTGAATTTCGAGGTCCAATCCGGGGAGGATTTTTCGCTCCATTTCTCCTCGCGAGCGGCGGCCATGAGTTCCTGTTTGATCTGATCGCGCATTTCGTTTTTAACGACCTCAGGGATATAGGTGACTCGGGTATCGTCAGCGCTGAGGGCGGCGATGTCCGATTGGGCACCGGCAGTTTGCGCGGCGTTGGCGGCGTCTGTCTCGGCCTGTTTGATCATTTCCGCTGCTTCGGCTTGGGTGAGGACTCCCTTTTGGACGAGGCGATTGATGAGATTGATGGTGACATTGGTGGACGGCTTGGCGTCTGCGGTGTGGACTGGCGCGGCGGGTAAATCGGTGGAGAGCGGCGCATCCAGAGTGGGATCGAGTGTTTCTACCAGATTGGAGGTGGCGGCTGGAGCAGCAGGTTCCTGCGCATGGAGCGTGCCAGTTGCTGCGAACAGGGATACAATGAGAATGGGACGAGCGTGTGACATGAGATAAAAGTTAGAGAGTCGGCTTGCGGGCCGTGATGCGCATGGTGATGGGCATGGGCATGTCGGCGGGCGGGGCTTGGGGAAGCTGAAGTCCAGTTAGTATCTGGTTTTTGAGCGCTGCATCGACGGTGGCATTTCCCGAAGTGCCGACGAGTGAGGCGCGGGTGATACGGCCGTTGGAATCCGCCCAGACGCGGACTTGCAGGCTGAGGGTGGCGCTTTTTGTCGCGGAGTTTTGCCTCAATGCATCTGCGATGGTGCTTTGAATTTTGGCTGCGTACCAGCCATACTTGCTACCACTGCCTTTTCCTGAGCCACCGATTTTTCCGTTGCCGCCATTGCCGCTGCGGCTGAGGCCCATGTCGGGTCCGTTGCCTGCGATCCCGGTTGATAGATCCTCCGAGGGAGCGGCTTCGGGGGCGGCTTCCGGTGGGGGTTCGTTGTCAGGAACGGGTTCCTGCTCGACCATTTCCTCATCCTTTGGTGGAGGGGGTTCGTTTTGTGGCGGTGGTGGCGGTGGTGGAGGGGGAGGCGCTAACGGTGGCAGGGTGATGGTGATGACTTCCTGTTTGGCGGCGGCCTTGCGGTGCGGCTTGCCGTCAGACGCCAGGAAAGAGATCACGCCGCCGAATGCGACGATGCCTAGCAGGACACCGATGATCAAGCGGTGCTTGCCTTGTTTGGGAGCTGGAATGACTGGGCGTGCCATGGTTTATTTGGCGGGTTGGGTGGCAAGGCCGATCTGGGTGATGCCGACGCGGCCTAACACGTCGAGCACATCCATGATGCCTTGGTATTGGCTGGCGCGGTCCCCACGGACGACGACGGGGACTTCGGGCGTGGCCGCCTTGAGGGCTGCAAGCTTGGATTCGAGATCGGCGAGGGTGACAGGAAGGGTGTTAAGGCGGATTTTTCCCTCCGGATCGACGGTGATGGCCTGTGTTTTTGGCGCGTCGAGCTTGGGGGATGAGGCCTTGCTGGCGCTGGGCAGGTTCACTTTCACACCCTGAACTCCGGCGGTGGTCATGATGATGAAGATCAATAACAACACGAGGTAGAGATCGACCATCGGGGTGACATTGATGTCGTCGTAACTTTTATCGTCGGCGGAGGCCATCTGAAGAGGTTGATGGTTGATAAGAAGAGAAACTCAGTGGCTGGAGCCGCTATTCTGGTCGGCTTCTTGGGCGGGGCGGTAGAACTCAGCCATCTTTGCGACGAACTCGTCGATGAAGACCTGCATCAGTGCGAGAGAGTTTTTGATGCGGCCGTTGAGATAGCTGTAGATGAAGAGAGCTGGGATGGCGACGACAAGGCCGACGACTGTCGCCAGAAGCGCGGAGGCGATGCCGGGGGCGATGGAATTGACGTTGACCTCACCGGACTTGGCAATGATGGCGAAGGTAATCATCACTCCGACGACCGTTCCTAGCAGGCCGACATAGGGGCCGCCGGCGATGCTGATGGTGAGGTAAACGAGGCCGTCGGACAGGCGGTGGCTCTCATGAACGAGACCGGCATCCAAGCTCGCGCGGATGGCCTGGATGGAACGACCTGAGAGGCCTTGGACGCGGTTGTTATCCTTGTCGAGGCGGTGGCGGATCTCTTCTGCTCCGATGTGATAGATATGGTAAAGCGGGGATTTTTCAACAAGTGCTTGTTGGGTTGGGTCAACATTGCCGCCGAGGCTGCTGACGTTTGACTGATCATCCGGATCCATGGCGGTAAGATCGGTGGAGAGCGATTTCCATTTTTTCAGGAACTCCTTGGTGCCTTTTTCAATGGAGTTAAGATAGATAAATTTGCGGATCGCGACGGTCCAGCCGATGACGATCATGATCGCGCAAACGCCGATCGCGATCCATCCGTCGAACATCATGTTATTGGCGATGTCTCCAAAGAGCGAGAGATGCTCCATGAACTTGCTTTGTTCCTTGATTCCATCGCCTTCGGAAGGGGCGAGAATGAGAGCGCTTTGTGCGGCTGCGCTCGTGCCCTGGTTGATAGAGGCGAGCTTGATCCAACCGAGTGTTCTAATGGTGTTGGAGATGGAGAGCTCGTCAATCTCGCCAGCATAGCCGGAGTCAGTGCTACCAAGTGTTATCGGTGTATTGAGGGCGGGAAGCGCACCGTCGATGCTGGCATAAAGCGAGCCGTTGAGGAAAAGTTGAAGTGTTTTGCCGTCAGCGACGAGTGCGAGGTGGCTCCACGTGCCGGTGGTGACTGGTGCTGCAGGTGTGCTGGATTTGGAGCCGATTTTGATGACGGGGATTCCTTGATCGAGAAGAATTTGGAAGGCGTTCGCGCCCTCTCCACGGCTGAAGATGATCGAGTTCGGCTGCAATGCGCCAGGCTTGATCCAAGTGGAGAGCGTCAAGGTTTGGGCGGCTTTCCATTCGAGGGAAGAGGAAGGTTTAATGATGACCGGCACGTTACCTAACAAGCGAAGTCCGCCACCGATGAGCGACCCATCCGCAGTGGTGGCGGGAGCTTCTGCGTTGTTGCCCTTCTCAGTGGAATCGGAAGGTGCTGTGCCCCGACCGGCGAAATGGTAAGCGAGTACTGTTTCGGCGTCATAAGCTTCAGTGGCTTTCGGCGCGGCTTCGGACGGGGCCGGATTGCCAAAGTAGAGAAAGAATGATTCCTTCGCGCCGGGTTTGATGTCTGGCAGCTTGACCCAGACGTAGCCTTCGTGGAGGAGGTTGTCAAAACTCTCGATTTGATAGGCTAACTGTGTTTTTCCATCGGCTGCGATGAATCGCAGGTCGCTGCCGTTTTCGCTTGCAGCGTCGAATTGGAAGTTCCCATCATGCAGACGGACGAGCACGGTGGCAGTGCCTGCGGGGGTGGTGACTTCAGCGGCGGCGGTATCAAGAGTGATTTTCTGCCGCTGGGTCCAAGCAGGGTTCCACCATGCAGTTTTATCGTTTTCCGACTCTTTCGCGTGGGCGGTGCTTGCCATGGCAAGCAATGCAGTTAGGCCGGCGATTCGTTTGATAGTTGACGGGTAATTCATTAGGAAAAGGTGTATTGGTATTAGAAGTCCGCCCAACCGCGGAAAGTGACGCGGACTTCGCCAGCGTCGGTGTCGAGTTGGTTGGTAAATGGGATGGCCGCATCAACGGAGCCGTTGTAGTGTTCCTTGATGCGGAAGCGGCTGCCGATCCCGGCGCTTGAGAAGTTGTATTGGGATTGTTGCGACGGCAGGGCATCCCAAATGCCGAGCACTCCTGCGTCGGCAAAGGCGAGGAATCTCCATTCATCGGATTTGGAATTGGCGACATCCGGCTTGCCAATGAGTGATGGACTGCGGACCTCGACCGTGCCGAAGACTCCGTTATCGCCGAGCGCAGTTGCTTCTAGGTAGCCTCTAACGGAGCTTAGTCCGCCACCTGCGATCTGGTCGCTGTTGATGAGAGGACGATTGGAAACTTGGCCTTGGATCTTTCCAAATAACTGAGAGCCGCCCTTGAAATCGTGGGTGTGGGCGACGTCGCTGCGGAGGAAAACGAAATTTCCATCGGCATTGTAGCGCTTGTTGGAGTAGTCCCGCACTTTGCTGCCAATGCCGCGCAGTCCGAAGTTGAGTGAATGGTTCATTTCGGTGAAGCCGTGATCACCCATCCACGTGGCCGCATAGTTGGCGCTGAGGGGGTAATATTCGATGGGTGAGGAGATCGTGTCCTTACCGATGACGAGGTCTTCGTCGAAGTGCTTGTAATCGAAGCCCAAGTTGAAACTTTGATAGAACTTGGCAGTCGTAGGCAAATCGTAGAGGGCACGCAGCCCGACGATTTCACCGCGCCCGCCGACCGCCGCGCCACCGAGGGTGGAGACGTCGCTGTTCTGTTTGGTGCCGCTGAGCATGAGGCTCACACCGCTGGAAACGCGGGCGAGATAGTAGCCTGAAAAAACTTTGGCGTCGTCTGGATTTTCAGGGGCAATCTGGAAACTGAGTCCGCCGGTGTGGCCTTTTTGGAAGAGATTTCCATAACTGAGAGATCCGTTGATGCGGAGATCGGTCGTGTTGGAACTGTAGCGGTTATTGAGTTCCAACGAGCCGTGAAGAGGGAGTTTGTCTTCGACATTGAGATCCACGTCGAATGTTCCAGGCTCGATTCCCGCGCGTAACGCCGGTGTGACTCGGCGGTCGCCGAGGCGGTTGAGTCCGACGATCTCCTTGCTGACTTGGTCAAAGTTCGGGACGTTGCCTTCCACGAGCGATGGGGCTTCGCGCTTGATCTGGCTGGGAAGGAAAAACTTCGCACCATTCACACGCAGGCGGCCGATTTTCCCCTCGACGACTTCGAGCCGGATGATGCCACGGCGGGGATCTTGTTGAGGTACGGCGACGGACACGGTTTGATAGCCCTTGTCGTGATAGGATTTTTCGAGGGCTGCGCGCGCCTGCTCGACGTCGTCCGCGCCGCGTTGCGGACCGAGGTATGGATAAACGGCACGCTCAACTTCGAGGCGGGGGAGACGTTTAGCGCCTTCGATCCGGTATTCGCGGATGTAGAATTTAGTGATTTCCTGTGCGGAAACAGGTCCACAGCACGCCAGCACTGCGATGAGCTGTGGGAGGAAGGTGGATATCGGATAGGGACGAAGCATGCCAACGGCTGGAACTCAGGAGGAAGGGAGTCTCTTCCCTGCACCGATCCAGCCTCAAGGGCTCTTATGTGACTATCCTGTCACACAAACATCGCTTGTGGTGGGCTAATCCGACGTCTTATCCGGATTTTCAGCCCAATTAGGAGTCATTTTCGACACATTGGCCGGGTTCACGCCAATTTCACCCGCTTCTCCGCTTTCAGCATACCGCAGCCGGCAGCGACGTCGATTCCGCGCCGTTGCCGGAAGGTGCAGGGGAATCCGGCGGCTTGTAAAATCCGCTGGAACTCGTGCCCACTATCACTTTCCACCCCCGCGAATCCGCCGGTCGGGTTGAGGGGGATCAGATTGATGTGGGCATCCATGCCGGCTAGCAACTCCGCCAAACGCAGGGCCGTCTCCGGTGAATCGTTTTTCCCCGCAATCAAGGTCCACTCGAAGAAAATCTTTTTGCCTGTGATCTCGCCGTATTTCCGGCAGGCATCCATCAACATTGCCAGCGACCAGCGTTTGCTCGCGGGCACCAGGGCCGAGCGTTCTTCTTCGGTGGAGCCATGCAAACTCACCGCTAGGCAATACGGTCTCTTTTCTTCTGCCAGCCGCAGAATGGCGGGCACCACACCTACGGTGCTGATGGAGATTTTCGTGGGTCCGATGCCGGCTCCCCGTCTGTCAGAAACGGAAGCGAGCGCGTGCATCACGGAATCATAATTGTGCAGCGGCTCCCCCATGCCCATCAGCACCATGTTGCGGAGTCGCTTGTTAGGGTGAATTGTTTTCAAAATTCGGCGGGCGTGTAATACCTGCGCGACGATTTCCCCAGGCCGCAAATGTCGCACGAAACCCATCTGCCCCGTCGCGCAAAAGACGCAGCCCATCGCGCAACCTGCCTGCGTGCTCACGCACACCGTGTGGCGGCCGTGGTAACCCATCAGTACTGTTTCAATTGTTTGTCCATCGCGTAGCCGAAGGAGGAATTTCCGCGTCAGACCATCGGAGCTGTGGATTTCATCGACCACTTCCGGCGCATCGAGAAAAAACGTTTTTCCTTCCCCCACGGATGCCGCGACCCAGCGTTTCAAAGGGGGGAGGAAATTCCGTGCGGTGAGATCGAGTGCGCCATCATGATGCAATGCACGCCACAGGGATTTCACATGGTGGAGAATGATGCCTTCCGCCGCCAATACCTCCACCATTTCAGAGAAACTGAAATCATGCAGGGATCGCGGGGCAGGCTTGCTCACGCGTGAATGCAAACCAGCAGGTAGCCGCATTCAAGCGTCATTTTAAAATGCCAGCCGCCAAATCAGACCCAAAACTGCACAGGTCGCGATTACCGGGATCAGCCCGACCTTGAATCGCTGCATCGCAACGAATGCTGCGACTGCCACCACTGCGACGAACCAATCGGTTCGTTTCGACAATTCCGGCCACAGCGCATGTTCGGCGAATTTCACTCCGAGATTGAGAATCACGCCGACGACTGCCGCGGTGACCCCGGTGAGCGCCGCTCCTAGACGCGGCTGCGAGCGGAGCTTTTCCACATG
>JBDTNJ010000378.1:0-13915 GCA_039933825.1 Luteolibacter sp.
TCCTGACCTCTTCATTGCGAACGAAGCGCTCTACCAACTGAGCTAATGCCCCTCAACCCTGCACCACGATCACTGCCATCTTGCCGGGAGTCCGGCAAGGTCGAAGTTTCCATCCCGTCCGTGCCCAGTCCGCGAAAAAACATTCAGTGCGATTAACAATGTTTTGCCAAAACCTGCGGATGCTTCATTATTTGCGCATGAAGCTGGTCTTTTCGCTTTTTGCAGTCTGCTCCCTTCCATTCATTCTCACCAACTGTGGTAGTACGGGCGGCGGCGGCGGCGGTTCCGGCGGTTCCCAACAAGCTGGCATCGGCCCATTCGACAGCCAAGGCCGCTACCGGGAGGAATGGGCGGATAATCCTTCGCAATGGCGCAAGCCCGGCAGTTCGGCAGCCAGCGCAAGCAAAAGCGAGGATCTTCCTCAAATTGCCCAAAATGACCAACCACCGATGAATTCCGTTCCTCTGGCGTCAACCAGCTCGCAGTCGAAGCCGAAGCCCAGCATTGCAGCAACTAGAGCCGCACCTAAAACCACGACCCAAGCCAAGTCCGAGCCTGAAGCGGTGGTGGTGAAAACGCGGCCAATCAAGAAGGCCGGGTCCGAGCCTGAAGTCGTTAAAGTCAGGCCTAAGGCCAAGCCGGAGCCGGAAGTCGTTAAAACGAAGTCCAAGCCAAAGGCAGTTGCTAAATCGAAACCAAAATCCTCCCGTTACGTCGTGAAACAAGGGGATTCGCTCTCCGCGATCGCAAGTCGCAATGGTTGCTCGGTTTCAGCGCTCCAGCGTGAAAATGGCATTTCGGGTTCCATGATCCATCCCGGCCAATCCCTCACGATCCCGAAATAACAAGCACCGGCAACAGCGGATGCAATGGCCACCCCGATCATCGCGCGTTCGGGTGAAT
Source organism: Luteolibacter sp. (assembly GCA_039933825.1). GTDB lineage: Bacteria > Verrucomicrobiota > Verrucomicrobiia > Verrucomicrobiales > Akkermansiaceae > Luteolibacter. Next base: position 904 of record JBDTNJ010000378.1, read on the forward strand.
CCATGGGTATTTCAATTTTAGTCTACCAATTTCATTTCGGCGGGATTGAAAACCTTGCGGGTCTTCACGAAACGCTCGGGGAGAATTTCGTAGTATCTGAAAAATTGCCGACTGAAGGTGGTAGCGGACACGAATCCAAGGTCTTGCGCCACCTGCTTTGGGGACTTGCCACCCTCAAGCTTCCTTTTCGCCACCACCATCCGCTCCATCATCAACCAGTGCTTGGGCGGAAAACCAATATCCCGCATGAACGTGGTGTAGAGGTGCCTCTGGCTGCAGCCGAGCTCTTGGCAGATTCCCGCCACACTGTAGGATTTCGACAAGGCCAGCCGCTCCAAGCAGTAATTTACCTGTGGGTCCGCGTCTAGGATCGCCCAGTAGTAATTTGTTCGAATAATTCTCAAAAGGTCAGCGCTGAAAGGGTCAAAACCTAACTAGGGAAATAATGTCTGATAGGTCAACGTACCTTTTCAGAAGTCCTCCGCGGGAGTTTCCTTATTTTACAGGCTTTTTCCCGGAAATTTTGCGGATTCCCATCGTATTTATTTTGGATTTTCCTGAAAATCGTCCCGTGCAAGCCACCCAAGCCATCATCATTCGCCTTACCCGCCTGACGGATACCAGCTTGATCGTGCATTGGTTCACTGCAAACCACGGCCTGGTGAAAACCGTCGCCAAGGGGGCTCGTCGCCCGAAAAGCCCGTTCGCCGGGAAGCTTGATCTATTTTTCGGCGGTGAAATCGCCGTCAGCCAAGCCCGCCGCGGCGACTTGCACTCCCTGCGGGAAGTCTGCATCAGCCACTGGCGCGAGAGCCTGCGCCGCAGCTACACCGCGACTTTGCTTGCCGCCTACTTTTGCCAACTGTTGGAAGCCGCTGTCGAGCCGGAGCACCCGGATCCCGGGCTGCACGATTTGCTCCAGCGTGCGCTCGACCACATCGATGCCGCAGCGCCGAGTTTGCGCGCCCTCCGTCACTTTGAATCGGAACTTGCGCGCCTTCTCGGAGTTTCACCATCGCAGGGTGATGCATCCGGCTCGTTGAGGGATGCGCTCGGTAAACTACCCTCTTCACGAGGCGAGCTCATCGAAAGACTTTCCCCGATGAGTGATTTCAGCTCGTCAGGGGAGGAAATTCGCGAATAATCACCTCAATCCTTTCAATCCAATCCACCATGGACTCACCTACTGCTACCCTCATTGGCATTCTTCAAGACCGCGTGGAAGCTCTGCGTGCCGCTGGAAACTTGAACGAAGCCCTGCATGCTGCTAGCGCCGCAGTGGAAAAATCCCAACACTCGCTCGGCACCAATCTCGATAGCATCGATGCCTTTGCCTCGGCGCTCGAAATCCGCGGCGACATTCATCGTGAGCTCGGAAATCTTGAGGCCGCCCGTGACGATTACCGGCAGGCGATCGACCAGCTGCAGGACCGCCCGGATCTTTTTGATCAAATGGGCAGGCTGCACGCCGGACTCGGTGCCGCTTACGACGGGCTGGGCCGCGAGGAACATGCGGTTAACAATTGGAAACAGGCGATGGATTATTTCGAGCGGAACGAGCCGCCACTGTTGCTCGATATCGCCGCGATGGCTAACAACCTCGGCTTCATCGCCAAGGCCGAGGGAGACCTCGATACCGCGGAATCCCATTTCCTCCGTGCATTGGAAATCCTCCATTCCCAGCTCGGTCAGGAGCATGAGCAAACCGCCACCGTTTCCGGCAATCTAGGCTCACTCTATCAGACCGCCGGTTTCCACGAGCAGGCCCGTGAAATGCACATGATCGCCTTGGAAACCCGGCGTAAAGTCCTCGGCGAGGAACACCCTGACACCGCCCAATCCCATAACAATCTCGCGCTCGCCCTAGTCAACACCGGCGACAGATCCTGGGCACGCAGGCATTTTGAAAAAGCCTTAACAGGTTTTGAGGCGCTCGGGCCGGAATGCGCTCCCGACCTCGAAGCCGTCGCAGACAACTACTGCGATTTCCTCCGCGAGGAAGGCGAAATCAATCTCGCCAACATCATCGCCGGTCGTGTCCGGGAGGTGCTCGACGCGCCTGCGAGGAGTTAGCTCATCCAGCGGGATTTCCAGTAACGCCCGCCACTACCTATCCACCTGCGCTACCGCCATCGCGGCGATGCCTTCCTTGCGGCCGATGAATCCCATCGTCTCATTCGTCGTCGCCTTGATGCCGACCCGCTCTGGAGCAATGCCTAGCGCCTCGCCGATGTTTTTCCGCATGGCATCGCGATGCGGTAAAACCTTCGGTGCTTCTGCGATCAGGGTGGAGTCCACGTTGACGATCGTCAGCCCCGCCTCGGCTGCCAGCTCACGGCATTTTTCCAGAATCCTCAACGAGCAAATGTCCTTGCACGCCGGATCGCCCGGAGGGAAAAAATAGCCGATGTCCGGCTGACCCATTGCGCCTAACACTGCATCCGCGATGGCATGGCAGAGCACATCCGCATCCGAATGGCCTGCCAGCCCGTGGCTGTGGGGAATCGTCACGCCGCCAAGTACAAGCGGGCGGTTTTCCGCAAATTGATGCACGTCGTAGCCAATGCCGGTCATGGGAGAGTTTGATGGTTGGGAGTCGATGGTTGATAGTGAAGAGGAAGAGTTGAACGGCGGGGATTCCTCCTCTTTCTATCAACTTTCAACCATCCACTCTCAGCTTCATTAAAAAATTTCTTCAATGGCGATCACGCCGTTGCTGGCGACGATGGAGTAGGCATCATCATAACCGGGCACGACGGTGAGCTCGACTTTGCCGCCGGCTGTTTCTACCAGAAGTTGGCCCGCAGCGATATCCCAGAGGGAAATGCGGGACTCGATATATCCGTCGAGACGGCCGCAGGCGATGTAGGCCATGCCGAGTGCAGCGGAGCCCATCATGCGCATCTTGCGCGCCTTGAGTGATGCGCGGTGGAATCGTTCGATGCCGGTCTGCAGTGCGGCTTCGTCCTTGCCGCACCCGACGAAGAGGATAGATTCCGCAAAAGTATCCCGTTTGCTGGTTTGGATAGGCTTGCCATCGAGCATCGCGGGGCAGCCTTTTTCGACGGTCCAGGTTTCGCCGACCATTGGATCGTGAATCACGCCGACGACGAGTTCACCGGCCACGCGCAAGGCGATGGAAACGCAGAAATGCGGGATTCCGTAGAAGAAGTTCACCGTGCCATCGATCGGATCGACGATCCATTGGCGGTCGGAATCCTGGTTGCCGGCGATGCCTTCCTCACCGTAGAGGGCGTCTCCTGGGCGGGCACCTAGCAGAATTGCGGTAATGAGATCCTGGGATTCCTTGTCGAGCGCGAGTTTGATATCGTGATGCAGCGCTTCATCGACGACGGCGTCGCTGCCGAAATTTGCACGGAGGAGTTTGCCCGCTTCAAGGGCGGCTTGGGTGGCGAGTTCGAGGTCGGTCATTTTGGCAGTGGAGAGGTTGGAGTTGAGTGCAAGAAAAGAGGGGCAACAAAGCGGTAAATATGATGGCGTGGCGGATTCTGATTCTTCGCGTTCAACACTCAACACTCAACTTCTGTAGCGTGACAATGGCCTCGACGATTTGGTGGGCGAGTTCATGTTTAGAAGCGGGCGGAAGCGCCTCGCTGTGCTCGGGATAAACGAGCAGAACTTCGTTGTGGTCCGAGTCGAAACCGATGCCGGGTTTGGAAACATCGTTGGCGATGATGAGGTCGCAGTGTTTGCGGACCAGCTTGTCGCGAGCGTTGGCCTCAAGGTTTTCCGTTTCCGCAGCGAAGCCCACCAGCGTGCCGGTGAAGCCCAACGGCTGCCGCGCGGAACCAAGAATGTCGGTGGTGCGGACGAGTTCGAGGGTTAAGGTTTCGCCGGTCTTCTTGATTTTTTGGTCTTTCACCCGGGCCGGGGTGTAGTCCGCAACAGCGGCGGCGAAAACCGCGGTATCCATTTTTCCGAGATAGCGCGCAACCACGTCATGCATCTCGGCCGCCGTTTCCACCGGCACGAAATCCACACCATCCGGCACATCCAGATTCGTCGGTCCGGAAACAAGCATTACCGCATGCCCCTCGTGGGCGAACGCTGCTGCCAATGCATAGCCCATCTTTCCCGACGAGCGGTTTGTAAGGAACCGCACCGGGTCGATCGGCTCGCGGGTCGGACCAGCGGTGACGAGGACTTTCACGCACCGAGTCTGAACGGCGGGCGGAAACTGGCAAGTGCAAGCTCGCTGCGGTGCAGGCACGCGCCTAAGGGCAGTGTCGGGGGATTTCCATCCAAAATGATTTGTGCGAATTGATCGGGAGAAATCGATGCCTCATTTCGGAGGCAGGGCGACTCTCGACCGAATAAGCGAGGCCTGTCCGGAGGGCAAGAGCGCACTTTCTACCGTGCTTATCGCCGTCTCAACCTGATGCAGAATCATTGGAAAACGTGGCACCGAAGACTTTTCCGAGAAATGTTTATTTGATGGCCAGAAGTCCGGAAATCACATTGACTCCAGTGTCCTTATGAACATCGATCAGATCCACCGCATGCAAAGCGACTTCGATTCGCTCGCCCGGACATTTCCGGATGACGGCAGCATCGAATTCTGGTTCGCCCGCGACATTCAAGAACCTCTAGGCTACGCCCGCTGGGAAAATTTCACGACGGCCATTCAGCGCGCTATTGAGTCTTGTGAAACAACGGGTTACAAATCTGAACACCATTTTCGTGGCGTCACGAAAATGGTCTCCCTTGGAAGCGGAGCTGAGCGTCGGGTCGATGACTTCATGCTCACACGCTATGCCTGCTACCTCATCGCTCAAAACGGGGATCCCAGGAAAGAGCCCATCGCGTTTGCCCAAAGCTATTTCGCCATCCAGACCCGCAAACAGGAATTGGTGGAGGAGCGGTTGAAGCTCATGGGCAGACTCGAAGCACGGGACAAACTCAAGGCTTCCGAAAAAGCGCTCTCCGACAACATTTTCGAGCGCGGCGTGGACGACAAGGGATTCGGGCGAATCCGCTCCAAAGGCGATGAAGCGCTCTTCGGCGGACACACCACCTCCGAGATGAAAGATAAGTTCGGAATCGTCCAAACACGACCATTGGCGGACTTTCTGCCCACTCTGACCATCGCCGCCAAGAACCTCGCCACGGAAATGACCAATCACAATGTGCACCAGTCAAACCTGCGTGGCGAGCTGCCGATCACCCGCGAGCACGTCCAGAATAACACCAGCGTCCGCAGGATGCTCGACCAGCGGGGAATCAAACCCGAAAACTTGCCACCGGAAGAAGATCTCAAGAAACTGGAACGCCGGGTGAAGTCGGATGAGAAGAAACTGGAAAAGAAATCTGGAAAGTTGCCGAAGTGCGACGACTGAGCGTGAAATACCCCGCTACCAATTGAGTTAATGAGTGACACATCTCCGCTGCCGGCAGATCCGAAGCGCCAGGCGGCCGCTATGTTGAGTGCGTGTGAGTATCAAATTTTGCAAACGGTAAGCGCGTGGTTAGATCTTCGGAATGATGAGATTCTATACGTAGAGGGTGCCGAGGACTTTGATGTGGTTGGAAGCTCAGGTGCCGAAGCGGTGCAGGTCAAGACGTCCCCAGATCCGATTTCTTTAGGCCAAAAAGCGATACAAACAACAATCAGTCAATATTGGACCCTGAGATTGGCATCTACTGGGCGGACGGTTCGGCTGAAATTTTTAACACGTGCCCCTTTTGCCGTTGAGCGTGGCAGCCCGTTTGGAGCAGGTGTTCCTGGACTTGAACTGTGGCAGCGCCGCCTAATTGGTGATGAAGTGGTTTGCCAGATTCGAGATTTTCTTACGGAACAACCAGGTCTTGACGATGCTCTACGCCGATGGCTGAAAGCCTCTTCTCCTGCGGAGATTCGTAGTGATCTTATTGAGGGAATCACATGGGATACCCACGCAGAGGATGCGCCACTCGTCGAAAGGAGCATTCTCTGCAAGTTGTCTGTGTTGGCCGATCGGCACGGAAACGTGACCGCATCAGTAAAAAGACAGGTTGCAAATCGTTTGAATGCTGAGGTTTGGCGCAGCTTGCGTAATCCAGCTCCGCGCCGTCTTGACGCTTTCCAGTTGGAGGAGCTTTGGGAGGACGAAACTTTCGTCCGAATCCCACGTTCAGCGCACCTTGCCCGCCTTAGCACCCCGCTCACGGGGGCAAGCAGTCGCCCAGTAGATGTTGTGCGTTTGCTACGCGATAAAATCCCACCCCTACCCGGCATCGTAGCTCGCAAGGGGGAGTTTGTTGACTCGTGTCGTAGAAGTCTGGTGAGTAGTGGTTTTTTGAATCTTCATGGATCTACACGAACAGGGAAAACTACCTTGGCCAAACTGATCGCCGTTCCTGACGCGCATGTTTGGAAATGGTGGACTGCGGCAGGATCTAGTGCAGATGAAGTTCATCGTGCTCTACGATTGCTCGTTTCGGAAATTGCAGTATCTCCAGAAGCCGTAGATTTGGTTTTGGACGACCTTGATCTCTCGGCTTCCATGGTTCCTCGGATTGAGGAATCCTTGATAGAAATCGTTGTGCTAGTGAAGGGGCGACGAGGACGGCTGATTATCACCAGTCAGAAGCCAATTCCTGGAAAGCTAGCGCATGGTTTTGGAATCAAGGCCGATCAAGTGGTGTTGGTTCCCCGTCTAGAAGTGGCAGAAGTCGTCGAGCTCGCGAGTGCATTCGGTTGCCCTGATGCGGCGCAGTGTTCAATGTGGGGGGCGATGGTTCGAGCAAGCACAGCTGGGCATCCCCAACTTGTCGCAGTAAGGTTGTTGGCGCTAAAAAACGAAGGCTGGCCATTGATGTCAGCTGATGCATTTGAATCTGGTGCACCTGCAGTTGAGGCCGAAAAAGCAGATGCTCGTCAGTTACTTGTCGAGACACTTGCAGAGCCCCAGCGAGAGCTGCTCATGAAACTAAGCGCATTTCCGGCATCGTTCCGGCGGGACCAAGGAGTGGAGCTAGGAGCGAGTCCACCCCCTGTTGAGTCGCCGGGCACGACACTAGATTGCCTTGTTGGACCGTGGATCGAACCACTTCATGAGGGGTATTTTACGCTATCACCACTACTTCACGATGCGGCCCGAAAAGCATTGTCGGCATCTAATTTTCGCAAATTGCAGAACAAAGCAGCGACAGTATTGCTAAAATCCAAGCCATGCACGCAGGTGGATTTCGGGCATGCTTTCCAGCTCTTCTGGCAGACGAAGAACGGCGGAGCACTCACTGTGTTGGTCCAGAGTTGGCTGGACAGCGATGAACCGCTCGCAGCCGCCCTTGCTGAAGAGCTTTGGTGGTTTACTTTGGTCTCCACGACTCCTGGAGAGCGGCTGTATGAGAACAACGTTTCGCTCAGCCTAATTCTTCGGTGCCTGCAATTTCGCGTAGCAATGCAAACGGCTCCAGAACGCGTTGCGGGCGTCGTTGCCGCCTGGCGGTGGGAGTTAGATAATGAAGCCTACCCCGAGCCATTGCTGCTTCAAGTGATGTTTGCTGGCTATTTGTTGCCATATCACCAGGTGAAGCTATCACCGGGGTTCGTCATTCAATTGATAAAGGTTGTAGCGGATGCGGTGGTAGAGTTTCCAGACATGCCTTTTCCTTGTTCAATTCCCCGTGTTGACAACTCAGAATTGGACTATCTGCCAGAGTGGAATGACGTTGTCGCGACATTCAGCTTCCTTTGTTCAATGCGCTGTGACTCCATTGATTATCTTGAGGGATTTCTGACGGCGCTTTACGAAGTGGACGACAAATTACGCAAAAGCATCTTAAAAGGATTTGTTTGCAGTGGCATTGAAGCACAAATGGCGTTGGATCGAGTGTGGCTCGCAGAAGCAGACAAGGAAGCTCCTGATTGGACCCGCTGTCTACGAGTTTACGAGCGGACACTTGATCTAGGGAGGAGTTGGGGATCCCCTACCCTTGCGACGTCGGCCGTGCGTGCGTGTTCTGTGATACTGGATGAATATCTCCTGGATCACCAGCGAGCCCATGAGGTTCTCAACGAGATGGCTACTCCTGGAGACATAGAAAAGCATGTCGTTCATGATAGGCGCGCATGCATCTATTTCAGCCAGGAGAACTATTCGTCGGCAGAGACTGAATGGAGGCTAGCGTTGGATGCTTGGCCAGCTCCGCAGGCGCCTTTCGATTCAGGGGCGGCTTATGCCGCCCGTAGCGGAGGTCTTTCCGCAGCGCGTCAACAACGGTGGAGCGCGGCAGCGGGTTGGTTTAGTGAGAGCATTAAACGTCTACCGTCAGACAAGCAGCCCGCCTACATTTCAGGCGCATTGGCGGATGCGGGGTATTGTTTATGGAAGTCTGGAGACAAAGTGTCGGCCCTACAGATCTTGATTGATGCTTGGCAACTGGTAGATACATTGGCCACCGGCAGAGAAGACCTGCGTGCGTTTGTCACTCGCAAGACCGTGGGGCATGTAATCGCTTGGATTCACGGTATCGAAACAGGCTTCGGAGTCGGCGACCTCCACGAGCCCATCCCGGGCACTTGCAGTAGTCTCGAATTACCCGAAAAAGCAAGAGAACTTCCCGAGACTGAAAGCGCGAGCGTTTGGCTCTTTCTCATGCGGCTTGAGCGCGAATTGGATACCGGGAACCGGGCCGCCGGATTGGGTGGTAAAATAGTCTCTGAAGCGACGAACCCGGCAACCATATCTATCGCTGCTATAGAAGGGATGACTAAGATCCTTGCGTCCGGATTAGTCTCGGAGTTGCCATCAGAGATTATCAAAATGACTCGGGCCATACAGACCTCGGCACTAGCCTTTCCAAGGTTTGAGGCCGACGCATCAAGCCGAGCACCGGAGGAGTTTAATGCCGAGGACCTACTGGTTGGAAGAACCATCTTCATCGCCGGATTGATTGGAACGCAAGGCCAAGGGCATCATTGGCAACAGGCTCTGAATGATTGGCGAAATTCACTTCCAGTAGTTGCAACAGGGGGATGGCTAGAATGGTTTGATGCGATGGAGAAGGTTCTCGGGGGAAGTACGAGAGAGTCTGCTCCACTAGCTCGAAAGGCAGAGAGAGGAGTAGATGTTTCCCTATTGGCAGCTTGGCATCTTCTTATTTCGAACGATGCGTCGGCAGAGGACATTTACGCTGCGCATGCTCGGATAATTGGTCAGTTCAAGTCCATTTATTGGCTTCCCGCTGTAGAGGCGGCGTTCTGTCGCCAAGTGATTATCGCTTGGGAAAGAGCTTTACGCTGCCCTGCCCTTTTACTGGATCCTAGAATTAACGTTCCCGCAATCCGTGAAGCATGTTCCGGTGGGCGTCCAGACCTGAGGAAGGCCGCCCGAATTCTGATAGCGGCGTCTAGCGCAGTGAAGACAAAAGTAGGGCCCGAGATGATGGCGGCTATCCGGAAATTAGCAGCAAGCGATACACGCTCTAATTAGAATTTCTCTCGTTTTGACCGTGTAACCGCCAATGACCATAAAGCGGACCTCATTCCGCAGGCACAACTTCAAGAAATCGCTGAAGTCGGCCGCCAATTTGATCTTTGCCATAGAAGGGTTCGCGGAGTTTTTCGAGAGCGTTGAATCGTTCGGCGGGAGTCGCGGCACGCCAGTAGGCACGGGTCTCGGCCTCGGCTTCAGCAAAGTTTTCCGCGACGACAATTTTCCAATCGGCGCGGCGTCTGGCGGTGCGTGCTTGGGATGCGGATAGAACGGGTTGTGACTTTGCGGTTGGCACTTCGGGAGGGTCACATATTCATTGAGGCGGGTCAATGGAGTCTTGGGGAGGGCTGGTGCTGTCATCCTGCGCTCTTCATAAGCTTTGCTTTGGCTCCTCGCTCCGCGGGCGGAATGAATTCCGCACTCCAGTTAGATCGGCGCAAGCGAATGAGGTTTCCTTCACAAAATGTCGGGCGGATCAAAAGCAATAGGGATCTCACGCGAAGGCGCGAAGCCGCGAAGAAAGAAAAAGGACAGAGAAGCCTAAGTCTTAAACTTAAAAAATCCTTCGCGCCTTCGCGTGAGACAATCTTCATCAGATCGCTGCAAGCGATTCGAGGCGGAGGACGGGGGTGCGGCGTTCGTTGGATTTTTCGAGGTCGAGGGTGAGGTGGAGGGACCAGTCGTTGAGATCGTCGGGGGCGGAATTCAGATCGCTGTGAGAATGGCTCTCGCCTTTTCATCCAGCCGGACGGGGATCGAGTCGATGGGGATGATCAGGCCATCCGGGGTTCTCACGACGTTGGCGGGACGCAGGTCGAACACGGCGACATCTTCACGAATGAATCCCAGCGAGTCCTGATAGCCGACGGAGAATCGGGAGGGGAGAAGCTCGAAACCAATATCCTGGGTCATGAGTTGGATGATTTCAGAAGGATCCGCCGGTTCTCCCAGAATATGCGGTTGGCGGGTGATGATAGTGGGGTGATTGCGGTGCCCACCGATTCCGACGAAAGTGACCTGATCGGAGAATACCTGATTCTGTAACCGAAGCCGTTCGAGGTATTCCAAGGGCAGCCCGGGTTCCAAAGCGGGCGAACCGAATTCAAATGAAACCACATAGCCCGCTTGGGATGGCTTGGTGAATTTCAGCCAAGTGGCAGTGGTCGGATCGTAAATCAGATCGTGCTCACGGCCACCTTCGATCAACGCTTGGAGACCTTGATAGAATCGACCGCTTTCTTCGGCCCAGGCGACGAAGCGGCGGAAGCTTTCGTCGTAAACGGACCATTCGTCGATTTCGCCATCCGCTCCACCTGGGCATAGGCATCTTCCGAAGTCGCGGATGACTTCGTGGAGCGGGCAATCGCGATCCGGGAGAGGTAGTCGGTTTGGTTCATCCAAGTTGCAGTGGAATTTAGCAGCAGCGGCGCTGGGCTTCCAGCACGAAAACCGAACTTGGATCGGTGCCAAGGTTTCGAGGCGGACTGCCAGTCCAATTCGTTATTCAAGTGCGATGACATTGAGCCCTGCGTGGTGGGCGAGTTCGGATTGGCGATTGTCGAAGGTGAGAAATCCCGAGGCGGAAATTTCCAAGGCACAGGCGACATGAAGGATATCCATCGTGCGGCAGCCGAGGCGGGGTGTTTCGGTGCTGAGTCGGCGGAAGGTGTGCATCAAGTCGGTCCTGCGGATTTCGGGAAAATGATAGAATCCTCGTTTCCAACGGTCTTGGAAAAACCCGATTTGCTGATCCGCCTGAGCCGGAGTGATTTCTTTCCAAAATGCTTTCAAGCGCAATGCGTTGATCAACTCCGCTTCTTGGATTTCCCAGATCGCAAGTGGCAGATCTTGGGCGGCGATGCATGCCTGCACCGCTTCCGATCCGGCCTCCCGGATGTAGAGTTTGAGCAAGGCGCTGGTGTCCAGATAGAGCATATTTACCAGCGTCCCTCGCGATCGGCGGCTACGGTTTCTTCTGCGGATCGGCCGGTGGCAACGATGGCGGTGGCGAGATGATCTTCCCAAACCAGGATCCGGCGGGGCGCGGCCGGCACGATCCGGACGCTCGGGCGACCGCGATTGAGAACTTCAATAGTTTCTCCGGCGCGGACCTGAGCTTCCACTTCAGACCACTGGGCCTTCATTTCGCGGACGCTAATCGTTTTCATGGCTTTGATCATGTCACAAATGACCAATCTGTCAAACTGATGTTTTTCAAAGTGTAAAACATGAGGCGACCTTTGAATGCCGTGTCAGATCGGCGCGAGGATTTCCGGGTCGCCGGGACGGTGGAATGAGAGGAAATCACTCAAGTTCAGCGTGTAAAACTTTTTTGCACCGGTCTTACGCGCTGCGACGAGGTGAAGGTAATCGTAAATGGCCCCGCCACGCACCCCGCGAGCTTCGGCCTCCTCGCAGGCGGCAAGCATCTCATCCGCATCAAGTAGGACGCATCGGAGTTTCGGGGTAACTTGCTGCTGGAGCAGTGTGGCAGCATCTGATGCAGGGATTCGAAATCCGAGTCGTCCTCCGGTGAGGGTGCTGAATGTTTCCGTCAAAGCGTGGGCCAGGACAGAATGTCGATCGGAAAGAAGCACCTTCCGGCATGCAGCATGATCGGGATCGCCAGCGCAGAGGGCGGAAACGATGATCGAACTATCGAGAGCGGCTTTCATTTTCGTCTTGATGGCGGAGTCGCGCGTTCGTCGCGGGAGTCGCGGTCCGCCTTGATCGCCTGAACCACGCTGCCTCGCTTGAGGCGAGGGACGCTGTGAATGACCGGAAATCCGTCCTTCATCTCGATATCAACCGGATCCGGTTCAGGGGCGGCTTGAAGCTTACCCCCTTGGATTTCCAATTTTAATCGACTGCCCTCATGCAAGCCGAGATGGTCGCGGATTGACTTGGGCACAACAAGCCGCCCAGATTTGCCAAGTGTGATGGTAATGCTCATGCCATTTTTAATGCCATCCATTTCGTAATCCGGCAAGGAGGAAATCCATGGCGTGGGATTATCCTCGCGAGTCGTTTGAAGGAAGTTGTTTGAACAGGAGGACACAGACTGCATGGAAGGGCTGGCACGGTTCTGCGGGCGTCCCTGCCAGCGGGTGGAGCGTCAAAACAAAGTTTTCAATTCCTCCTTTTGGCCAACTCTGATAACTCCTGTTCAAAAACTTTTCCCCTTAAGATCGACCTCGCCGGGATTTTCTAAATCGGTGCGAGGGATTCGAGATCCGGGCACGCGAATGAGGTTTCCTTCACAAAATGTACGATGGATTGAAAGCAATATGGATCTCACGCGAAGCCGCGAAGGCGCGAAGAAAGAAAAGGAAGAGAGAGTGGCTTAGGTCTTAAACTTAAAAATCCTTCGCGCCTTCGCGCCTTCGCGTGAGACAATTTTAATCAGATCGGTGCGAGGGACTCGAGTCGTAAGACGGGGGCGTCGGATTGGATTTTCCGGGCACGCGAATGAGGTTTCCTTCACAAAATGTACGATGGATTGAAAGCAATATGGATCTCACGCGAAGCAGCGAAGGCGCGAAGTAAGAAAAGGAAGAGAGCGTCTTAGATCT
>JBDTNJ010000379.1:0-22362 GCA_039933825.1 Luteolibacter sp.
CGGCCGAGGGGTGACTTTTTGGATTTCACCGTTGAAATGGCTCGGTCATCACGGGGATCAACACAGTTTGGACACCTTCGTGACACTCACCGAGGAAATCATGGGCTGGCAGGGCAAGGTAGTGAGCGATAATGCTGGCGGCGGTCTCGGTCGGTGGCTGAAGTGGCTGCGAAGTTCGTCAAAAACCGCAACTCTGAGCGAGGCACGGGAAATGCTATCCGCTACCACCGCAATGGAACCACCCACACCCAGCAAAAACCTCGTGCGCACCGCCACCGCGCGGCCCGCCATTCCAATGCAATCGGTCAAAACCCCTCGCAGGAAGTCGATCAATGGGACTGTCGTCACTATTGTCCTGCTCTGCCTGATCGCCGGAGGTCTCGGTGCATGGGCCTTTTACCGGAAAGACCCCAATGAGCCGAAAATACACGGCGGGTTAGCGGAACTCGCCGCCGAAGTATCCAAAGGATCCGCCAAAAAGACCCCGCGCGCGTCAGAAGCGGCACCCGCGAACCGCTTATCGAAAGAGATGCGCGAGGTGGCTGCCGCAATGAATGAAGACACCGCGAAGCCAGCAGATATTGAAAAGCCAAGCCCACCAGTCGTGGCAAAGTCCGAGCCGGTGGAGGACAAGAAGCCGGAATCCGTTGCTGAAATTGTCACCACACCAAGCAAGGACCCCGGTATTTTTTCACCGGATGACACGTAAATCACCCAACAGGAAGGCCGTGAGGTGACCGTGGAGGGAGTTTTTGAAAAAATGGACCACTCGAAATCAGGGAAAACCCTGTATGTCATCTTTTCCAAAAAACCTTCAAAAAACGCAACTCGAGGTGCCATCCTTGTGAGTAGCACGGGCCCAGATCTCAGTGAAGAGGCGCTCACCCCACTCCTCGGGAAGAAGATCCGGCTGCGTGGGATCCTGAACGTGCAGAAGGACTTCGGACTTCAGCGGCCGGACGTCAGCATCAAGACTCGCAGCGCCATCGAGGTGATCCCTTGATCGATTCACCATTATGAATGATTGGGTCCAACGGGATATTCCCAGCTTTGCCGTCGTCGGGCGGGTGAACATGGGAAAATCTGCGGTGATCGCCACCTTGTTAGAGATCGATGATAACGAACTGATCCGCGTGAGTCCCACCCCAGGAGAGACAACGCGCTGCCAGCTTCACCGGGTGGTCTTCAGCGGCCGGGAATGCCTGCGTTTCATCGACACTCCAGGCTTTTCACGCCCGGTGGAAGCGATGCGGGCGATCCAGCAGATCCACGGTGATGGCACCCCCGGCTTGGAGTCATTGAAAAAATTCGTGGCGGAGGCAGGCGAGGAGTTTGGCGATGAGAAGCGGCTGCTAGAGCCGCTGATCCAGGGCGCGGGCGTGCTCTACGTCGTCGATCCCGCGAAGCCACTGCGGGATGATTTTCTCGCGGAAATGGAAATCCTCCGCTGGACCGGCAGCCCGCGCCTCGCCTTGCTGAACCGGCGGGAACAATCCACCGGGCCCGACGAAGAGGCATGGAAAACCCGACTCGGCGGCACCTTCAATCTGGTGCGGACTTTTGACGCCCATCATGCCCGCTACGATGAACGGCTGAGGCTGCTGAGGGCATTGCTAGAAATTGAGGAGCGGCACCACGAACGCCTCAAGGAAACCATTCACCTGGTAGAAAACGAGTGGCAGCGTCGCCGCGAGGAGGCGGCGGAAGTCGTGATCGGATTTCTTGAAGAGGCCCTCGGGTTGCGCGTCAGTGCCACGCTTGAAGAGAAGGATCTTCTCGTTCCTTCCCGCCGCGAGCGCAAAACCGAACTGCTATCCAACCAATATTTCACCGAGCTGGCGGTGATTGAGCGGCGGTGTTTCAGCGGCATGTTGAAAATTTACCGTCACCATCTTCTCATGGCGGATTCCAGCCCGGACACGTTTGTCGGCATCGATCTGGAAAGCGCTGAAACCTGGACCAAGTGGGGTCTGGGCCGCAGCCAGCTCGCGGCGATTTCCGCAATCGTCGGCGGCTCCGCGGGACTCGCTGTGGATGCCGCGACTGGGGGGCTCAGTCATGGCGCGGGCACCGTATTCGGCGCGCTCGGCGCGGGCATAGGTGCGTGGCTCAAAGGCGGAAGCCTGCCAGACCTGCGGCTGGATTTGAAAGGCGGGGTGAAACTGGCGGCCGGCGAGGGAAAGTCGCTGACGATGGGACCGCCGAAAAACCCGAATTTCCCATGGATCCTTCTGGACGGAGCCATCACCCGCTACCAGAGGATGTTAGCCCGTGCCCATGGCCGACGGGATGAAGAGCTTCTTGCAGGCGGAGAGGCCGGATTCACCCGCTCGTTTCCCGCAGAAAGGCGCTCCGTCCTTGCAAAGTGGTTCAACTCCTGTCTCAAAGCTTCTCCTAACCGCTCACTGGAGCCGGAGGTGTTCGAAGCGCTGCTGGCAACTCTGGAGGAAGCCGGGCAAACAGAAAACCGCTAGACCCTTACAGCAGTACCTTCAATTTCTTCAGGTCCGTGTCGCCCATCAGAATATATACCTTTTTGTCGTCCTGCCACTGCGCGGACGCCCAATGCCCGTTTTGAACCAAGAGTGGCTGGGCATGATCCGGGAAAGTCCCCTGGATGTCCTCGCGATTGAAAACCACCAGATGGACCGCCCCATCCGCGCCCATGTTGAAACAGATCACGGAGCCGTGTTTGCCATCGATCACCAGCTCCCGGCAGCCAAGGGCTTTCACGTTTTCAAGGCCGGGTGGCAGAACATCCGGGATTGGCAGATTGCGATCCTTCAAGTGCTGGACCAACAGCCGATGGTCATCCTGCTTCTCCTCCAGACTGAAGGTTGGAGATTCAAAAGCCTTGATGAAGCTCGCCCGCACCAACTCGGAACGCACCGGTCCGAAATGAGTCAGGCCGGTCACCTCATTGGAACGCGTGAACACGAACGCCAGCGCGATCCCCGCCGCAGCTGCTAACGGAATGGCGTAACGCCGCCAAAACGGAGTCCGGATCTGATGCATGACCGTCGTCCGTTCCATCGCCGCTATCAATTCATCACGCAGGAAAGCAGGCGGCTGGATTGATGCGAACGCGCCTACCAGAAGCGAGTCGCTGGAGTCTTCCACCTGCGGAAAATCGCCACGCTCCACCGCCAGACAGGCGATGATGTCCTCACGCAAATTTTCGGGAAGATTGATAGAGCCGAGCGCTTGGGCAAACGCGGCATCGAAGGCGCGCTCATGGGCCAGCCACTCGCCAAGCTCGCGATTCTCCATTGCCAAGGTGAGCGCTTCGGCAAAATCCACGTCGCTCACATCCGCTCCATCCGGGCGAAAGCTGCGCAAAACAAATCGGGCTTGTTCCTTATCCATGGCGGTGCTGCCCTCCTTGTTCGATCTGTAAAATGTTCTTCGGCGCGCTCGAAGGCTCGGCCATCATCCGCTTCCTGAGCATTTCCTTCCCTCGCGATAGCCGCGACATCACGGTGCCGATCGGCACGTCCAGAATCTCGGCGATTTCCTTGTAACTGTGCTGCTGGAGATAGAATAACGCAAGCGGTGCCCGATAGGCTTCCTCCAGCGAACCTAGCAATTCCATCGCGCGCTGCCCGTCCATCTGCCGCTCCGCAGTGTCCTGGGAATCCTCCACCGCTCCGACGGCTTGCTCGTCGATCGGCTCATCGGAAAATTTCGATGCACGCCGCCGTTGGTTGAGAAACTCGCGATGCAGGGTGGTGAAGAGCCAGGTTTTCGCCTTCGAGCGGTCACGGAGCTGATCACCCTTTGCCGCCCAGATGCAGAAAGTTTCCTGCACCAGATCGGACGACCGGTCCACATCGCGGGTCAATGACATCCCGAAGCGAAACAACGCTTGGTAATGGGCATCAACTAGATCGGCGAATTCACTCATCGGCATTCATGGGAGCAAATTGGCCACGGCTTATTCCCGAAAAGTTTCAAACCGCCTGTTGCCAGGTCACTTCCTTCGCGTCCTTCCAAAGATCTTCGAGGCCGTAAAACTCCCGCAGCTCTTGGTCCATCACGTGAACCATCACGTCGATATAGTCCAAAACAACCCAACGTGTGTCGGCCTTGCCCTCGCTGTTCACCGGTTTCACTCCGTGAGCCTCCTCCACATCACCCGCCACATCGCGCAAAATCGCACGGAGTTGCGGCATCGACGTTCCCGAGCAGACCACCATGTAATCTGTCAGGTTGGAAAGCCCGCGCATGTCCCACACGCGGATGTTTTCCGCTTTGATATCATCTGCCGCCTTCGCGCAAGCCAGAGCCAGTTCTTCACCTTGTATCGCCATAAATTCCCCTCGGGGAGCGGCACTCTAGTCCAAGCCGCCTGCCACACCAACCTAAAATCGCTGCGAAAAATCTCTTACAAACCCATCCGCAGCGCCGCCGACAGCCGTTCGCTCCTTCAATCGCATGCGTTTTTGATGAGCAGCTCGACTTGCGGATGCTCGGTGCGTCCGTCGCCCAGACGATACTGGACGAAATCCTGGGTGAAAAACTCGTTGAATAACCACTGGCCCAGAATCCGCAGTTTCTTTTCCCAACGGGGCATTTTCATCCAGTAGATGCCGCGCCACAAGAGCCATGCAATCAAGCCGGAGAACTTGAAGCCCATGACCTGCGCGACCCCTGCCCGGTGCCCCAGCGAGGCCAACAGTCCCAGTGTTTTGAATCGAAAGGGTTCCGTTTTTGTCCCGTCGATGGTAGCCAGGATGTTACGGGCTGCACGCACACCTTCGCGGCTCGCGTGCTGTGCGGTGGGTGGATGGAATCCGCCCGAGTCCAGATTCGGGATCGCCGCACAATCGCCGATTGCCCAGATGCCTTGATGATCCGGAACGGAGAAAGTATCATCCACTAGCAAGCGGCCTCGTTCCTTCGGCAGCGGGAGACTAGCCAGCAGAGGATGCGTGGTGGTGCCCGCCGTCCACACCAAGGTATGCGTGCGGATATGGGTGCCATCTGTAAGGCAGACATCGGCCCCTTCAAACGCGGCAACCCGCGACTCGGAACGGATTTCCACGCCGCGGGCTGAGAGCTTTTCCTGTGCGTAGGTGCCGAGTCCTTCACCTAGTTCGGGGAGAATTGTTTTTCCGGGATGCACCAGCACCAATCGGACCTGTTTCCAGGATAAACTGGGAAAGTGAGGCAATGCCGCATGAATGAAATCCCGCATGCCCGCCATCGTCTCCACTCCCGCGAAACCTCCCCCGGCGACGACGAAGGACAGCAGCGACTCCTTATCCACGGTCGAGCACTCGCTTTCAGCCTCCTCCAGGTTGGAGATCATGCGGTTCCGCAGGCGGACGGCATCTGCCAACGACTTCATGGTCAGTGCCTGGCTTTCCACCCCCGGCAGCCCGAAGAACGACGTGGTCGAGCCCATGCCTATCAAGAGGTGGTCATAGCTCAGATCATGACCGTGATAGTGATACCCGTGGCAGACCACGGCCTGCCGCTTCTCGAGGTCGATCCGCGTCGCGTCGCAGGAATAAAATTTCACCCGCTTCAACGCCTTGCGGATCGGAATCACGATCGAGGTCGGTTCCAACTCACCCGCCGCGACCTCGTGAAGCATCGGGGTGAAAAGGAAATGGTTCTCCCGGTCGATAAGGGTGACTTCGAGGTCGGTGCGGGATGCCAGCACTTTCTCAAACTCAAGAGCTGCTGCCAAACCGCCGAACCCCGCGCCGAGGATCAATATTTTTGTTCTCATAGCGATACTCCCAAGAGGCAGCAGGGCCCGTTTTATTCCCAATGGGGTGAAAATTCGTGAAACCGACTACAGACGAATGACCGGGGTCATTTCTGGCGGATTAACATGTTCCCGAATCGTAATTAGACCGCTCGAATTTTTTCCGCTCCCGCGCCTCGCGGAAAAAGCTCTGGATGACGAAGAGGCATTCCTCGCCGAGCACGCCGGGCGTCACATCGCAGCGGTGGTTGAGCGGAGGATTCGCTTCGAGCAAATTGATCCACCCACCGGCGGCACCGGCTTTCGGGTCCGGGCAGCCGAACACGACGCGCTCCGGCCGGCAATGCACGATCGCTCCGGCGCACATCGGGCAAGGCTCCTTGGTCACGTAGAGCGTGCACTTTTCAAGTCGCCAATCACCGAGCGCGACTTGCGCGGCGGACAACGCCAGCATTTCCGCGTGGGCGGTAGCGTCCTTCAGCGTTTCCACCTGGTTCCATGAACGGGCGATGATGCGCCCCTCGCGTACCATCACCGCACCGATCGGCACTTCCCCGGCGGCGTACGCCTTGTGGGCCTCGCGCAGCGCCTGGCCCATGAAATAGACATCACTATGCAAATCAATGATCGGTCCCTCGTCGTCCACGCCCGATGGGTAGCGGATGGCGCAGACGGATGCACGCGGATTTCCTCGTCATTTCATGGCTGAGTCGCTAGCTGCGTCATGGAGGATCTACCGGGACTGGAACGATTTTGCGTGTCATCGCTGCGCGTTCGTGGTTCGTATCCCTTCTGTGATTCCTAAAAATTTTCAGGACCGGGTGATTGCCCCGTCTTTACTGGCAGCGGATTTTTCATGCATTGGAGAAGAAGTCAGCAGGGCGATCCATGCCGGAGCGGATTGGCTGCATATGGACGTGATGGACGGGCATTTTGTGGACAACATTTCATTCGGCCCCGCGGTCGTGCAAACGGTGCATGAATCGAACGATATCTACCTCGATGTCCACCTGATGATCTCGCGGCCCGATCACTATTTGCAACGTTTCGTTGCCGCCGGAGCCGACATGATCACGGTCCACGTCGAGGCCCAGCATGATATCGTCGACACCCTGCGGCGCATTCGTGATGCCGGCTGCGAGGTCGGGCTCGCGCTCAATCCCGCCACTCCTTTGAGCGCCGTGGAGCCGTTTTTCGATCAGATTGACCTATTGCTTTGCATGACCGTGGTTCCCGGCTTCGGCGGTCAGGCATTCATGCCTGAAATATTGGAAAAAATCACCGCCGCCGCTCGAATCAGACAGGCAAAAAACCTAACATTTCATATTGAGGTGGACGGCGGTATTGATGCCGTCACGGCTGCCCGGTGTTTTTCCGCCGGGGCAAATGTCATGGTTGCCGGCTCCTCCACTTTTCGTGCGCCAAGCATGGCGGACGCGGTCATCGCCATTCGGAACGCATAAGCCACTACTTACCCTTACCCTATCGCCATGCCACTCATCGATCATTTGTTCGCCGTCGGTGCCGTTCGCAAAGCGATTTGGAAATTCTGGTACCCCTTCCTTACCCGGCGGCTTCATGGCGAAGAAGTGATTTTCCTCAACTACGCCTTTGAGACAGATCCGCCGATGGCCATTCCGCTCTCACCGGAGGACGAACCGAACCGCGCCTGCATCCAGCTCTATCACCACGTCGGCATGCAGGTGAATTTCCGTCAGAAAAACGTACTCGAAGTCAGTTGCGGTCACGGCGGCGGCGCATCCTACCTCGCCCGCACCCAAGAGCCGGCGAAGTATACCGGACTCGACCTCAATCCCGCCGGCATCGATTTTTGTAAAAGCAGGCATCGCGTCGTGGGCCTCGATTTCGTCCAAGGCGATGCCCAAAACCTGCCTTTTCCAGACAACAATTTCGATGCCGTCATCAACGTGGAGGCCTCGCATTGTTACCCGAATTTCCCGAAATTCCTCTCGGAAGTGGCCCGCGTCCTCAAGCCCGGCGGTTTTTTTCTCTACGCGGATTTCCGCTTCAGCGATGGCCTCGACAAATGGGAAACCGCGATGGAAAACTCTCCTCTCAGTCTCAAGCAAGCGAAGGATATCAGCGCAGTCGTCCTGCGCGGGATGGATTGCAACTCGGCCCGCTCCGTCGAACTGCTCGATAAAAAACTTCCCAAGTTCCTGCACAGCCTCGGCCGCGACTTCGCCGGCGTCCATGGCTCGCGGGTTTATAACGCGCTCTTGAATGGGGAGCTTTTTTATAGGTCCTACTGCTTTCAGAAAAAGCTCTGATGGCCGTATGCCTTTGTCCCGCGCCTTGGGTAGATTAAGAAATTTTAAAAATTAAGGCTTGTTTAATTTCAAGGGTGATGTTTAATCCATTCTACCCTTACCCATGAAAACGCAATTCTGCATAGGCACGTCTGTTTTTCTGAGCCTCCTCATTCCCCTTGTGGCTCAGACCTATACCGAAAATCTCGCAGGTCTTCCTGAAGGACGGCGGGATGCAGCACCCGATGCGGGAACCTCGCTTTCGCCGGGAGAACTGCCCACGGTGGACAAGGCCCAAGGATCGCCCCCGGAAGGACAGGTGGTTTACACGGCGCAGGATTCGATGACACTGGAAACCCGCCTGCAAAAAGGCCGCCCGGTAGCTGCCGTAGTCGATCTCGCGGTTTTGCAAAAGCCATCGCCCTTCCGGCAGATCGCGGCGGGTGCATCCACAGTCCCAACAGACGGTGTGAAAACCGACCTCGCCCTGATTTCCGCAGTGTATCGTGAATCGGGCAAGCCGGAGTCGAACTGCGTGAGTATCTCGCTCTCACTCGAACAACGCATCAAGCTCGATGATTCCAAGTTGCTTGAAATGGTTGAAACCGAAGTAAAGGCCAATCCCGCGTGTTCTTGTGAAATCATCAAAACGGCGATTACGGCAAGCGATGCTGATGTCGAAACGGTTGTTTCGATCGTCGAAACCTCGATCATCGCCGCTCCCGAAATGATGCGGATTATTTCCCAATGCGCGATTGCGACCGTGCCGGAATCGCTTGCCGGTGTCCAATCCGTGTTAGCCAAATACGATGCAAATGGCGGTGATGGCGGCTCCAGCGCCAAGAGTGCGAAGGATTCCAAAGACGCCAAAGATTCCAAGGCGATCGTGCCGGACAGTGTCGCGGCGATGCCCAATCCTCTGGATTTCCCGGGTCATGGACCCATCGGACCCACGGTTGGTGGCCCTGGTGGAAAGCCGCTCTTGCCAACGACTCCCCCGATCATCATCACGCCGCCAAACGTGACCAACGTGGATCCCTGATTTCATCCGATCCCGAGGGGAATCTCTCAACATTCATCATAAAGAATCTGCTCATCCGCGCTCTGGCAGTCTGTTTTCTATCAAACATCTACAAGGCGGACGACGCTGATAAAGAACGGATCAGGGAAATGGAGCGGAGAATGGCCGAGTTGCAGGGCGGGAAGACGATACCCGGCGGAGAATCAAACACAAACGGACTGCATCCAGGCCCGCAAGCAATGCTTGGACGCAATCCGGGTGAATCTGGACAATCTGAGATGAGGATGGATCTGGTCTGCGTGGCTCTCGATCAAGCGACGGACTAGCCGGTCATTTCGCTCGTCATCGGCGTTGACATGCTGAAAATACGGAACTCCCCCATGAGCGGCATTTCCAACCCATCCCCCGTCACTGAGGTCCGCAGGCTTCGGGATCTATCGCCACAACAGGTCCGCTCGGGCTTGGCGGCGTGGCTCGGGTGGTTGTTTGACGGTCTGGACATGCATCTTTACACGCTGGTGGCCACGGCGTTCGTGGCGCAGCTGCTGATGACGGGTGAGTCCGATCCGGAGGTGGGCAAAAAGGCATCGATCATCCAGGCGGCGTTTCTGGTGGGCTGGGCGCTGGGCGGTGGTTTTTTCGGCCGGGTGGCGGATCTGCTGGGGCGGAGCAAAGCGCTGGTGCTGACGATCCTAACTTACGCTTGTTTCACCGGGCTGTCGTATTTCTCACAGGAATGGTGGCACCTGCTAGTATTCCGCTTTCTGGCAGCTCTGGGCATTGGCGGAGAGTGGGCGGTGGGGGCATCGCTCCTATCGGAAACATGGCCGAAAAAATGGCGGCCATGGATCGCGGCAACGCTGCAGAGCGCGGTGAACTGCGGAATTTTATTAGCCTGTCTGGCGGGAGCCTTGCTCAAGGGGCATCCGCCGCAGTGGATTTTCCTGGTGGGGGTTGTCCCGGCTTTCATCACGCTGTGGATCCGCAGCGCGGTGCCGGAGACGGAGGAATGGACCGAGGCGAGACAGGGGCGGGCCACGCCGAAGATCCGCGAATTGTTCGGGCCGGAGGTGCGGAGCGTGACGTGGCGGGTGATGTTGATTTGCGCGGTTTCCCTAACGGCACACTGGACCTTCATGTTCTGGCAGCAGAGCTACATCCGCAGTCTGCCAGAGGTGGGGAGTTTGAAAGCAGCGAGGGATGGAGCGACGGTGATGGCTCTGTTGTGGATCATGGTGGGCTCGTTGGTCGGAAATTTCGCGGCTGGGGGATTGGCCGGATGGATCGGCTATGGACGGGCGATCGCGCTGATGTTAGCCGGGTATTTCGTGGTGATGTGGTTCACGTTTTCGAACGTGCATGGCTTGCAGGTGACTTATGGGCTGTTCGCCATCATCGGACTGATGCAGGGGTGTTTCGGGCTGTTCACGATGTGCCTGCCGCCATTGTTCCCGGTGCTGCTTCGGAGCACGGGCGCGGGATTTTGTTATAACATCGGGCGCATCCTCTCGGCCGTGGGCGTGGTATTTTTCGGGATCTATAACAAGGTGCAGGGCGACTATGCGGGGGTCCTGCTCACGGCGTCCTATCTGTTTATCCCGGCAGCATTTTTCGCATTGCTGCTGCCGGTCAAAGGCGTCGATGGGGCCGAGTAAAGCTACGCCAGCTTCTCCCGGACCACTTCCCACACGCGGCCAACGGCCAGTTCCTTTTGGCAACGCATATCCAGCGGGCATTTTGCGAGAAAACAGGGAGCACATTCCACATGACGGCGAACGATACCATGGCGCTTTCCGAGTGGGCGTTTCCACGCAGGATCGTTCGGGCCGAAAAGCACCACACACGTCGCCCCGGAATGCGCAGCTAGGTGCGGCAGTGAGCCGTCCGCTGCGATGACGAGGCCGTGGACCGCCAGCAAGGGCAGAACCCCGGTAAGTGGTGCGGCATGGAAAAATTCGACTGTTTCCCCCAGTGTTTCCGCTAGAAGTTTCCCCAAATCCCGCCCGCCATCTACGCCTGCCACCGTCACCCGCCGGCCGCTTTCGAGCAATTTCCGCCCGATTTCCACCCATCTCTCAAGCGGCCACTCATGACTCGCCCCGAAGTCCGATCCCGGGCAAAGCAACACCGCGCCTCCCACTGGCTCGATTCCAATCGCAAGCGGCGTGAAAAACTCCGCTTTCCCGGGCTCCATCCCCAACGCCTCGACGGCGGATAGATAATACCGCACACGATGCTCCAGCGGGCCCACCGCGAAACCGAGAGGGTGCGTCAGGAGCTTCTTCAATTTGCGCTCCTCCTGGCCTAAACGCCTTGGAATCCCCGCGATTTTAAATACTTCCGCTGCAAAACCTGGCTCCCATGCCAGCGACACCTGCCAATCCCCACGGATCCCGGCGGCCACCGATTTCGCTTTCGCCCGGAGCGGGAAATCAATCACTGCCAGTCCTTCAATCATTTTCCAAAACTCCCGCTGCTCGATCGGACACAAAATCCCAACACCCAGCCCGGATGCCACCATCGCCCGCAGCGCCGGCACCGCAAAACACGCCTCGTCCCAGCGTTCCGGCGCAGCCACCAGCATTCCTTCTTGTTTCTCGGTCACGGCTCCACCCTAGCGAATCCCCGCTGCCGCGAAAGCCCGGAATTTCCCGGTTTCACGTAGACCGAGATGCTGAATCTTCTTTCTTCCGCCTCGCCCCCCCGGCACCATTCCCAGCAGTGAACGCCCGCGTCCTCATCGATGGCCCTTCCGAGCTCGTGTTCGACTATGCCATTCCGGCCGGTCTGAACGTGCTCCCCGGCTGCCGTGTGCGCATCCCTCTTCGCCGGAAATCCGCCACCGGCACCGTGCTTTCCGTCGTCATGCCCGAGCAGGCGGACTTCGCCCTCCGCGAGCTGGAATCCCTGATCGATCCCGAGCCACTCATCACTCCGGTCCTGCTCCGCACCGCTGATTGGATCGCGCATTACTATGCCTCCAGTATCGAATCCGTGATCCGCTCAGTCCTTCCCGAGGGCGTCCGGTCTGAGGAAAACTCAGCAAAAACCCGCCGCGTCGCGATTCTTGGCGTCGCACCCGATCCCGAAGTTCTCGCAAAATTGGAAAAACGTGCGCCCCGCCAGTTCGCCATCCTTTCACTGCTCGCTCATGCCTCCGAAATGCGCATGGCAGTCTCCGACCTCGGCGAGGGAAATGCGGCCGCGCTGAAATCCATGGAAAAAGCCGGCCTGCTTCGGCTCGAAGCCGAGGAAGTCCGCCGCGATCCAGATGCGGACAACCTCGAGGAGTTCATCGAATCCAAGCCGCTCGTCCTCAATCCCGGCCAAGCCACCGCGCTGGAATCCGTGCTCCACGCCGTTGCTAATCCCGCAACCTCCAAGCCTATCCTTTTGCTAGGCGTCACCGGATCCGGCAAAACTGAAGTCTATCTGCAAGCCGCCCAGCGGGCGCTCGATCTCGGTAAAACTGTGCTCGTCCTCGTTCCGGAAATTTCCCTAACACCTCAAACCGTCCGCCGTTTCAAGTCACGCTTCGCCGCCATGCGCGATCAAGTGGCCGTGCTGCACTCCAATCTATCACAAGGCGAGCGCTTCGACGAGTGGCACCGCATCCGCAAGGGCACCGCCCGCATCGTCATCGGCGCACGCTCCGCTGTCTTCGCGCCGCTGCCGGACCTCGGGCTGATCCTCGTCGATGAGGAACACGAAAACACCTACAAGCAGGAAAACGTCCCTCGCTACCATGGCCGCGACGTCGCCGTGCTGCGCGCCGCCTTCGAGCCCTGCGCCATCGTGTTAGGTTCCGCAACACCCTCGCTCGAGTCGTGGCACAATACCGAGACCGGAAAATACGAACTCCTCCGTCTCAACGAGCGGGCCGACGGTGCCTCCATGCCGCTCGTTAGGGTCGTGGATATGCGTTTGGAGCAAACCAAACACAAGGGCGGCGTCGCGATTCTATCTGATAAACTCCGCAGCGCGCTCGAACAGCGTTTAGAAAAGGGCGAGCAATCCATCCTCTTTCTCAACCGCCGCGGCTTCGCCCGTTCCCTCCAGTGCCCCGCCTGCGGCCACGTTTGCCAGTGCCCGCACTGCGCCGTTGCCCTCACCTATCACCGCACCGACGAGCGCCTCGTCTGCCACGTCTGCGGCCACCAGGCCATCGTCCCGCGCAAGTGCCCGGAGTGCAAAAGTCCCGCCATCATCCTGCAAGGCTACGGCACCCAGAAGGTGGAGGAGGTGTTAGCCAAGGTGCTGCCGAAAGCCAAATTCGCCCGCATCGATGCCGATGCCATGCGCCGGAAAAACGCCCTGCGCGATACCCTTGCAGCTTTCAAAGCCCACAAGATCGACATTCTGATCGGCACCCAGATGATCGCCAAGGGCCTGCATTTCCCAAACGTGACCCTCGTCGGCATCCTCAATGCCGACCTCAGCCTGCATGTCCCGGACTTCCGGGCCGGCGAGCGTACCTTCCAACTCATCACCCAAGTCGCAGGCCGCGCCGGCCGCGGCGATCTTGAGGGCGAGGTCATCGTGCAAACTTTCACCCCCCACTCGCCGTCCATCCAATACGCCCGCAAGCACGACTTCGACGGCTTCTCAGAGCAGGAAATGGAATTCCGCCGTCAGTTTTCCTTCCCCCCCTATGCCCACTGCGCGGTTCTAACGTCCCGTTCCACCCACGAGCGTCGCGCCGAGTTCACCCTGCAAACCCTCCACCTCCGCCTCGCCGAAAATTTACCTAACGGCATCACCCTCGGCGAGGTCCTCCCCTCGCCCCTCATCCGTTCCCACGGCCAGTTCCGTTTCCAAATCACCCTGCGCTCCCACCGCGCCCGCCCGCTCACCCACCACGTCCAACAGATCCTCGCAAAAACCAGCCTGCCCGAAGACGTCACCGTCGTCTTCGACATGGATGCGTTGAATTTCTCGTAGCCGTATCCAGCGGTCATTTCTCTAATAGTAGCTGTGGCGTCCCGCCTCCCGGTATCACCTCAATCCGCAAATCTCCGCCGCAGGCCTCATGAATTTCACGGAGAAAATGCGGGGAAATGCAACACCCCATTCGGTGGTTTTCGGCAAATACGAATGGATTGCATGACAAAAGGATTGCATTTGGAGCCGTTCTGGCTGAAATGGAACCCATGAATCCCAGTGCAGTGAAATTACAAGTGCGGATGGATCGATCCCTCAAGGACGAGGCGGAAGGGGTCTTTGCGGAGCTGGGTTTAGATACCACTACCGCCATCAGGATGTTTTTCACGAAGGTGGCGAAGTCCCGCAGTATCCCTTTCGCTCTCAAGGCTGAGCCGGAATTCAGCCCGGAGCAGGAAGCGAGAATCCTGGCCGCATGGGAGGAATCAAAAGATCCAGCGAATCTGTCTGGCCCATTCTCTTCGGCAAAGGCTCTGTTCCGCCATCTGGATGGAGAAGGAGGCAAGCGCGGGAAGGCGAAAATCCCGACTGCCAAGCGTGCATGAGGATATTCTCTCACAAAAAGTTCGATAAGGCATTTGCCAAGCTTACCGCTGAACAGCGGAATACCGTGAAACAAGCGATCGCTGTTTTTGAAACGAACCGTCTTGAAGCTCATTTGCGAGATCACGCACTGAAAGGCAGGTTGCTTGGCTTGCGTGCCTTCTCCGCTGCGTGGGACTTGCGGGTGATCTACCGCGAGGAAGGCGGATTCATCACGATTCTCCTGCTCGATGTAGGCACGCACAATCAAGTTTACTGATTCCCCGCTATCCTCTAGCAGACTTCCCTCCCGGTGGTTGCTTGCGTAGGAAGCAGCTGTGTTCCACCTCCAAGACAGCCCGGAGTCCAGAGGTGACCCAAGCGCCGGATGACCCTAACATGCGAACATGCCACAGATGAGTATTCCAGCCCACTATGATGGCTCGCAGGTATTGCTCGATGAAAACGTCACCTTGCGGCCTAACGCACGTTTGATCGTGACGGTTCTCGATGATTCCGATGACGATCGTGAAAGCTTTCTTCGCCTCGCCGAAAGTGGTCTGGCTGAGGCCTACGCAGATGATGAGGTCGAATACACTTTGGCCGACATCAAGCCAGAAAGGCCGGAGATATCGCCTTGGCCAAGCTCCAACAGGCCGACGGACGCGTGAAACCTCGCCCTGTATTACTTCTGCGCCAAATGCCTCCGTTTTACGACTATCTGGTTTGCGCGCTGAGTTCGAAGCTGCATCACGAGTGCCCGGGTTTTGATGAGGTCATCACGTTTAGCGATGATGAATTCCCAGACAGCGGATCGAAAGTGGCTTCTTTGATTCGACTCGGGATGCGGACTACCCTTTCTCACTCGGCTATCCTAGGGAAACTCGGGACGGTTTCCGAAGCGCGGCTGAATCGGATGAGAATCCGTCTCGCCCGATGTATCCAGGCAGAATAGCAGAATAGCAGAAATCCTCACTTAATAAAGTCACCCCTTCTCCCTCTCAGAAAGACTTGTAAGGTTCGCGGTGCCCCAATCCTAACCGTTCGCTCACCCTCCTCGTTCAGTATTCTGAGCTATTTCGAATTGCCGACGCATTCTCGGGTGATAGTGTGCCGATGCATCTGCTCACGGTGGAGGCATTCGCCATTTACCGCCGCCATCTGAAACCGGACGGGATCATTGTGGTGAACGTGACCAATAGCCATGTATCGCTGACTCCAGTGATCCAGAAACTGGCGGCAGCCACGGGCTACCAATCCACACGAATCATCAAGGCTGGGGCGAGTCCGTATGCCTACACGGACTATGTGCTGGTGACGAACAACGCGGCATTCCTGGAGGCAAACCCGGAGGACATCAGTGACCACGAAGGTAATGGGGTAAAGCTGGACCCGCCGCTGTGGACCGATCTGAAGCATGAATTGTGGGGTGTGCTGGAGCGAGAGCGATTTTTTTTGGGGGGATGCGGTTGGTCTTTGTGACAGCGCGGCCTGATAAAAGTGATTCCGATCCGGGAAGATGAGCTTGCGGTTTTTACAGATTGAAACACCGCTGCCATTTGTTCCAGTAGTGGGGGAATGCGTTTTCACTCCTTGCCTTTTTTCTTCGCCGCGACGCTGGGAATCCTCGGCTGCTCCCGTCACCAGGAACCAGCCGCGCCGGCCCAAACCAAGACTCCGGAAGTGGCTGCGCCGTCTTACACCAATGGCACCGCATCGCCCGATGGGATCGGGAAATTCTACTGCGGCCGCGAAATCGCGCAGGTGATGGGGCACCCGGCGATCGGCTGGCTGGAGCGCGACGATCGGGAAAAGGAAGAAGCGCCCACGAAGGCGATCAACGCGCTTGAACTCCAGGACGATGCCGTGATCGCAGACATCGGCGCGGGTTCCGGCTATTACACATTCCGTATTTCGCCAAAGGTCCCAAAAGGAAAGGTGGTGGCCGTGGACATCCAGCCGGAGATGTTGGAGTTCCTGAAAAAGCGCTCGGCGGAATTGGGCATCACCAACGTCGTCCCGCATCTGGGGAAGGAGGATTCGGTCGATCTGCCGCCGGCATCGCTGGACGCGGCGCTGATGGTGGACGCCTATCATGAATTCTCGTTTCCAGCGGAGATGCTGGCCTCGCTACACAGCGCGCTGAAGCCAGGCGGCAGGATCTATCTGTTGGAGTTCCGCGCGGAAGATCCGAAAGTACCGATCAAGCGCCTGCACAAGATGACGGAGGCGCAGGCAAGGCTGGAGCTGGAAGGAGCGGGCTTCCATTTCATTTCCAACAAAAGCGAGTTGCCGTGGCAGCATTTCCTGGTTTTCGAAAAGCCGTGATGAGCGGATGTGAAGGGTAATCGATCACTGTAGCGCGGGAGCGCGGAATTTATTCCACCCGTGAAATTGGGAGGGGTCAGCCCCCACAACCTAACATTTCGACTTCTATCGAACAGTAGTTGCCAAATAAAAACGTTTCAGAGCGACGATCAAAGCGGCTGTTTCGGTGCCGCTGAGCGAGGTCTCCCGCCAGATTTAGACTTGGAGCGTGTACAAATTGATCCCGGTTTCCCGCGCCATTGCCGAAAGGTTGAGGACTGCGGAAATCTCCTTCGCCCGATGGATGTTCAGCACGGCACCGGTCTCGAAGCAATTGAAACTCTCCTCACCCGTCCTGCAACGCCCGCCCCATCGCGGCGTCGAGATGGTTTGAAATGTCCGCGTTCGCTGGTATCCCTGCGGCAAGTTTGCCTTTTTCTTGTTGGAGTTTGTGGATGCCTCCTCGACGGTTTCCTGACAGAGTATCTTGTGGTTGAAAACCGGGGTTGGTGCTTGGGCCTTGAGCCGTCGAGCGGACCCGGTGTAGCCTCAATGCATGGAAAACCTGAAGATACATTGGAAGATCAACCGCTTGGACGAGGGCGAGGAACCGGATCCACGGTTTGCAGAGTGCTTGCTGGAGATCGAGGGCCGGATCGAATGCGGCGGCGAGACGGCCGGGCTGGTGGACGCGCATTATCTATTCGCAGAAGATCCCGCCTCGCCTGCCGCGTTTTTGGAACTCTGGGATGCCGATGCCAGGAGTTGCGATGTTTTTGAGGACATCATCGATCATGACCGGCAGGATTTTCGCGAGCCGATCCCGCGTTTCCTGGATCCCGCATCCGGACTTCTCTGCGTGCACTTCATCGCCCTGCGGCCGTCGTTCCGCCGCATCGGCTTGGGACGCGAAGTGATGCGGAAAACCGTCCGCGCTATGGCTGACCCGCGGGTGGGGCTGATACTGCTGGACGCCACACCGCTCCAACACCTGCCCCGTGGTTACGATGATTTCGACGACGAAGTTCGCGACCTACCATGGAAATCCCCCCGACGAGGATCGAGAGGCGCTGATGCGTCATTTCAGCGGGTGGGGCATGCAACGTCTGCCAGGCACCTGTTATATGATGGCCGCCCCTGAAATCCTGCGTGATGTCAGAGCCCCCCAATGGCCGCCCTGTCCGATCCTCGATCGATGGAACACCTGCACCGCTTGTGGCGGTTGGATCGACAAGGAGGCCGAAGTGTGGATTGAAACCGATTACGGAACGTTCCATAAGGATTGTGAGTGACGCGTGGCTCCCGCGCCTGCCTCCCCGTCGGAAAAACCCTGGCGGGCGAAGACTCATACGAACCAAAGCCGATGCCGAAGAAGGGAAAGAAAAACCGCAGACAAGCGCGGAAGTATTACACCGACGAGCGTGGCCACTATGTCTGGGACACCTTTTTCGTCAGTGGAAAACAGCGGCGCTCGAAACGCCGGGTTATCGTTATTGACGGGGAAATCATCGACGATCTCGACGAATGGCTTCTTGCCAACGCCGATGACGTTTTTTTACACCAGGGTGAGCGCTGGGATCTGCTTGAGCAGCGTCGGCTCGATGGAGAAGCACCTCAATCCGAACAACCAGCCATGAAACAGCCGCTCCGCCACCTGCGAATGGACATCCTGGAACTCGAAGCAGCATTCGAATTTCTCGCCGCAGTCGGTCCGGATTTGTCTGATGAGCCATGCATTTCCTTCCTGGATCTAACCACCGGCAAGATCGTCAACCCGGAAGATGATGATGAAGTCGATGCTTTGTTAGCCAGTACAAGCCACACTGAGCTTCCCTCCGGCTTATTCGAAGATTTGTCCTACGGCGAACTCGACGAATTCGCGGATTCTCTACCGCCCGGCCCGCCACGCACCCAACTGGAGCAAGCCATTCGAGGCAAAGGAGCATTCCGGCGTTTCAATGACATCGTTTTCGGCGGCGGAAACGTCGAACTGAAGCACCGCTGGGGGTGGTTCGAGACCCGCCGCCAGCGCGAGCGCATCGTGGAGTGGCTCCGGAATGAAAACATCGAGCCGGAGTGGGGCTGGGATATTTTCGAAGCGCCTCCCGTGCCTAACAAACGCGCCAACCTCCTCCGCTCCGTGCTCGCCTTCGTCAACGACTCCCGCCTTCTGCCCGGCGTCCGGCGCATCTCGCTGTTAGGTTCACTCGCCACGCCAAAGGCCAACCCCAAGGACGTCGATCTCCTCCTCGAGGTCGACGACGGGATGCCGCTCGGAGTGCTCGCCCGCCTCACGCGCCGCTTGCTCGGCAAAACCATGCAGACCGGCGACGGTTGCGGCACCGATGTGTTTCTCTGCAATCCGCAAGGCGAATACATCGGCCGCATCTGCTCATGGAAAACCTGCGCCCCGGGCATCCGGAAGAGTTGCCAAGCACAACACTGCGGTCGGCGGGAATATCTCAGCGACGATCTCCGGAATGTTCACCTCGATGCAGCGCTCGTCGCCGGGCCACCGCTCGAACTCTGGCCCGAAATCATCGCCCGCGCCGAAATTCCGGACGACGTGAGTGAGGAACTGCTCACCCATTTGAAAACAAAAACAGCCACTCGACCCTCCTGAGCCGCTTGCTATGAGTGCGCCATCGCCCTGGAGCTTGAAGTGCGGGAGTTCAATCAGATTTCCTCACTCATGAACATCCCGCGCCTCAATCCACCGCCCGAAGGTCAGACAGTGAAAGGCTGGTGCCTCTATCAAGACGATCGCTGGAACGGACCGGTGCCGCACGACTGGGACGAACAAGGCTGGCAAGTCTATCCGGATCGTGCCACGGCTTTCACCGGCTTGGCGCGCGAAATGAGGAATCGCTGCGACCAGTTCGATGTCGGCGAACTGCCGGGCCCAAACCTCGTTTGCACTTGGTATCCCGTCGAGGTCACCTATCTTCCGAATGGTTGGGTCAGGGATGACACCGGAGCGGAGTTCGCGCCCGGACAGCCATGGTGATGGGATGGCCACGATGGTCATGCGACGTGCGTGATTCTTCG
This sequence comes from Luteolibacter sp., assembly GCA_039933825.1. Taxonomy (GTDB): domain Bacteria; phylum Verrucomicrobiota; class Verrucomicrobiia; order Verrucomicrobiales; family Akkermansiaceae; genus Luteolibacter. The sequence goes on from JBDTNJ010000379.1 coordinate 19,826, forward strand.
AGCGATACCATCCCTTCCCTCAAAGTCTCGAATTCCGGCAAACCCTCTTGTTGCTTGAAAGCGTCCCTCCGTTCTGGGTCGAAAACCCTCCAAAACGATTACGAAACTTTCAGAATCGTTACAAATCGCCGTTTCTCAAAAATTTCGATTACGGAAACGCAATTTGCATGCGTTTGTCAGAATGATTGGCCCAAGTCCGAAGAAAAACCCAGCCCGGTGCAAACCACTTCTTCCAAGGCGGTAATTTCCGAGTCCGTCAAAACCACGAACTCGGGTAGCTCCCGCTTCCGCTTGGAAAGCCGCCCGCCATTCTGCCTGCAGAGCTTTACAAACAAGTCCGCCACCCGGTCCGGCAGCTCGACGATGTCCCGCATGTTTCCACGGATTTCATCATATTTGGTCAAATATCGGAGTTCGGCGGGCAACTCGGCCTCGATCGTTTCCCGGATGAAATCGATGGTGATCCGCGTGAGGTCCGTGCAGTCGATGTAACGGTAGAAATCGGCCGTCTCGTTTTTCACCGTCATTCTTTGACGGTCATCGAGTTCGTATTCCACCAGTTCCATCAAAGGTTTCGAAAAGCTCTCGAGCGCCTGATCATATTCACGCGGGCGGTTTAGAATCACCGCTGAAACCGGCAGGATGATGCCTTTTGGGCCGAAGCCGTTCCTTGCGAGAACATGATGAAGAAGGAAGCGATGAATCCGGCCGTTGCCATCGCTGAAGGGATGGAGGAAATCGAAAATGAACGAAACCACGGCCGCCGCGACCAAAGTTGGAACACGTGAAGTTTCGGCGACCCAGATGCCGGGCTTTGTTTGCACCCGGCGGGTGGTGATGCGCCGGGACATCAGCAGAAATGCATTCATCAGCTCGTCGAGATCCCCTGGCTTGGGTGCCGCAAAATGAATCCGTTCATGTCCGGGACCCAGTGTTTCTCCCACATAAACCTGCTCATCGATTTCACTCCGCCAGCCTTGGTTCGCGTAGCGCGGATCGACAATCGCCTTCTGGAGTTCCACGAGGGCCTCTTTTTTCAGAAAGCTCCGGTGCCACGCTTGTTCCAGCAGGCCGATGAACTTCTCCGCCCGCTTCTGGTCCGGCGTTTCACGTTCGATTTCATGGCTGCTCTTGCTCTCCTTGGCGTAGAGGTAGCAGACCGCCCGTTCGAAAATTTCCGGCGGATACTCCCCCGCGATTTCCTCGCATCGCTTTCGCAGCGCCTCCTCACTCCACTCGCCCAAACCCTTCGTCCGAACCATCGGAGAAAAATCCAGCGAACCCAGCAGATTCACGTTGATCCGCTGCCGCCTGACCTTCGTCACTGGTCCCGGCACGTAAATTTCCTCGTCGAGAAGACCCACGTATCCACCCATCTCCAAATCCGGCAGATCCAGCCTTGTCCGGGTGAATTCTTCGTATAACCACCAGACCACCCGCGCGTAGCGGCCCGTCGGCTTGCTGCGGACGTAATCGGTGACCTCGCCGCCGTCGAGCAGCGGCAGGACTTTGCGCAGCAGCTCCAAATTCAAGCCTTCCCGTTTGAGGGCGAATTCCAGATGGGCGAACACATCATCTCCAAAATCCCGTGCCGCCGGTAGATACTCGATCTGTCGCCCATCCTTCTCCACCAGCCGCCGCGCCCCCTTGGCCAGCGCCCGGCTCTCCCGCCAATACGGCAGCGTCACGACTCCAAATTTCTCGGCCAACCATGAATATCCAATTCGACTACATTCGGGAGTTTCCATGATTTTTCGATTACGGTTCTGTCAAAACGATTACAAATGGCCGCTTTGCCAAAAAAACGATTACAAAACTTTCAAAACGATTACAAATGGTCATTTTACGAAAATTTCGATTACTTAAATCTAATTTCTACCCTCCTTTGCCCTCCTTTGCCCTCCTTTGCCCTCCTTGACCCCCATCCGCCATCGTGAACATGGCTGAGTCGAGCTTGTTTGGAATATCGGTAGACGTAAAGCGCCCTAGGCTTGAGATCAGCGGCAGGCAGTTCCGCCTCCAATTGCCGCCCGAATCCACGCCAGCCTCAGGACAGCGTCTGATCAAGAAAGCCCTGCGAGAGAAACTTGAATCGATGCTCCCGGCATTGTTGGAACACTACTCGTCCATCCTCAAGATCCCGGTCCCGGATTTCCAAATCAGGGAACTCGGCAACCGCTGGGGTAGTTGTTCTCAGTCCGGCAGCCTCCGCTTCCACTGGCTCCTCGCAACCCAGGAACCGCAATTCGTCAGTCACGTTATCGCACACGAACTCTGCCATTTGATAGAACCGCAGCACTCGGCGGAATTCCGGAGATTACTTCGGAAAATTTGCCCGCGCTAATATCTCACTCTCCCAACAACGCCCGCACCATACCGGCGTCCATTCTTGTGGAAACGTCGGCGTCCGCGAGAATGCCAGCAGCGAGTTTGCCTTTTTCCTGTTGGAGCTTGTGGATGCGCTCTTCGACGGTGTCCTGGCAGAGGAGTTTGTGGACGAAGACCGGGTTGTTCTGGCCGATGCGGTAGGCGCGGTC
>JBDTNJ010000380.1:0-3297 GCA_039933825.1 Luteolibacter sp.
AAGATCCCCAATCCAAAGGCAAGATCGAGCGCCAGTTCGGCTTCTGGCAGAAGCGAAGGTCAGGATGACAGAACGATGATTTCACTATCGGCATTCGCGCTAGCTGGGATTTCGGCGCTCGGAATGATTGTTAGATGACTGGCCAGACTTCTCCTTTTCGGAGGTTTCCTAACTTTTCATTTGAAACGCCTCAAGGGTTCAAATGAATAGTTTCAGGTATAAATAGTAATGAAACACATGGCTCTGGGGTCCATGCAACGTACATTTCTTCCTATCTCCCACCTCCATGACGTCTGCTCATATCCCACGCTCATCCACTTGTGCAGTTCATATTAAAAACAGCCATCTATGGCGCGACCGTGACTTCGATCCTATAGAAACGCTTGGGAGCAGCGGATGGACTGGAACCGGTGGTGGTGCCATCATCCGTCCACAGCATTGCCGCGCCGGTGCCGGTAATTGCTGGTGTGACGGGCTGCCACGAGAGCAAGTCGTTGCTATACATCACGCGGTAATTACGGCCCGTGGCGGTAGTAAAGGTCAGAGTGTTGGTGCCGGAGTACTTGTTGTAGGCCGTGCTGAAGGTATAGCGGTCAGAGACGTTAGACGCGGTAGAAAAAATGAACTCCCTAAGGTTCGTGACACCATCGCCATCACTGTCGAGCGCGGCATCAGCGGCATTGAAGCGGTTGAGTCCGTGAGCGATTTCGTATTCGTCGGAAATACCGTCAGCATCGCTGTCGGCAAATCCCTGTTTGATGATGGTGAAGGAGTCCGGCGTACTGCTGTTGTTGCGAAGGAACGTGGCGTCGAGGCGCGTGCCGTTGATATCGAGCACAAGGGAACCGAGACTGAGGAGCGATGCATACATCGCGGGGTGTGGCGTGGGGTTGACAGCTGCAGTACTGCCACCCGTCCAGTTGGTGGCCTGTCCGGCGGAACCCGTCACGGCATAGACCGCACCAAAGTGGTCGCGCGTTCCTGTTAGCGGCTTGACATAGGCACCGTTCCCACCGGGCTTTCCATCGCCCGCATTTTTTTTCATTGCCGATGTCAGCGAAGTGGAAAGCCCGTAGTGGCCGTCCAGCAGGTAGGAGCGTTCGTAACAATGACTATGCCCGCAGAGCACCAGATCCACGCCACCGGCTTCAAGGATCGGAAGAATGTTAGAACGCATCTGGATGAGTTCGATGTCGGTGTCCGAGTTGTGTGAACCTTTGGTATAGGGAGGATGATGGAAGAAACAGATGATCCATGTGGCGGTGGTGCTGGCTAGGTCGGACTGCAGCCATGTGGCCATGGCACCAGATACCGAGCGGACCGCAGTCATCGAGTCGAGGGCGATGAAATGGATGTTTCCATAATCAAACGAATAATAATGTTCGGTGCCGGAAGCGACGCCGCCGCACTCACCGGTGGTGGGCAGCGTGTAGATGTCGAAGTAGGGATAGGTATCAACATTCGCGGTGGCTTGATTGGTTTCGTGATTTCCAAGACAGGACCAGAATGGTGTCTTGTGCAGCATGGTGGTGTAAATGTTGAACATGCCGTCCGTAAAATTCTGATCGGTGCCCGTGCTATAGGCGTTGTCTCCAAGCTGTAGAACCAGATTTGGCGTGCGCGCGCCAGTCCATGTATAGAAGGCGTCACGCACGGCGATTTGATTGGAGGTGGCGGTGCCCGCATCGCCAAGCACCCAGACACGGGTATCCATGACGCTACCAGTTAGCGGTGGCGTAGTGAAGGTGTATTCTGAACCGCTGGCGAGCGTATCCGCTGCGGAGCCGACGCTATAGTAATAGGTGGTGCCCGCAGTAAGTCCGGTGAGAGTGATGACATGATTGAATGGCGAAGCCGGAGCGGACGCATCATCTTTATACCGGCTCAAATTCATGACGTCCGTACCATAGCGGACACGACCCACCGCACTCTGGCTGCCCCGCCAGCAGACAGCCATTTGGGTAGCCGCTGCTTTTTGCAGATAGGGCCCGCGAACGACCGTCCCAGAACTTGGGCCGGCATTGACGGAGAAGCTATTGGCATTGACCCACACAGGAGAAGTCGCTCCTGATAGATTTCCGATGGGAGTAGCCACGCCCGCCGCCGTGGTGCCAGCCACGGATGTTCCCGTAGCCTCATCCATGCCGAAGCGTGCTAACATTCCGGTCTGCCCGGAGACGATTTCCGCATCCTTGCCCGCAAGGATCTGCGAGGAACTGCGGGCGATATTCCAGATACGCACCTCGTCAATGACACCTTGAAAGAAACCGGAAACCGTTCCTATCGAATTGATCGTCGTGCCGATGCCAAGCCCCTGCAGGCTGTCGAAGCGAGGCACCACGCCGACGAACGCCGTGGGTGATCCCGAAGGAATGGATGTGGTTTCCTCAATGCCGTTTACATATAGCTTCCAGGTTGCCGTGGTAGTGTTATAACTTGCCGCGACATGATACCACACTCCGTTTTGCAGTGTGGTGGAACCTGTGATGGGAAAGTTCTGTCCCGCCGCATATGCAGTCCCGTTGTTTGTTGCGTTGCGTTGTTCAAAATCGGCCGTAAGCCTACCATTGACATCGATGCCAAGAAAGTAGTTCGCATCCCGGGCGTCGCCATCCGCCTCGCCGACGCCCTTGGCGATCAATGGCACGGCTGTCACACCGCCAGTGCCACTGGATGCACTAACACCCCCGCCCGTGCGTAGGAAACGGCACTCGATCGTGAAGTCGGCTGTACCGAATGCTGCCGCGCTCGCCGCGCCATACCCCATGGTCAAATGGGCAGTGCTGCCATTGAAAAACAAACCGCTCTCATTATCTGCAAGAAAATGGAAGTCATCGACCGCGAGGCCTTGCTCGCTGCCAGACTCGTTCTCGTCGCGGATGCGTATCCAAAGCTCCTGTCCCGGAGCCCATGACACGGCTCCTGCCACGACCACCTGCACCGTGCGGTTGGCAGCGGAGTTTCCATTCAACGCCGTCGCTGTGGTGCCAGTGCTGATGGGAGAGGTGAAGCTAGCTGAAGTTAGAGTATTCCATGTCCCCACCGCGATGCCCGCAGAACCTAACTGGTAATCAACAAACAGCGCGTGAGCGGTGGTCTGGGTGCTCTTAAACCACTGCTCACCCGTGTAGGTAATGGTGAACTTCGTCAAAGTCAGGCCGGTGCCGTTCACAAGCCGAACGCCATAGAGAACCGGTGCGTTGCCCTCCACATTGCTTGTCGCCCGTGAACCAAGCGCCCGATCCGTCGCGGCGGCGGTCCCGAAACTGAACAGCCCAACGTTGTCTGCAGTGTTCG
>JBDTNJ010000381.1:0-2124 GCA_039933825.1 Luteolibacter sp.
CGGCGCGGGCGTCGTTTGATAATCGTAAAGATGATTCAGCAAAACCGGCATCGCGTGGGATCCCTTCATCGGCGGCAGCCAGCGATCCGTTCCTCCAAAAGACTTCACCGCGACTTGATCGCCTTGTCGCAAGGCCACATGAGCGACCAATAAAATCGCATTGAGTACATGATCGAACTGCGGGACGCCGCCATCGAGCGCGCGCATCCGCCGACCGGTATCCAACAGAAAGACGATCGACTGGTTCCGTTGTTCTTGATAGTCACGGCTGATCAGTGCCTGCCGGCGTGAGGAGGCTTTCAAATCGATGCGTGCGAGCGGGTCTCCATCACGGTAATCGCGGAGCTGTTGGAAGTCCTGGCTCGTACCCGCCCGCGCACGGCGCACGATGCCCAGCGGGCTTTCACGGTGTTGCATCGCTAGCAGGGCAAAACGAATGACCGGCTCATAGTTCGGATAAACTTTAACGGTTTCCGCAGATAGATGGAGTGTTCTCCTCGTCCAGAGGTTCATCGGCGAATACCGCCTGGCCTGCACGGGACCAAAGATAGCTTCTCCTCGTTCCAGCAGCGTCACCGGATGGAACACTTTGATTTCCCGCTGCGGCGGAACTATGCCGGACCACGGTAGAGCGGACGCTTCCGCACCTGTCGGAATGCCGTCGAAAATCTCAACGCTAGCCAGAACAGTAGATGAATTCCGCAGGATCAGGCGGACTTCGCCTGCCTCACCAAGCGCGAATCGACCGGGCAGACGACGTTCGATTTCCAACGGCATGAGAAACCGGACGGTCAGCGCATCGACCAAAATCACCAAGGCCAGCACCCCGCCGAGCCACAACCAGGGCAGCATCAGCACGGGCAAGGCGGCCGCGACGGTGGCGAGCAGGAGCCAAGCAAATGCAAACGTCAGCAGTCGAGAGGTCGGACTCATGAATGACGGGTGGAACTCAAAACTATTGTCTCGGCGCTGGCACGCTTTCCACGATGGCATGGAGAATTTCATCCACATCCTGCCCGCTGATCGCGACTTCGGGAGTGAGTTGGACCCGATGCCGGAGCACCGGAAGTGCCGCTCGTTTGATATCGTCCGGGGTGACAAATCCCCTCCCCTCAAGTGCGGCGAAGGCTTTGCCGATTCTCACCAGACTGATCGCACCCCGCGTCCCGGCACCGAGTGACACCGAGCGCGACTCGCGTGTGGCCTCCGCCAGTGCCACCGCGTAGCCGACCACTTCGGGGACTACCTGAATCGCAGCCGTCGCCTCCTGGGCGGCGATGATTTCGCGAGGACCGCAGACCATTACCACTCCACCATCGGTACCGCCCGGGGTTTCAGCCGATGCGCGGGTGACGATTTCGCACTCGGCCTCGCGGTTAGGATACTCAATGAGCACCTTCATGATGAAACGGTCCAACTGGGCTTCAGGCAGCGGATAGGTGCCTTCGTGTTCGACAGGATTCTGGGTCGCCAGGGTCATGAATGGCGGCGCGAGTTTGAGAGTCTCCCCATCGATCGTGACCTGCATTTCCTGCATCACTTCCAACAATGCCGCCTGGGTTTTCGCAGGCGCACGGTTGATCTCATCCGCTAACAAAAGATTGGTAAACACCGGCCCCTGACGCAACTGGAATGTCTGGCTTTTCATATCAAACAATCGAAATCCCGTGACATCCGATGGCATCAGATCGGGAGTGAACTGGATCCGTGCCGAGTGCCCGCCGAAAGTCCGGGCCAAGGTCGTGACGAGATGCGTTTTACCAAGTCCCGGCTTCCCCTCAAGCAGCACGTGCCCCCCGGCTAACAAAGCAGCGAGCACCTGATCGATCACCGTTTCCTGCCCGAGAATGACGCTGCGGATCTGCTCGCGCATCCGGTGGATCAACTCCGCCAAGCTGTGAACAGGAGGTATATTTGATACGTTTTGATAGGATTCAGGATTCATAAGATACGACGTTTAATGGAGAACTTGGAGCAGGACTTGAAGGTCGGCGGTCGTGCGGGTGAGAATGGCGGAATCGGCAGGAGCTCCTTCCGCGAGAGCCCGGAAAACCCGCTCTCGGGGAATCCCGGCGCGGTCCGCAAGAAACTGATGCGCCGGCTCAGCGCGTAGAACACGAGTGT
>JBDTNJ010000382.1:0-3443 GCA_039933825.1 Luteolibacter sp.
CGCGCCTTTACATCGTGGCGGGTAATTTTTTCGCGGGCCATGATCGAGCCAGCATCGACGCTGTCTTTCGCTGCCTCGTAAGCGGCGATCGCTTCGGCGGGCACGTCGAGACCGAGGTCGCGCTGGGCTTTCATGACAGCGATCCAGAACTCGCGCTCTAGGACGATGCGGCCCTCGGCAGACCAGATGGATTGAAGGGCGGGAGAGGCGTAGCGTTCAGCAAGGACGTTTGGAATCACGCGCGGAGCTTGGCGGGCGGTTTCCGAAGTTTCAAGAGACAGTTTGTTGGATCGTTAAGTCCGGATTTTTGAAATCGTGCCGCCGGTTTTCTGAGTAAACTCAGATGTCTGTGCTAGCCCTCACCTTCCCTCGCAGGTGCCCCGGTTTCGAAACGCATGAGGTCGGCGATGAAGGTGAGTGGGATGTGACCAGTCTCGCCGTTCCGGTTTTTCGCGAGTACGAGTTCGGCTTCCCCTGCTTTTTGCTCCTTTTCCTCAGCGTCCTCGGCATAGTAGGCGGTCCGGTAAAGCAGACCGACCATGTCTGCATCCTGCTCAATCGAGCCGGACTCCCGAAGATCCGACATCCGAGGGACGCCAACGTTTTTACCGGTCCGGCTTTCCGGTCCCCGGTTGAGCTGGGCGAGGATGCAGATGGGGATGGCGAGCTCTTTGGCGAGGCTTTTGATACCCGCTGAAATTTCGGCAATTTCCCGCTCACGCGAGTTTTCCGCCTGTTTGGTCCGGGATTTCATCAACTGGAGGTAATCGATCGCGATAAACTGAATGTCCTCATCGCGCTTTTTCCGGCGGGCTTTGGCGCGGAGCTCGTTGATCGATATGCCGGGCGTATCGTCGATGAAGAGCCTCGCCCCAGAGACTTCCACTGAGGCGCGCTGGATGCGTTGGAGGTCGCCTTTTGTCGGTGTGTAGCCACGGGAAAGCTGGCTCATGGCGAATTTCGAGCGCGAGAAAACGAGACGCTGCACCAGTTGGAAAGCGCTCATTTCGCAAGAAAAAACCATCGAAGGTTTCGATTGGTCGATGCACACGTGCTCGACCATGTTCATCATGAAAGAGGTTTTTCCCATCGATGGACGCGCGGCGACGACGAACATTTCACCCGCCTTGAGGCCGCTGCTCATGCGGTCGAGTTCTTCAAAGCCGGTCGAAATTCCCTGCGCACCTTTTTCTCCGGCGAGAAGCGCTTGGAATTTTTCAACGACCTCCGCAACGGATTGTTTGATGGTCGGAGCTTTATTGGTTTCCGAGCCTTCGCGGATCGCAAGGACCTTGGCTTCGACCGAGTCTAGCAAGGCGGCGACCTCATCCGGCGCGTCGTAAGCCTGGGCGATGGCTTCATTCGAATTTTGAATAATCGAACGCAGGACGAACTTATCTTTGACGTGTTGAAGATGATGGCGGAAATGGCCGGGACTTGGTGCGTAGGTGTAAAGATCGGTCAGTGAAGAAGGGCCGCCGACCCGATCCAACAGCCCGCGGTCCAGCAAGCGCTGGACTAACGAGACCAGCTCCACTTCCTGGCCACCTTCAAACAGTTCGATGAGAAAGCCAAACAAGGTCGAGTGTGATGGTAGATAGAAATGCTCCTGCGTGAGCTTTTCCTCGATTGCCACTCCAATGTATTCCTGCGGGTCCTGCAACATCGATGAAAGCAGGCTTTTTTCAGGGCCGAGTGCATGCGGCAAAGCACGGGTCACGTCATCCACTGCCGTCGCCCCTTGCTGAAGTTCCGCGGTTTTTCTGAAAGGTGTTACTTTTTGTTCGTCAGCCATGGGTGCAGGAAGAGCTAAAATCCCTTCCCAACTCTTTGCAATCTTCAGCCTCGATTGTGAGCCGAATGTTCATAACCCACTCAGTAAAACCGGAAAATGCAAAATTGACAAAATGTTCAATTTGTGTAATTTCCAAGCATGAGCCGATTGAGCATTGAAATCGATGCGGACCAGCATCGCCAAATCAAGACCCTTGCAACATTTGCAGGCCTTTCCATCAAAGAGTTTATCCTGCAAAAAACTCTTCAGTCCAAGCCCAAGGAGATGGAGACGACCGAGTATCTGCTGTCATTGCCCGCCAATGCGCAGCGTTTACGCGAAGCCTTGAATACTCCGAGTTCCGAGTATTTGGCCTTTGAAACCCTCAAGGACTTGGAAAATGCGCTTGGAATTTAATCCCCAAGCATTTGATGACTTGCAATACTGGGTTCAACTCCAGCCAAAAATCGCGAAGAGAATTTTACGGATGATCGAAGAAACCCTGCGCGATCCCTCCAGTGGAATTGGAAAGCCAGAACCCTTAAAAAATGAGCTTTCGGGTTGCTGGTCGAAACGAATTGATGAAGAGCATCGCCTTGTTTATCGAGTCGAGGGCGAGAAACTCATCATCATGCAGTGCAGGTTCCATTACAAAAAATAGCTGCCTGATGCGAGCCGCCATTCAACGAGTGCTTGAATCAACCGTGACCATCGAGGGCCAAATCGTTTCACAAATCGGCCCCGGTCTTTTGGTCCTGCTCGGCATTGAAGACGGCGACGGTTCAGAAGACACCACTTGGCTCAGCAGCAAAATTGCGAAAATGCGGATTTTCTGTGACAACCATGGGAAAATGAATCTGTCCGTGACCGATATAGGTGGTGAAATCATCGTTGTCAGCCAATTCACCCTGCACGCTTCCACGAAAAAAGGAAACCGCCCGTCGTTCCTCCGCGCCGCCGCGCCCGGAATTTCGGAGCCGCTTTACGAAAAATTCTGCACGGCGATGGAAGGCGATCTGGGCAAGCCGGTGGGGCGCGGCGTCTTCGGTGCGGATATGAAAATTTCGCTCGTGAATGACGGCCCTGTCACAATTCTCATCGATTCGCGTCACCGGGAATGAGCATTCTCTTGCATCGTCCGAATCGGCTGCCTAGCCTGCCGCCGCCGTGCCGATTACTGCCATTCTAGCCCTTGAAGATGGACGCTGTTTCGAAGGAATTGCCTTCGGAGCCACCGGAACCACTACCGGAGAAATTTGTTTCAACACCTCCATGACCGGGTATCAGGAGGTCATCACCGATCCGTCCTATCGCGGGCAAATCGTTTCGATGACCTACCCGCAGATTGGAAATTACGGGATCAATCCTGAGGACGCCGAGTCCAAGGGGCCGCACATCCAGGCCTTTGTGATCGGCGAGCTTTGTGAAGTGCCTTCCAACTGGCGCGCCACGCAGCCGTTATCCGCATATTTGGCGGAGCACCACATTCTCGGCATCGAAGGGATCGATACCCGTGCCCTCACCAAACATCTTCGCTCGCGAGGAGCCATGCGCGCCTGCGTGACCACCGAGCTCGATGCCGATGCCGCCGTTGCTGCGGCGAAAGCCTCACCCTCGATGGAAGGCATGGACTACGTAAAGGAAGTTTCCACCCCGGAGTCCTACCTGT
>JBDTNJ010000383.1:0-4053 GCA_039933825.1 Luteolibacter sp.
TGATGCGCAAAATCTGAATCAAGCCATCATGCGCCGAACGCAGGACGAAGTCTTTGCCATTGCGCGCAGGACGTTGATGGATCTTGCCACAACCAGCCTCGAAGAACGATTCGGCGACGTGTTCATCCGCCGGTTGCGCACGATGGACGAACCGGCGAAGGCCAGCCTGGGCGCGGCCCTAACAACCGCTACCGAGCCAGCACTTCTGCGCAGCGCGCTGGCTCTGCCGGCGGAGCAGCGCGCCACGATCCAAAATGCAATCAACGAAACTTTCTCAGCCGACATTCACCTCCGTTTCGAGACCGCGCCTGATCTGGTCAGTGGGGTTGAACTCAGTGCTGGCGGACAAAAGGTGGCGTGGAGCATTGCGGACTACCTTGTTTCACTGGAAAAAGGCGTCACCGATTTGCTGAAACCCAAGGACACACCAAAGCCCTCGGCCAAGCCGCAAGCTGAGTCAAAGCCCGGAGAACCCAAGTCAGTTCAGGAAAAATCATGAGCGCCGCGCCTGAAAACCTGCAGAACATCCTTGACCGGACCTTCGCTGGAATCAGCCAGGTGCGGGAATCTTTCACGCCCCAACTGACGTCCCGTGAGGTAGGCAGGATCACGACAATTTCCACCGGTATCGCTACGGTCTCTGGCCTGCCAAGCGTGGGCTTTGAGGAATTGGTCTCCTTTCCAGGCGGGGCGTTCGGCATCGCCTTCAATGTCGACGAGCACGAAATCGGCGTCGTGCTACTTGGTGAATACTCGCATCTGCATTCGGGGGATGAAGTCGAGCGCACCGGCCGGGTGATGGATGTGGCTGTCGGCGAGGGTTTGCTGGGACGCGTCATTGACCCACTCGGTCGTCCACTGGATGACGGTGGGGCGGTAACCGCGAGCGACCGACTCCCCATCGAGCGCCCCGCTCCAGCCATCATGGACCGTGCACCCGTCACTGTGCCACTCCAGACCGGCCTCAAAGTCGTTGATGCGCTCATTCCTGTCGGACGCGGCCAGCGCGAATTGATTCTCGGTGACCGCCGGACTGGCAAAACGGCCATCGCGCTCGACACCATCCTCAACCAGCGTGACCAGAATGTCGTGTGTGTCTATTGCGCCATTGGCCAGCGTGCGTCTGCCGTCGCCAAGGTCGTGGCCGATTTGCGCGAGAATGGGGCAATGGAATACACCGTCGTCATGGTAGCCGAAGGCAATGACCCGCCCGGTCTCGCCTACATCGCGCCTTATGCGGCGACCACCATCGCTGAGTATTTCATGGAAGCAGGTCGCGATGTATTGATTGTCTATGATGATCTAACACATCACGCCCGTGCCTATCGTGAGCTTTCTCTTCTGCTCCGCAGACCGCCTGGCCGCGAAGCGTTTCCGGGCGACATCTTCTACATCCACTCGCGTCTGCTAGAACGGGCCACCCATCTGAGCAAGGAACGCGGCGGTGGTTCGTTGACTGCGCTGCCGATCATCGAGACCGAGGCGCAAAATATTTCCGCCTACATTCCAACGAACCTGATATCCATCACGGACGGGCAGATTTATCTGTCGCCGTCGCTGTTTGAATTGGGCGTGCTGCCTGCGGTGGATGTTGCCAAATCCGTATCGCGGGTTGGCGGCAAGGCGCAACAGGCGGCGTATCGAGCGGTGGCGGGTGATCTGAAGCTCGCCTATGCACAGTTCGAGGAACTTGAAACCTTCGCCCGGTTCGGTGCGCGCCTGGATGAGGACACCCGCAAAATCATCGAACATGGACGGCGTATCCGCGCCTGTCTCAAGCAACCGGAATTCTCGCCGGTGTCCGTGCCCGCACAAATCGCCGTGCTGCTGGCCTTGAGCGCGGGACTCTTTGATCCGGTCCCGCTCGACCGGATGACTGACGCCGAGCACGCCGTGCATGAAGCTGCGGTTCAGATACCGGCGGAGGTGTGTGCGAGATTTGAAAGCTCCACCAAGTTGAGTGAGGAGGATCGCAAAACGATCATTGAACTCGCCCGTCAAGCACTCGCGACGTTCCAGCCCAAACCGGAGGCAAAGGAAAAGTCATGAGTGATACCGCAGCGAGTTTGCGACGGAAAATCAGCAGCGCTGGCGATCTGCAATCCGTTGTGCGCACGATGAAAGCCCTGGCGGCCTCTAGCATCGGACAATACGAGAATTCGGTGAGCGCACTAGGCGATTACTATCGAACCGTGGAACTGGGGCTGGGCGCGTGCTTCCGGCAACGCGAGGCAGCGGGAGTCGTGCTGGAAAAGAAGAGAATGACAAAAGCGGCGACGATTGGCGCGGTCGTCTTCGGTTCAGACCAAGGACTGGTGGGCCAATTCAACGACGTGGTAGCTGATTTCGCGGTGAAGGCGCTGGCCGAGCGGCCCGGCAAATCCCAAGTCTGGGCTGTCGGCGAGCGCGTGCATGATAGATTGTTAGACACGGGACTGACACCGTCTGGCCTCTTCGCTGTGCCTACCTCAATCAACACTATTGCCCCACTCGTCTGGCAGATTCTCGTCGGGCAGATTCTCGTCGAGCAGATTCTCATCGAGCACGAGACTCACCATGATCGCAGTGAAGTCACCGAGCTCCATCTATTTTACAACCGCCCCCAATCCGGTGCGATTTATGCGCCTGTCAGTCAGCGACTGCTCCCGCTGGACGCTGCCTGGCGTCGCCAACTGGCTGAGCTCCCCTGGCCGACGAAGTATCTGCCCGAGGTCATGGGAGACGTCTCTGAGTCGTTGCGGGCGCTGATCCGCGAATACCTGTTTGTCTCGCTCTTCCGGGCCTGCGCCGAATCCCTCGCCAGCGAAAACGCTAGCCGCCTCGCAGCCATGCAACGCGCCGACAAGAACATTGATGAACTGCTAGAGACCGTGCATGCCACATTTCACCGCCTGCGCCAGAACTCCATCGACGAAGAACTGTTTGACGTGATCTCCGGCTACGAGGCGCTATTGAAATAAAATTCGCGACAACAACCTTATGAAAATCAAAACCAAGGATTTCCGTGTGTGTCCCGGTGAAACCGTCGATCTTCAAAGACGGCCGACGCGGGTGGATCCATATTACAAGTCGAAGAAACACTACCACAAGCAGCTCAACAAGCAGGTGGATGAACTCAGCGCCCTGCAACGTCTCCACTATGCTTCTAACGGCCCAGCCTTGTTGTTGATTTTCCAAGCGATGGATGCCGCAGGCAAGGATGGAGCCATCCGCCACGTTATGTCCGGGGTGAATCCCCAGGGCTGTCAGGTATTCAGTTTCAAACAACCGAGTTCCGAAGAGCTGGATCATGATTTCCTGTGGCGCAGTAACTGCCAGCTGCCAGAGCGCGGCCGCATCGGAATTTTCAACCGTTCATACTACGAGGAGGTCCTCATCGTGCGGGTTCACCCGGAGTTGCTCGCCAGGGAAGGACTTCCCACCGGGCCGGTGGGCGAGACGACCGTTTGGCAAGATCGCTATCAGTCGATCATGGACCTCGAGCAGCACCTCCACCGCAACGGGACCCGGATCATCAAGTTTTTCCTTCACCTCTCCAAGGATGAGCAGCGCGACCGATTTCTCGCCCGCATCGATGAGCCCGAGAAGAACTGGAAGTTCAGCATCGCCGACGTCGAGGAAAGAAAGCGTTGGGACCAATACCAGAATGCGTATGAAGCGTGCATGACCGCCACCAGCAGCGAGAGCGCGCCATGGCACGTCGTCCCGGCGGATGACAAGAAGAACGCCCGGCTCATCATTTCCGAAATTATCCTCGACGTATTTAATAGCCTCAAGATGGCATACCCTGACCTCGGCCCGGACCAGCTTGAGGAGTTGCGATTGATCCGTGCGAAATTGGTGGAGCAACGCTGTTAGCGGGTGATTTCCGGTGGCGCTTGGCGCAGATTGGGACGAGAAGGCCCACAATTCTAATGTGTCGTAGTTTTGAGGGGTGCGCGGAGTCTCGCTTACGTGACTGAGCAAGTAATGCCATCAAACGCCGTCCATAATTCAATCCATGAAGGAACTCCCCGTAATGACCGGATCACGTCCCAATCTTTTACTTACTTT
>JBDTNJ010000384.1:0-9690 GCA_039933825.1 Luteolibacter sp.
ATGGCCTGATAATCCGGGATGACACGGGTGACGAGATTCACAGTCGGGCAAAGCTCAAGGCAGGTGGCTTCCTCACGCAGCAGGGTGATGAGGCGCTCTTTGGTTTTGCCGCCGGCATTCCGAAGTTCAATGCCGTGGCCGATGCGGTCCGGATGGATCGCTTCGATCACCTTGAGCATGCCCTCGGGTCCGGTCCCTTCGCTTTCGCCGACGTGATAGGTGATTTTCAATCCGGCATCGCGGGCTTTTCCCATCATCGCCGCGACTTCGCTCATCCAGGGTTTGCTCATTTCGAGCGAGCGCGATTCGGGCCCCGCCATGTCAATGCCGACCACGCCATTGGCACCGTTGAGAGAGCCGCGGCTGCGCCATTTGATCGCTGCGTCGATAATCTGCCAGTTGGATTCTAACGAGAGATCGCGCCCGAGAGAAAGGATGATGCCGGTGGCGACTCCGTAATGAAGTGACGCGCGTTCAAGTCCCTGCATCACCGCGAGAATGATGGCATCCATGGTGTGGAGGCCGTGGCGCACGCGTTTATGCGGATTGAAGCGGAGTTCGACGGCGCTTACCTGTGCGCGGCGATGGGCCTTGGCGACTACCTGATAGGCTGAAACACTGGCGGCGGAGGGTGAGGATTGGATTTCCTCAGTCACTTGGAAATAGCGGCCAAGGAAGTCATCGAGTGATTTCACCTCATTGGGACGGGCGGTGAGTGAGTCGTGGAAACTGATGAAATCGACGTATTCGGTTCGTAAGCCGTTGTCGCAGAGAATTTCCCACAAGACGGACGATGGAACCGCTCCTCCAAGGTGAATGTGAAGATCATGCATGCGGGATCAGACGCCCTTTGGGGCGATTTGGCAATACGAACTTGGTTACAAGATCAGCCGGAAGATCGGCATTCGTCATGCTAATCTCGGGTCGCGCAGGAAAGCCAGCTTGCCCATATTTTCAATTTCGGCTAAATCGACCCATGAGCAACTGCCTGAATCCACTGCGGACCATCGATGAACTCAAGCAATTGCGCACTCTCACGAGCGATGAAAACGGGGCCCAACGGGTCGCTTTCACCGACATCTGGGCAAAGGCGCGTGATTGGTACAAGAATCTCTTCGCCGGTCTAGCAGTGGACATTCATACGGATGAGGCTGGGAATCTTTGGGTCACACTCCCGGGCGAATCGGAACGTGCCCTGATCATCGGCGGGCATATCGACTCCGTTCCTAACGGTGGCTGGCTTGACGGCTGCCTGAACGTGCTCGCCGGGGTGGAGATCCTGCGCCGCATCCACTCGGAGTACGACGGAAAGCCGCCGGTCACCGTGCGCATCGTCGATTGGGCGGATGAGGAGGGCGCACGCTTTGGGAAGAGTCTTTTCGGATCCTCCGCTTGTTCGGGAAACCTCGATATGGATGAAGCGCGCGGACTTAGGGACAAGGATGGTGTTTCGCTGCCTGATGCCGTCGCCGCCCATGGCATCGATTTCGAAAACGTGAAAGCCAGTCACAAGGAGTTGAAAAACGCAGCCGCTTACATCGAACTTCACATCGAGCAAGGTCCGGTGCTGCTGGATCTTGATTTATCGCTGGGAGCAGTGCTCGGTACTTTCGGCGTAGAACGCCATGCGATCACTTTCCATGGCCAGGCGGCGCATTCCGGGAGCACTCCGATGAACCGCCGCCGTGATGCCTTTCTTGCGGCGGCTAAGATGAGTTCCGAGATCTATCAAATCGCCGAACGCAGCGGACAAGGCGTCTGCACCATCGGCTCCTGCACCACGAAGCCGGGCATCGTTACCAGCGTCGTCGAGGAATGCCGGATCACTCTGGACCAACGCCACCTGGATGCCGATGCGCTTGCGAAAATGTTAGCTGAGGCCTGCGATGCCAGCGAGCGTTTTGCGAAAGAAGGCAATGTCAGTGTGACCTGGGAGCGACTCTGGCAGATCGCCCCGCGCCCTTTCAACAGTGGACTTATCACCCTTTGTGATGAGTCCATCCATGAAACCTGCGGGGTTTCCCATCTCCTCCCATCCGGGCCACTCCACGATGCCGCTGAAGCCGCCGCTGCGGGTATTCCCACAGTGATGATGTTCGTGCAGAGCCTCCACGGGATCAGTCATAACAAGATTGAAGATACGAAAGAAGAGCACCTCGCCCAGTCCGTCATCGCTTTCGACAAGCTTGCTTCCAAAACAATGGCATGGATTTCGGATCAATGATCCAATCGACATCAGTGCGGAGTGGAGTCCTTGATTGTGTTAGGCACTCAGTCCAATAGTGAGCTCCGGGTGAACAGCGAGATGACATGCACCCCGCGCTCTTCGATGGCCTGGCGGCCGCCTTCCTCCCGATCCACAAGGACCAGGGCAAAGGCGACTTTTCCGCCTTCGCGTTCGATGGCGTCGATGGCCTTGATGGTGGAGCCGCCAGTGGTGATGACGTCATCAACGACAATGACAGTGTTGCCGGATTTGAAGTTACCTTCGATCTGTTTACCGGCTCCGTGGCCTTTGGGTTCCTTGCGAACGGTGAAGACCTGAAGGGCCTCACCGGGGTTCTTTGCGGCGGAGGCCATGCCGACGGCGAGTGAGATGGGATCGGCGCCGAGTGTCATGCCGCCGATGCAGTCGATCTTGAGGTGCTCGGAGTGGATTTTGGAACGGACGGCATGCCAGCCGAGATCGCCAATGAGGTGGGCGCCAAAAGGATCGAGCGCAGTGACGCGGCAATCGATGTACAGATCGCTTTGTTTCCCGGAGGCGAGGGTGAAGGTGCCGGTGCGGACGGATTTCTGAAGCAGAAGTTTCTTGAGGGTCGATGCGGTTTGGAGCATGCCCGGATGGTGATGGCTGTGGAAAAGGAGTAAAGTCATTCAGCCCATTATGCGACAAAAGCTGTGGTGGAACGGGCTGAAATCCTTGCCTGCTTTTGTTGCTCGCCAGCGCGTTGGCCCGGAGTTTAGATTTTCCCCACATGATTTTAGGATTGATGGAACCTTCCGGGATGATCGAGCAGGGTGGCCCGCTGGTATGGGTGCTATTGGGTTTGGCGTTTATTGGCTCGGTGTGTGTTGTGGAACGCTTGTTCTTTTTTCACCGGGCGCGGATCAATGTGGGGGATTTGCTGGTGGGGCTGTCCCATCACATCCGGCGCCGGGCGTTTGCTGAGGCACTGCACGAGGCTGCGCGAGCCCCGGGGCCAGTGGCGCGGGTCGCGCATGCCGCGCTTTTAAGGTACTATCTGGATCGGAGGGATCTGCGGGATGTGGTGCAGGAGGCGGGTCAACTGGAAGTGCCGAGGATCGAAAAAAACATTCGGGCGATCCTGGGGGCGGCGTTGTTGGCACCGCTGGTCGGGTTGTTGGGAACGATGGTGGCGATGCTGGATACCTTTCAAAAAATCAACGAAAAGGGTGGCTTTTCCGGTCCGGCAGATTTGTCGGGTGGTGTGCAGTCCGCGTTGATTGTTTCGGTGTTGGGGCTGACGGTGGCGGTGCCGCTGTATTTATTTTACCTGTATTTTTTGGGGCGGGCGCTGCGGTTGGTCCATCGGATCGAGCGGGCGGGGATCGAGATGGTGCATTTGATCGCGGATGCGCGCGAGGAGGAGGAATTCGCGCCATTCCGGGGTGAGGTAACGGCGGGCAAGAAGCATCCGAAATCGCAAAAGGAGCCGGCGAAATGAAGTTGGAAATGACGTTGCCGGAGCGCCCGGGGCTGCTGCACGCGGTGCCGGTTTTGAATCTGTTCACGCTGCTGTTGTTTTGTCTGCTGCTCGGCCCATCGCTGGTGATGCAGTCGGGCGTTGCGGTGGAAATGGCACCCTCGCGCTTTCAGATGCAGCGTTATCAGGACACGCTGGTGGTCACGCTGGGGCCGGGAGAACCGCTGCCCCGCATTCATTTCGGGCGAGATCCGGTGACGATGGATGAGCTGGCTGAGAGACTGGAAAAACTTCATTCAAAGGGTGCGCCGGCAAAGTCGATCATGCTTTTACAATCGGACGCGGGTACGCCGGTGGGCGTCGAGCGTGAAGTGACCGAGCTGATTCTGGGGAAAGGCTTCCGCATGGCGATTGTTGGAAAGAGCGCGGCGGGATCGAAGGTAACCGTGCCGAAAACCGAGCCATAAATCATGGTCACCACCGCCATACGTCGCCCGAGGTTGATGAATACTCCAGAGCGGGTGTTCTCTTGGCGCGGGCGGAAAAGGTCGTATTTTTCCTCGCTGCTTGCGATCCTAGTGGTGGGTGCCGGTTTCATGATTTTGCTGGGCACCGTGCGGGTGAAAGTGGTTCCCCCGAAAATGATGGCTCCGCGAAAGGCCTCTCTGATTTACCTGAGCGATGATTCACAGGGCCGTGCTCTGGCCCTTCAAGCGCAGGAAGGCGGGCCATTTCCTTCGCGTTTCGAGCCGACGCAATGGGAGGGGATGGAAGCACTGGAGTCGGAGGTGTCCTCTGCGTCGCGGCGCCCGAGCAAACCCTACACCCCCACTCTACGGGATTTGCCTGAGGAAAATCTAATTCAGCCGGTGGAGCTTGCCTCGAAAGGCGACACCTTTTTCCCGAAACGCCTGCCCGCTGCCCGTGCGGTGCCGGATTCGACGAGGTTGAAACCGGCACCCACGCTTTACCCGCTCTCGGGGATCCCGCTCGAGGCGATTCCATCTCCGCTACCGCCTTTTTCCGCAGATGTGGACGGGGCGATGGGCGCGGCTACCTGGCGTTTCCTGATTCGACTCAATCCTGATGGCGGCGTGGCCGAGTGCGTATCGCTGGAAAAAGGCGGCGAGGCAGGCGCGTTGGCGCTGGAAACCTGGCTTCGAGGCATTCAATTTCGGACCGTCTCTGAAAAGCCATCTCGTTGGATCGCGGTAGGTATCGGATTCAGCAACCAACCCACCGATGGATCTGACAATCACTGATTTTGTGCTAGGTGCGTTACTGGGGGCAGCCGTGCTGGTGCTGGTTTCCACCTTCGTTTCGCGCACCCTACATGCGCGGGCCGAGCGGCGCTCGCTGGGGAACCGGGTGATTTGCAGGCTGTGTCTGTATGCGTTCGAGGACACTAGTCACGTCGGCACCGTGAGTTGCCCGATCTGCGGCGCGGCGAATGAAAAGGGAAGAAGCCGGAGGCTGGGGTGAACGGAAGGAAATAGTTTGAAGTAACGCGCTCTCGATTACCCGACTCGCGCCACTCTTCATCTTTATTTTTCGTGCCTTATCGCCCATTACCTGCTTTCCCTCGCCCCGCCCACGTTTTCTTCCACTGCCCATGTCCACCGAGCTGACCCGTAATTTCTCCATCATTGCCCACATCGACCACGGGAAAACCACGCTTTCTGATCGCCTGATGGAAGCGACCAGCACGGTCACGATGCGCGAAAGTACCGCCCAGCAGCTCGACTCCATGGACCTCGAGCGCGAAAAGGGCATCACCATCAAGTCCCATCCGGTGGCGATGGAATACAAGGCGAAAGACGGCAAAACCTACAAACTCAACCTGCTCGACACGCCCGGCCACGTCGATTTCTCCTACGAAGTTTCCCGCGCCCTCGCCGCCTGCGAAGGTGCGATCCTGATGGTCGATGCCGCGCAAGGCGTCGAAGCCCAAACCGTGGCGAACCTTCACCTCGCCACTGAGCAAAACCTGCTGATCATCCCGGTCCTCAATAAGATCGACCTCCCCGCAGCCGATGTACCGAAGTGTAAAAAGCAGTTAGAGGAAATCCTCTGCATCCCTGCGGAAGACTGCATTCCCGCCTCCGCGAAGGCCGGCATCGGCATCGAAGAGATTCTTGAAGCGATCATCGCCCGCGTCCCGGCTCCGGTGGAGAACCCGGACAAGCTTCTGCGCTGCTCGGTTTTCGATTCCCTTTACGATACCTACCGCGGTGTCGTTTCCTACGTCCGCGTTTTTTCCGGCACCGTGAAAAAAGGCCAGCGCGTGAAACTCATGGCCACAGGGAAAACCTACGAGGTCAAAGAAGTCGGCGTTTTTACGCCAAAAATGAGCGCCCGTGACGTCCTATCAGCGGGCGATGTCGGCTATGTCATCGCAAATATGAAATCCGCCAGCGAGGTGAAAGTCGGCGACACGATGACCGATAACACCCACCCGTGCCCCGAGGCACTTCCCGGCTACAAGGAAATCCAACCGATGGTTTTCTCCGGTATCTATCCGGTCGATTCGTCCGACTACGAGGCGCTCAAGCTCGCCATGGGCAAGCTCCAGATCAACGACCCTGCGTTCACTTTTTCCTCCGAGAGCTCTACCGCACTCGGCTTCGGTTTCCGCTGCGGATTCCTCGGCCTGCTCCACATGGAAATCATCCAGGAGCGCCTCCGCCGCGAGTTCGACATGGATGTGATCTCCACCTATCCGTCGGTGATCTATCATGTCACGATGACGGACGGCACCGAGCGCATCATCGACAATCCAACGCTCTTCCCCGATCCCCAGGGAATCCAGGAAATCAACGAGCCCGTCGTGAATGTCTATATCATGGTGCCCGGCGAATACATCGGCGACATGATGCAGCTCGTGCTCGAAAAGCGCGGCGATGTCACGAATACCGAAACCATCGACGACACCCGAGTGATGCTTTCCTGCGTGCTTCCTCTATCGGAAATACTTGTTGATTTCAACGACAAGCTCAAATCCATGACCCGCGGCTATGGCTCCATGGACTATGAGCACTCCGGCTATCGCGCCGCGAAAATGGTCAAGATGGACATGCTCATCGCCGGCGATCCGGTCGAGGCATTTTCCACCATCGTCCACCGCGACAAGGCCGAATCCTACGGCCGCGTCCTCGCCGCCAAATTGAAGGAAGTTATTCCCTCACATCTCTTCGTCGTCGCCATCCAGGCTGCCGTTGGCGGAAAGATCGTCGCCCGCGAATCCATCTCCGCCATGCGCAAGAACGTTACCGCCAAATGCTACGGCGGCGACATCACCCGGAAGCGCAAGCTGCTGGAAAAGCAGAAGGAAGGTAAAAAGAAGATGAAGATGTTCGGCAAAGTGAACATCCCGCAGGACGCCTTCATCAAGGTGCTCAAGAGTGGGGACTGACGGAGCGCGGATTTTAATCCGGCTTTCATTCATTCATCATCTTTGCCCATAGGACTCGCCCCCCACAACTCTTGCCCCGCAAGCCCGCCACCCAATAAAAGGAGAGTGCCGCTCCCCTGTAAGCCGGATTCTGTCCCCCTCTTGCGAGGATGGACGGCCATTTCTCTCACCCCGCCGAAGCGGAGCGCCCTGCTTGCGCAGAGTGCGACTAATACCCGGAGATGAACGGGCGGGCAGCCCTTCCCCTGTTCTGTCTTGCACCACGCGGGGTTTGCCATGCCGTCCGGTTACCCGGATTCGCGGTGGGCTCTTACTCCACCATTTCACCCTTGCCTGTGTCCTTGCGGGCCATCGGCGGTATCTTTCTGCTGCACTTTCCGTCCGAGTTCCTCGCGGTTCCCGTCCCTCACTTTCATGAGGCGCGTTGCCCTGTGGTGTCCGGACTTTCCTCAACCCCTCCTTGCGGAAAAATTGCGACCGTCCGGGGAGCGGCCCACGCAGAGTGGAGGAGCATCTGTCATTTTCCAATCAAAATCAGATTGGGGTATGTAACCCGTCCAAGCAAAGCAGTCCTTGTCGTCGAAAAATCTTCCCTCCGCCCCTCCCGTCACGTCGTGATTCACCGCCCTGCCGCCGGGGATCGCAACGGATCAGCCCCCGAAGTCTTGGAGCGAGACTCGCCAGTCACGTCCGTCATTGTTTGCCCAATTGGGGTTACTTCGCTTTTGATCGATAATAGGCGGATCCCGACGGGGGATCTGTATCTGTGAAGGGAAGTAAACCGTTCTCGTCGGAATTAAGGTTTTGCAGGGTGCTCCATGTTTTCAGGTCCATGCTGCGCTCGATGTCGTAACTACTTTCCGGAGCACCGAAGAAGATCAGCGAGACATCGCCGCCGGGCTGAATCGACATTTGCGTCGTAATACTGCCGGAAACGGGGAATTCAGTTACCATCACGGTCACTAATCCGGAGCTTTCGGTGGAAAGCCCGGTGGAAAGCGTCATGGCGAAGGTATCCAGTCCGACGTAATTTGAGGCGGGCATATACGTTACACTGTTGCCGTTCCTGGCAACTGTGCCGCCCCTGACGCTGGTGGTAGCAGTTCCCGTGATGCTCAGTGCGAGCCCGTCTGTATCGGGAATTCCCGCAAGCACGCTTCCATCCGTGATTGCGACCGGATTGTTTTTCAACCCTTGCACCGCATGGCCGAATGTCGGAGCACCATTTCCCAATGTGGTGAAGGTTTCGATGGGACCATGATAATCCTGCGATTCGCCTGCGAACCACGTGCGTGCTGTCAGGCGATAGTAATAGGTGGTATTGGGAATAAGCCCGGTTGCGCTGGCGGAGATTTTTTTTGTCCCGCTTGGCGGCAGTGTCGATCCGTAGCCATCCACATTGGTGGGCAGCGAATCTGTGGGGTTGAGCCGAATGCAGGACTGGTTCCAAATTCAAAGACCGGATCGTAATTCCAGAGATGGGGAGCGACGGATCCACGAAGCACCGCGTAGTTGTCCGAGACCAATGCGGCCTTTGTTGTGAGGACCTCTGGAAGCTCGAGGGTCACGAACGTGAAGTCCTCGCTGTAGACCGTGCCCAATGAACTGCTCACTCTGCTTCGAAAATGGTAAGTGGTGCTTGGTGTCAGATTTCTGATGGCGCATAGCATGTAGTCGGCCCCGGTGAGAGCGGGTACCACTTCCGCATTCACGACCTCCGAGCCATAGAGGGTGGAAGCGCCGTATTCGAAAGCAAGGGTGGCTGGGGCGGCACCAGAATTGAACGAAGCGACCAATATGGCGGAGTTCGGAGAGACATACGGGCGTTGATGGTCAAAAATGTTGAAACCTGCGTAGGATACTCGGGTGATGTTGATATTGGGTAGGGTCTCCCCCGCGGTGGTGGTAAAACTCCCATCCCCTCCATAAATTGTATTCTGACCGTCATAGGCGACGAGGCGGAAGTGATAGGTTGTGGCAGGTTCTAAGGGGCCGGCATCCCATCCCACTGGAACGGGACCGCTAGCCGTGATATTGGCTTGAAATGGAATGCTCGAGCCGTATGCCGTCGTTTTTCCCCATTGGATGGAAGGGGAGCACGGACCACCTCCCGCCACGATGGTGCCGCCCAGAAAGGCACTTATATCCCCAATGTTTGTGGCTGAACCCGTGGTGACAATCGGAATACTCGCTGTGGTGAAAACTCCATCGCTCCCATAGCTGGTGCCGTTGCTGCTGATGGCCTTGCAGCGATAGTGGTAGCTGGTACTTGGCAGAAGCCCCGTAAGGGAAACGGTGGGGTTCGGGTAAGTGGTATTCGCCGCCAGAGGTCCGACAACAAACGATGCAACCATCCCGTAGGATGTCGTTAAGCCATATTGGAATGAGACCGTGGCGGCTTGAGATCCCGCAGTCACACTCGCAGCGCGCAAATTGGCGGATCGGGTGGTGATTTCCAATGCCGAGAATGGACCGTTGATCTGAGGAATCGTTTCCACGGGGCTTGTCGTGAATGTCATGTCCCCGCCGTAAGTGTAAGTGGACCGGGTGGCTTGAACCCCGAAAATCCGGTAGTGATACGTCGTGTTCGGAAGAAGGCCGGTTAGACCG
>JBDTNJ010000385.1:0-9696 GCA_039933825.1 Luteolibacter sp.
GCCGAGCGCTCCTTCCACGGCCACCCCGCGGGCATGCGCCCAGGCAGCGAATTCCTGGCAAACTTAGAACGCACGCAGGGCCAACTTGGAAAAATGCCCGTCACCTCCTACCGGACGCCGCTGGACCTGATCATCCTACCGCCATCAAACTCGATCTGGGACCGCGCGGAAAATCTGGAGGTTCCCGCGCTGTTACATCCGCTGATGCTGACGAACAAGCGCGTGCTCGATGGAGTGGAGCAACGCTTGTTAAAATGAAAACCCCGGGCTTCACGATGGAAGCACGGGGTTTTCTGGTTTAGGAGGTGGTTCGCAAGGGTCAGTTACCTTCCGTCGCGATTTTACCGAGCACTTCAACTCGGACGGCAGCTACGCCACGGTGGACAAATCCGAGTCGCTCCGCAGAGCCGATGGTCACGTCGATGATGCGTCCTTTCACATAAGGACCGCGATCCGTGATCGTTACCACTTCGGATTTGCCATTAGCCTCGTTGGTCACGCGCACCTTTGTTCCCATCGGGAGCGTTTTGTGCGCTGCCGTGAAGGCATTGTTCGAGAGGCGTTCGCCACTGGCGGTGCGGGTCCCAGAATTGGTCCCGACAGAATACCAGGAGGCTTTGCCATGTTGGATGGACTGCACCGCGTATTGCGGATCGTCCGGGTTGTTTCGATGGTTTGTGTTAGCATTCCCAGTTGACGCGCAACTGGGAACAAGGATGACGCCGGCGATTGCCAGGGCCACGGATTTTAGTTTCCGGGTCATGTTCATCGTGTTTAGTCCCCTCTGGGGCGCAGCCGGCATATGCGCTGGAGAATGTGGAAACAAGACAAAAGTGCCTGGTCCAAATGGAGGGTAAAACCACCAAAAATCGCGGGTTACGCGCCAAGTATTACAGATATCCTTACTAAAAAAATCAATTTTAAAAGCCAGTTTTGACCGATTCGAGAGATTTCGCCAGCCCTGTGCCGCAACTCGCCGCCGGTCAAAAACCTCTTGAAACGGAGCTGCTCACCCACCATTCCAAAAACCGGGCTGAGGAAGGAATTCGTGCGAAACAGGGAGAGATATGAATCGGTCCCTACTAGCCCGTTGCGTATTGCAACCACCGCGCTACTTCGTAAAACCCACGAAATTGACGGGAAGAACCAAAGTATTTCCAATCATTTCACCAAGCAGCCACCCAAGCGCTCCAAAGCGAATCGGATTCCAGCCGAATTTTCCCTTGCTACGGAGAAAATCCAGGCTACACGTCACGCCAGCAATTCAGTTGTGTTTTGCTTCCCAAACGAATTTTGACCCATGCATCGTTCGATCCCTTTGATATTGGCCCGCTGCCTTGCGTCCGTCCCTTGTTTCATTGCGCTTGCCGCTGAAGCAGCACAAACACCGGCGACAGTGACTTTCAGCAACTTAGTGCAGACCTACAATGGCACCTCCAAAACGCCAACGGTCACCACATCGCCTGCAAACCTCGCCGTGCAGGTAACCTATCGCGACCTCAGCCCGAGCCCCCCTGCACCGGTCAGCCAGGTGGTTTACAACGATACCCCGGATCCCCTAGCGCTTTCATACTTTGCTTATGGCTTCCAAGCCAATCAGCTGTCCGCCCTTGGTAACCTCGTCCAACTCGGCGGGACCGCCCGCAAATTATCGTCCGGCGAAGTCATTCTCGTCACCCATGCGAAACAAGCCGACTATTCCGCGTGGATCGCTGCAAACCCAAGCAAAGCCGATGCTGTCGGTTACCTTCACCCGATTACTCTGACTTTCTATGAAGTGAACTCGGCCAACCAATTCGTGTTCCTCACTTCGGCCACCCAAGATATTCGAGTCCCTTGGCGTCCGCTGGTGGACCCGACTACAGGCAACACCCCCTACCCCCATAGCGGTTACGCATTCCGGGCGAGCGTTCCTTTTCCGAGCGGCATCATACTGCCTGAAAAAGTATTGGTCATGGTAAGTTTCAGGACAACGTCCTATGGCTTTACCTTGGACCCAGCTAACGGCAATTATTCGCCATCACCTATTGGCACCGTTGGTGGCATTACTACCGGTCCCTATGACAGCCTCAATGTCGCCAAACAAACCACCACAAATGTTGTTCAAGTGGGAAGCGATCTGAATCCCGACGTGGTCATGCAAGTCAAAGACAGTGTCTGGTATTACCCGTCCTCCGGATGGACTGGTACCAGTGCCCCAATAATTCGCGTGAATGCCCTCAGCACTGATTCCATCACGCCGCCGGTTAACGCAGGAAGCTGGACCGCCTCCGCAAAAATCAGCAACCCGGACTATCTCGGTACTGCTTCCAGCACGTTCACCATCCAACAGGCTGCCGCAAGCATCCAGCTCGGCAATCTCTCCCAAACCTACAACGGCTCGCCGAAATCGGCCTCGGCAACGACCACGCCAACTGGCGTCGCCTTCAGCCTTACCTACAACAGTTCCTCCACCCCTCCGACTTCCGCCGGAACCTACGCGGTGGTCGGCGCTATCAGCGATGCAAACTACTCCGGTCCAACCACTACCGGTTCACTGGAAATCAGCAAGGCCAACGCGGTAATCACGCTTGGCAACCTAACTCAAGTTGCCAATGGCACTGCCAAAACGGCCACGGTCACCAGTACACCGCCAGGTGTTGCCACAACCACGACCTACAATGGCTCCGCTTCAGCACCGAGTGCTTTGGGTAAATACGCGGTTCACGCCGTTATCGCAAACCCCAACTACCAAGGGCCTGCGGCCGATGGCGAGTTATGGCTGGGCAACAACCTCAGTTCCTGGCTCAGCCCATGGGTCCTAGGCAATCAGATCCCCGGCACTGCCACAGGTGATCAAGATGATCCGGATAAAGATTCCATTTCAAATCTGCTCGAATATGCTCTGGCACTTGACCCCTCTACGGCAAATCATGGGATTCAGGACCTTGGAATTCCACGAGCGGAATACTCAAATGGCCAGCTCTCCCTCACCTATCGGAAGAATCTGACGGCGACCGACCTGAACTTCAAGGTCGAATCGACGACTGCTCTTCAAGGAGCAGGAGCCTGGTCACAGGCTGTCACCACAGATAGCATCGTCTCTAGCGTAGGTTCTGTGCAAACAATTCGGGCCACACTGACTCTTCCACCCAACGAACCCGTTCGTTTCATGCGGCTGAACGTCACACGCAACGCGCCGTGACTTTAACATTAGTCCTCCTGTGCCCGAACTGTCAGCATGACGCCACGCCATGGGCCGCAAATGTGTTGGCACCAGATTCGAGCCAGCAGGGGTTTTTGGACGACTGCCAATCCCGCGACTGGGATGACCCTCGTTGGGGCGTTTGAAAAGCCGGTCTGGATCCCCCTAGTGGCGCGTAAAACTCAATTTGGCGGACCGCGTGTGTGAACGTGGTTGCTGCGTCTCGCAGCAACGATTCTCTTTCCGGGACGTTGCGGACGCCAGAACCACACTAGGCACGGCCATCCGCCAATCTGAGTTTTACGGATCACTAGTCCAAACAGTCTTTTTTCAAACGGTGGTGCAGGCCCCTTGTAACTCACCCGCATCAGGATCTGTGAATTGCCCAGCGATGGGCGGTGGCAAGCGAATGGGGAGCCACACGCGCCCTCGCGTGAGGTTCTCGGTGCCCTCGCCGAGGACGGCGTGGCAATAGGACCTGCGTCGCATCACTTGAAACCGAAGTCGCATGGTCACTCCAGCCCATTTCTGGCGAGGGCGCCAGAAATTGCAAGCGAGGGCGCTTGCGCTCCCCAACGCTCCGCGCTTCATTCACGCCAAGGTCCACCAATCCCGATGCGCGGCAGTACAAATAGTCGCAGATGATCCAAGTAGATGCTTTGGCCGCCTTCACCGTGGAAAATGAATCCTGAACGACTCGGATCCCATCATATGAGGCGACATGCCAATATCAAATCGCGTCCCCCCTGACAAACAAAAGAGGAGGGAGCATTTTCATGCTCCCTCCTTGAAAACTCAATTAACCAAATTCAATCTCAGCGGCGGCGGCGGAGAATGAAGAATCCTGGAATAAGTGAAAGCAGCATTGCTGAACTCGGCTCAGGAACCACCGTGATGAAGCTGTTACCAAAGCTTCCACCGCCGAGGCCATTCGATTCACCAATCGCAACACGCCCAAAATCCTTGGCGGAGAAATCGGCTGTGGTGCCGTTGAACTGAATGATAGAACCGTCAAGAGCCACAACATTCACACCGAAACCTGTTGTCGCTCCGAAATTTGCGTAAAGGCGATAGAACCCACCTGCTTCGACGAAGCCCTGAGCACCACCTGCGCCCACCAGAGCATTACCGTTCACTGAAAGAGCCCACAAATTCGCGCCAGCATAATCCAAGTTAATGGTCAAAATATTGGCACCGCCACCCTCGAGCAGAGAAATCGAGAAATTATCGTTTGGCGGGAAATCAGTGGCAGCATTGACTTGAAAACCCCAATTGCCATCCAAGCCGCCATTCGCGACACCCACGGTTGCTGTGGAATGACTCACGCTGAAAGTACCATCGGTGACATCGGCATAGTCGTTATAAGCAGCGCCAAGCGAAACACCCTTGAGGGTCACCGCTCCGGTAGTGATGGAAACCCACGCTGGAGTATCCACTCCGGCAGTGCCTGCGCCAACTCCAATGGAATCAGTTTGAGTCCAAGTTCCATCAAGTGGATCGTTGTTAAACCCCACTGGAGTAGGGAACTGCAAGGCCGCACCATAACAGGTGCAACTCAAGGCGGAAAAGAGAAATAACCGAAGGGCAGATTGTGTTTTCATAAATTAGTAATGGGGGTAACTGGCTTGTGCGGAATGTTCCTAGCGAGCCAATATCACATACCACTTTGAACCGGCTTGGTAGTTGTAACTACGGTTGCTGGTGGTGGAGTGCCACGTGTCCCCGCACTTGCAGGCGTGACAAGCAACAACGAGAAGGCGAAGAGTGCCGATAAGATGGTTAAATTGCGGAGTGTTTTCATAACGAGGACAGAAAACGCGAAAGAGTGCCCGGGTTCAAGGTTTTTTTTTCGAATGCCTCTATTTTTTTCAGGCGACTCATATTAAGCGACTTACAAATTCAATCCACGGGTCCCGATTGAAGGCCCAAACTCCATAGGAATAAGGGCATCACGACCCTCGACAGGGCATCGATAAGTTCATCAGTAGTCACAAGCCATTTGCCAAAGCTATGCCATTTTGCCCCCCTTCTTTCCAAAAATGCCTCATGACGAATGCGCACGGAGCTCCGCCTGCAGCGCGTTCACTCGCCAAAACGTTCCTTTAGGATTTGCTCCAACAAGGGCTTGCCGCGCGCCTGCTCGCGAATCCGCATACGTATCGTAGCTTCAGACCATCGGCTGCCGGGATGATATTGATCAAGCCAACGAGCCCGCTGAAGTGCTACGTCCCATAAATTGGCCGTTTCATCACCATCCGCGTTTGACCACGCCAAGGCCTGATCCAATGGGGCATTGACCCATTTCGGGTCTAAATCGCGCTCAATTTTGAATGTCTCTCGAACAAGCGCATCTCGATCATCAAAATGAAGCGCCAGAAATCCCTGATAGCGGCGGATCTTCCGATCCAGCGGGCTGATGTTCACGGCTTTCTCCAAAAGCACCAGCGCCTTTTCGATAGGAACAACACTGGCTGCAAGCCTTTCGGGCTCCTTACCGCCAACCGACGCGGCATGCTGCAAGTCCTGATACTCCCGATAAAGTTGCCGAGCCTCCAAGAGGGCCTCCCGAGCGACAACGACGCTCGGCTGAGCCCCGCCCAGCCACTGGGCACGGATGAGGAAAACGGATGCGGCGAGCAACAAGATCGCAGCAACGCGCGACGACCATACCGAAGTGGGCCTGAGCACCGCCTCCCCGTGGGGCGGGTGAAGGGCGAGACAGAACAGAAAAACTGCAGACCACGCCAGAGTGATCCTATGCCCGGGCACGTCGAAAACGCCGTGGAGGGGCACAAGCATGGCCGCAACGAAACAAGACGCCCGAATCGCGCGATCCCTGCCTTTCAAAATCCCAGGCAGGCATTTGCCAAACGCAGAAACAACCAATGCGGCGAGTGCCAGGGTGGCTGGAATACCGAGCTCCGAAGCCATCCACAGCCAATCGCTTTCAGGATGGAGGGTATCCGAATCGTTGGCGACGGCCGTGAGGTTTCCATATTGAGGGAAAATGTAAAAGAACTGTGCGGCGCCGATGCCTGTCCACTTGAAATCCCGGATCAGCGCAAAGGTATCGAGCGCAATGGGAATACGCAAATCCAGGTCTTGCGCCCGATCCGACGACGACTTGCCCTCCGTCGGCAAAGAAGGATCCGAGGCAGATACCACGTTGCCGGCCTTTTCCACTGTCGCGAAGATCCGGCCCTTGACGCTGGTATCCGCGATTAGAAATCCGCCGATGATCGCCAAAGCAAGCAAAGCAAGCGCCCGGCGGCCGTGAGTACCCAGGTAGTGCCTTCCTAGCATGAAAATCCAGATCAATGCCCCGATGGCAAGGAGCAGCACTCCTCCGCGGCTCACCGACCATCCGACCACCGCCCAGAGACAAATCAGTGAGGCCACGACTGCCGAAGCGAGACGTGGGTAATGGCGATCGCGAATGGCCTGCATGATATTACCAAGTCCACAAACGGCTCCCATCGCGAGGTAGGTGCCGGTATGATTCCGGTTTGGGAAAAAACCAAAAACACCGTCCTCAACTGACGATGGGCTCCAATGAGCGTCCTGAAGCACTCGGGAGATGACTGCATAAATGGCAACCCCAATCGTGAATGCCAGCGCCCAGATTCGCAACTGCGCCGAGGAGGCACGATGCCCAGCCAGCCAAAGCCCCACATACAGAGTGATGCCAAATATCACCCATGTCTCCGCCGCCTGGCGGGCCTGGATGACCACCATCGACCCAGTGGGAACTCCAAGCGCTTCGAGGTGCCGCCGCCATTCCGGCACGCCGAACCAAGCGGCAGGCAAAAACTCCGCCAATCCGGCAACCATAAAGAGGATCGCGAAAACTTTCCAAACCCGCGGCAGCGCCACCTCCGGCGGACACAAACCCATCAACAGACCCACCGCTAGAAACAGGCAGCCGTGAAACCCCGCCCACGGTCCGGCCACGAAAAACGTCGCGATGAACATCAAAAACCAGAAGCCACCGAAAACTACGGAAGCCCGCCGACTGCAGGCATCCCCGCCTAGGGTGGATTTGTGGTTCATCAAAGGTGATGCACGCGCAAAACCTACGACTTGTCAATCGGCAAGCTCCGTTAGTTTTAGCGATTATTGCTTGGGAACTTCATGATCCCTCGCCTCCAGCAGCTGGGCAGCGATGCTGATGGCGATCTCCGCCGGGTCGTTTCCTCCGACCGGCAGGCCGAGGGGACAGACGATATTTCCCAAGAGATCTTCAGGGAATCCGTCTTCCTTCAGTTCCCGCAGGAGCACCGCACGTTTCGAGGCGCTGCCAATGGCACCGAGAAACGGAAGGCCAGGAAAGCGTCTCAACACTTCACGCAAGACCGGGCGATCGCTGGAATGCCCTTGCGTAATCGAGAGAACGAAGGACCGCGGTTGAAGATGATTCACTCCGTCCTCGAATCGGGTAACTTGATGCAGCGTGACGTTTTCCATGGGTGAAAACCGAGCCAGCCAATCGGCGCGAGTATCGAAAACATCAATGCGGCAGGCCATGGTCGCGAGTACCGGCACGAGGGCTTGTGAAACATGGCCGGCACCAAAAACCGCGATGTCCCATGGGGATGTGGCGGTGATTTTTTCAAACAAAAACGCCATTTCACCGCCACAGGTCATACCCACGTCCCGCTGGAGGTTCCATGTACAGGTATTGCAGGGTTCCTCACCGTATAAAATCTCCATTGCGTGGACGATCGCCTTTGCCTCAACTTTCCCGCCACCGAGATTTCCTGCGATTAAGCCACTGGCGGTGACCAAGGCTTTCCCCCCGAACAAGCCCGGCACACTGCCACGCACAGCGGTGATCGTGACCACTACCGCGTCCACTCCTTCACGCCGCAGGGCAGCGATTTTTTCCCAGATGTCCATCGGTGTTGAATTCCCCTCAAGCACAGCTCTTACTTGGCCGAGATGATCGCCCTTGCCAACCTCAATGCCGCGTCCGAAGAGGAATTTGTGACGATTCTCGCCGGGATTTACGAGCATTCCCCGTGGGTGGCGGCACGAGTGCAGGAACAGCGCCCGTTCCCGGATCAGGAATGCCTTCGATTGGGGATGCGCCGGGCGGTCGATGAAGCGACCGAGGACGAAAAACTAGCGCTCATCCGCGCCCACCCGGATCTGGCGGGCAAGCTGGCACGGGCGGGAGTGTTGACGCAGGAATCCACCCGCGAGCAGGCTGGACTGGGCTTGGATCGGCTGAGTGACGAGGAATACGAGCGTTTTTCAGACCGGAATGCGCACTACCGCGAGCGCTTTGGTTTCCCCTTCATCATCTGCGCACGGCGAACCACCAAACAAGGAGTGCTCGATGCTTTCGAAGCGCGCTTGATGAATTCTAAGGAAGCGGAAATTTCGGAGGCCCTTTTGCAAATCCACGAAATCGCGCGTCTCAGGCTACAGGATCTGCTCGGGTGATTTGGATGCGGATGCGGGCTAAAGTCCCTAATCCAAAAGTTTGTCCCGGTAATTTGCTAGGTTCAGCGTCGCCGGAGAAGCGATTCATGGAGAAAGCGAAACGCGGAGACGCAGAGGCAGGAGAGAGAGCCGCAGAGATTGGAGAACCATTTGTTTTTTGTCTCCGCGATTCTCTCCGCGACCTCAGCTACTCCGCGTTTCGTTTCGGAAATGACTTTTGGCATAGGACCTCAAAACGGCTCGTCCTCGCTCCATGGATCGGAGTTCCCCACCTGCCATTCCTCCACCATTTCCGCCGGAAAATCTTCCAGGAAACGTGATGGCCGGCAGATGATGTCGCCAGTGTACGACTTCGGGTTCATCATGGGATAAGTCAAATAGAGGTCGTCCTTGGCGCGGGTGATGGCGACGTAGAAGAGCCGCCTTTCCTCCTCCAGCATCGGCAGATCGTCGGCTTCGAGGATGCGGCCGTTAGGAAATTGTCCGTCCACCAGCCAGATGAGGAAGACGACTTTCCATTCCAGGCCTTTCGCCTGATGGATGGAAGAGAGTGTGACTTTTTCGTCGTCGGGTTCGCTCTTGTCGCCAGTGGGTTCACCATCCACGGAGCTCATGAGTGAAAGCTGAGCGAGAAATTCGAGAATGTCGTCGAAGTTTCCTCCATACTGCGAGAGTTGCTCGATGTCGCTGCGGCGGTTCTCGAAATTTTCGAAACTCGCTTTCAGGTATTCGTCGTAAAGGCCTTCGAGGATGCTGAAGATCATATCGGACGGTCGGGCGAACTCGCCGTCGGGCGTGAGCTCGTCGAGAATATAACAGAGCTGCTCCCAGTGCTTCGCCGCCTTTTTCGGCACCTTGAATTTCAGGAATAGATCGGACCACTTCGGCGGTAGTTCCTCCTTGGTGGACCAGCCGCTTTTCAGCCACTCGTTCCAGAGTTTCTGCGCGGCGATCGGGCCACAGCCGGGGAGCAGGTTCACCATGCGCAGGAAACTCACCTCATCCCGGCGGTTCACCACGAAGCGCATGAACGCGGCGATGTCCTTGATGTGCGCCTGCTCGAAAAA
>JBDTNJ010000386.1:0-4133 GCA_039933825.1 Luteolibacter sp.
GCGTGCATCCTCGCCGCCCGCCCATGGCAGGACCTACTTTCCAAGCACTTCCAGGATTCCGCGATTTCACTCCCCGTGAATGCGCGGTCCGCAATTATTTGTTCGATACATGGCGCTCCGTCGCCCGCCGCTGCGGCTATGTCGAATACGAAACGCCCATTCTTGAAGACACCGGGCTCTATTTGAAAAAGTCAGGCGGCGAGCTTTCGGCGCAGCTTTTTCGCTTCGAGGACCAAGGTGGACGCGATGTGACCCTGCGGCCCGAGGTGACCGCATCGCTCGCACGGATCGTGGCGCAACATCAACGGGATTTCCCGAAACCGCTCAAGTGGTTTGAAATCGGCCAATGTTTTCGCTACGAAAAACCCCAAAAGGGCAGGGGACGCGAGTTCCACCAGTTCAACGTGGACATCCTCGGCGAAGGCGGGCCTGCGGCAGATGCGGAATTGATCGCATTGGCGATTGAGACGATGTTGGCATTCGGCTTTCTGGAAGGCGATTTCGTCGTAAGAGTTTCCGATCGCAAGGCATGGATCGATTTCGCGGAAGCGAATGGCATCGCAGAAGAACGCATCCCGGATTTCCTCGGCATCATCGATAAGATCGAGCGGGAAAAACCAGAAGTGCTGGAGCAAAAACTCGCTGCTTTTTCGCTCACTCCTGAAGGGGTTCGCTCCTTCATCGCTGATCCCGCAAACGCTTCCGCCGCCTACCTCGCGATCCGCGAAGATCTGGCAGCGCGCGGTTTCGCCGAATTCGTCGAGCTGGATCTCTCGATCGTCCGCGGCCTCGCGTATTACACAGGCGTGGTTTTCGAAGTGTTTGATGCGAAGAAATCCATGCGCGCTGTCGCTGGTGGTGGTCGTTACGACACGCTCATTTCCACCATTTCCGACGGGGCGACCGACATGCCTGCCACGGGATTCGCGATGGGCGATTACGTCATCCGCAACCTCATCGAGGAAACGACCCACACCGCCATGCAGATGGAAGTCTGGCTCCAGCGCAACGCCGCGGCCTGCGACATTTATGTGGTCGTCGCCGATGAAACGAAGCGTCCTGAATCGCTCCGTCTCGTTACCAATCTTCGCCGGGCGGGGATTTCCGCAGACCTTCCGCTAGGTTCCGCCAAAGTGGGCAAGCAATTCCAAAGCGCCGAGAAATCGGGTGCCCGCTTCGCCCTCGTCGTCGGTGCCGAATATCCCGAACTCAAGCTCAAGATCCTCGCCAGCCGCATGGAAGAAACCGGCAACGCCGCCACCGCTATCGACTGGCTCACCGACCGCCTCCTCCAACCTGACGGGCCACTTCTGGCCTGAACCCTTCGTTTAGAATTTAGAATTTAAGAGTTAGAATTTTTTCCATGCGCACTCATCATTGCAACGAACTCCGCGAGTCACACATCGGCCAAATCGTCACACTCATCGGCTGGGTCAATTCCGCCCGTGACCACGGCGGCGTCATTTTCATCGACCTCCGCGACCGCGAGGGCCTGACCCAGTGCGTATTCCATCCGGAGGAAAACCCGGAGGTTTCCGCTTTGTCACACACGTTGCGCGAAGAGGATGTCGTTCAAGTCGTCGGCCGCGTTTCCAAGCGTCTAGAAGGATCGGAAAACGCCCGGATCGACACCGGGGCGATCGAAATCGTTGCCACCAAACTGACGATCGTCAACAAGGCGGACGTGCTCCCATTCCAACTCGATAAGGAACTTTCCAACGAAGATATGCGGATGAAATACCGCTACCTCGATCTGCGCCGCGCACGCATGAGCAAGAACATCCGGCAACGCAGCGTGATCACCTCCGCCGCCCGCCGCTACCTGGATGACTCCGGATTTTTTGAAATTGAAACGCCGATTCTATCCAATCCGACACCGGAAGGCGCTCGCGATTTCCTGGTTCCTTCGCGCCTCAACCCCGGCCGGTTCTACGC
Organism: Luteolibacter sp.; assembly: GCA_039933825.1. Classification (GTDB taxonomy): domain Bacteria; phylum Verrucomicrobiota; class Verrucomicrobiia; order Verrucomicrobiales; family Akkermansiaceae; genus Luteolibacter. Next base: position 1,936 of record JBDTNJ010000386.1, read on the forward strand.
GCTGCCGCAAGCTCCGCAGCAGTACAAGCAGCTGTTGATGGTGGCCGGGATGGAAAAATATTTCCAGATTGCCCGCTGCTTCCGTGACGAGGACCTTCGCGCCGACCGCCAGCCGGAATTCACCCAAATCGACATCGAAGCCAGCTTTGTCGATCAGGACGATATCATCAAACTCGTCGAGGGTTTGTTAGCTAGCATGTTTAAGGCGGGTCTGGGAATCAATGTCCCGGAAGCCTTCCCTCGGATGACATATGCGGACGCGATGGACATCTACGGCTCCGACAAGCCGGACACCCGCTTCGATATGAAAATCACTGACCTCGGAGGCGTCTTCGCGGCCACTGAATTCAAGATCTTCCGGAGCATTCTCGATGGTGGCGGAGTAGTTAGAGCGATCAATGCGAAAGGGTTCGCAGGTATCACCACCGGCCAGATGAACCGTCTGAACGAGATCGCGGTGCAGGCCGGGCTCCCGGTGAAAAACCTGGCGTTCATCAAACTTGAAAACGGGGAATACAAGAGCCCGCTTTGGAAAATCTTCACCGATGCCGAAAAGGAAAACGTCGCTTCCACACTCGATCTCGCAGAAGGCGACATCGTCTTCTTCGCCGCCGGTTCGCGTGACAGCGTCAGCACCATCCTCGGCCGCGTCCGCTCGGAATGCGCGGTGATGATGGAACTCAACAAGGATTCCACGAAATTCAACTTCCTCTGGGTGGTGGATTTTCCACTGCTCGCCCACGACGAGGAAACCGGTCACTGGGCGGCCGTCCACCATCCATTCACCCGCCCTCACCCCGAGGACATCGCAAAGCTGGATGCAGGCGATTACGGCAATGTTAGGGCGGTTGCCTACGACGTTGTTCTCAATGGCTACGAACTCGGTGGTGGCTCCATCCGGATTCATGAAAAGGATCTCCAATCGAAGATGTTCAGTGTGTTAGGCGTCGGCCCTGAAGAACAGCAGATCAAGTTCGGCCATCTTCTCGATGCCTTCCGCTTCGGCGCGCCGCCGCACGGTGGACTCGCCCTCGGTCTCGACCGCATTGCGATGCTGGTGGCGGGAGAAGACAGCATTCGCGAGGTGATCGCCTTCCCGAAGAACAACAAAGGAGCTGATCTCATGGCTCAAAGCCCGTGCCAGATCGAGCATAAGCTTCTGCGGGAGGTTTACGTCCAGTCCACTTACAAGGACCCGAAACTCGCGGCAGAGGCCAAGGTGTGACTTGGGTTTCGTCACCTTTCAGAAATTACGCCCTGCGCCGATCCGGAAACATTGGATCTAGCACATCGCTCTGAAAACAGAAGCGGCCCGATCGATAGTCCCCGGGGAAAAACCCAAAACCCAAAGGGAAACTCAATCGGGCCGCCTATTATGTCGCGACGCCGGAAAAGAAGCACGCAGCGAGCGGAGGGTCAACCGATTTTTGAATTTTCTCCAAATTTTCTAGGCGAGTGATGGAGGCCTCAATTCGTGCGCTGAAAATCAGAGAAATCGTTCACAAATCCCAATTTTTCTTCTAGCCCCTGCGGCAAACAGAACTACTCTGGCCACGTCACCCAGAGCGGCATTGAAGGCCATGGGGATTTTCAAACAAGCATCGCATTTCTCATGAACCTGACACTCAAAGTTTGGCGGCAATCCGGGCCGAAAGCCCAAGGTAAAATCGAAACCTACGATGCAAAAAACATCCCCGCCGAGGCGTCGTTCCTTGAAATGCTCGACATCGTTAATGAAGGAATGATCGAAAAAGGGCAGGCACCGATCCAATTCGACCACGATTGCCGGGAAGGGATTTGTGGAGCTTGCTCGCTGACGATCAACGGCGTGCCGCATAGCAAGGAGCGGGGTATTACGACCTGCCAAGTTCATATGCGGAAATTCAAAGACGGCGATACAATCTGGATTGAGCCGTTCCGCGCGAATTCATTTCCGGTGATCAACGACTTGATTGTGGATCGCGAGGCTTTCGACCGGATCGTCGCTGCCGGCGGTTACGTCGATGTTCGGACGGGCTCCAGCGTGGATGCGAATTCGATTCCGATTTCCAAAGAAAATGCTGATTCCGCCTTCGACGCTGCTGCATGCATTGGCTGCGGTGCCTGCGTGGCAGCCTGCAAAAATTCATCGGCCATGTTGTTCGTTTCCGCAAAAGTGTCCCACCTAGGGCACTTGCCACAGGGCCAGCCTGAGCGCC
>JBDTNJ010000387.1:0-6490 GCA_039933825.1 Luteolibacter sp.
GGGCTTGCAAAAGAATCCCTCCGACCCGAGCGCGCACTCACCTCCGCATGACTCCCGAACTTCAGGCCATTGTCATAAGTGATTGTTTTCACCCTTTAGTTGCCGAGTGCCTTGATGATGCCACGGCTGGTCTCGGCACTGGTTTTCCCCTGAAGCTTGATGAGCTTTCCATATTGGGGTTTCCGTTCAGATAGGCTCAGGATGTAGCCAGTGCCGCGGGCCCCTTCGATCAGATCCGCATGGTGATCTTGCGCTCATGCGTCTTGGCCTGAGCCTGCTTGGGCCGGTAGCCTCTGCCCGGAGTTTCTTTCGAGCTCATTGCTGGTGGTTCCCTACCTGAAGCCGATCGCCCTTGCGATCTCGGCCTACGACTTATTGTCTTTCTACATTCGGCAGATGATCTTACGGTCCTCGGTGCGTAGGTGGCGGATGTCTTCGGGCATTGTTTGTTTTTGTCGATGCAACCTTAACGATGTCCGCCCCTCCGCCCCAAACATATTCCTTAGGAGAAAAAATCCGCCGAGGTTATATTCGAAAAATTTATTAATTACGTTTATGCAACTAATGTCTGATGCTCTTGCGGTGACGGGTTCCCGCCACGGTCTTATTTTTGAACCCATTCAGCAGCGTTGCCGACTTCTGCGTTTTTCGGCCTTCGATATCGCTCCGACGTTTGGCCTGCGAGCTGGCGTGCGAGTGGGTGAGCGAGAAGTGATTTTCCCGCTTTCTTCGCTAGAGACGGCCAGCTCATTTACGTTTCTTGATCAGCGCGCTGGCCCGGCAACGTGGAGCCTCAAGGGAGTGGATTCCGTCTCAGGCTTGATTGTGAACTTGCTCATCGCCTGCCCATTCCGGCCCCGCGATGCGGATTTCTCAACGGCTCCAGTGCTCGTGTTCGATCTCACCGTGCGTGCGATTGGAGGGCAGTTTCGTTGGGACGGTGCCGTGACACCGCCGCCTAGAGTGGAGCTTTTTCTTGAAATTACGGGTGGCCCGTTCACACAACAACCACGCGCGGGCCAGCTAGATCTTCTGTTTGAGGCAGACCGCTGCATGCCAGACCCAGCCGCTGCGAGTTTTTGGGACGGGCGCAATGAACCACTCCCCCAACGTGATCGCCTTACTGCTGTGCGAGGGAAACTCACCGGCAACCGTTTTTCCCGGATGATTCGTATGGCACAAGCCGAGAGCGATAGCTTACGTGTTTCATGGTCCACTTGGAGCAAGCCAGCATTAGTGTTAGGCGATACTCCGTTGCCTTTCCGCTATACGAAAAATTTCAGCTCACTCGCCGCCGTTGCTAACTGGGCTCGCCGCAATGCGGGTGAAATTCTCGACCAGGCTGAGTCCTTTGCTCAAGAATCTGTTGCTCCGGTAGGTGGCGCGGCGATGGATCATCTCCTCGCTCACACGCTGCACAGCTGGCAAGTTAACACCTGGTGGGCGCTCCAGCCGGATGGGAACGATTGGTTTAGCGTTTGGGAGGGCAATTGCTATTTTCACTCGACGGTGGATGTTGAATTCACTCAAGCCCCTTTTTATCTTGTCTGGTGGCCGGAGCTTCTTGGTTTCGAACTCGACCAATGGACGTCCTTCACTAAGTCTGGCGAGGCTCTACTGGGAATTGCTGGAAAGGATTCAACGTTTCTTTCCCATGACATTGGCTGGGGCTGTAGCGTCGGTTTCCCATACTATCCCCACGAGATGGAAGTTGAGGAAACTGCGAACTGGCTACTTCTGCTCTATGCACACTCTGTCCGCACGGAGGAGACGTCGCTGGTCCAACGCCATACTACTACTCTCCTTGAATTCACCAGCTTTTTGCTTGCCGCTGATACCGATGGCGATGGGATTCCCGATCGCGGTGTGGCCAATACCATCGACGACGGGTCCCCCGCTATCCAATACGGCACTCAGCAAACCTACCTCGCGGTCAAGACCCTAGGAGCGCTCACTGCTGCGGCTTTGATGCTTGATCAGAACGGCCACCTCAAGCTCGCAGCGCGGGCTCGTGCCGCATGTAAAAAAATCGCCAGCAAGCTTTCCTCCAATGGCTGGGCTGGAGATCATTTTACCGTCCTCCTTGAGAAAAAGGGTAGCCTCAAAGACCCATGGACCGGTCAAATGGCCGACTTTGATGAAATCCCTGGTTGGAATGCTCCGCATATTTATACGGCGAATACTCTGCCAATCCTCGACCTAGCCGGCCTCGAAATTCCGCTCGATTCCAAACGAGTCCTCCTTGATCTTAAGACCGCTACTGCCCGTTGTTTACGGACCTACGGTTGCGCACACACGGATTTCCAACCGAAAGCTCTTGGGCAAGCAACCCAGAGCTCAGCAATTGGCCTCCGGGGCGCAGCCCGCGACCCCGGGTGGATCTCGATGAACATGCTTCGCGACCTCGCCGCCCTCCGCCGTGGCATCGATCTCAGTCCGCTTGCCCAACGCTATTGGGACTGGCAGATCCTCGTGAACACCCAGGGAACTGGCCTCTTTCACGAGACTTTCGGTGGTAACCACCTACACTACTACCCGCGAGGCGTCGCCCTCTGGGGAATTTTCGACTGCGTTCAAGGATCGGGCTTTACGGACTAGCGGATAGCTTATTGTTGCTGTAGTCGAGTCGTGCCGCCTGCCACCCATTCTCCCTCGATGCGGATTTCTTTGGTGAACTCGGGCACGCCGCGCTCATTGCGATTCAGTTGGGAAGTCAGGAGGTCCACCGCCGCCGCAGCAAGCCGGTCGTGACGTTGGTAAATTCCTGACCAAGCTTGTTCGTACGCACTCAGATCGATGTGAGCGAGTCCGATATCCCGTGGGATTTTCCGAGCAGTGGATTCAATCCACGCGTGGACTTCCAAGTTTCCACAGATGACCACATCCGGACGTGCTTGTTCGAGCCATTCCAAAAAGCGAAATTTAAGCTCGGACAATTCCGCTGCCACATTCCAATCCGGCCACTGGACCAGCAGGCGATCCTTCTCCGGCAGGCTTTGCAGATAGAAATTAAAGGCGGCCGCAGGTTCTCCGCCAGCACCCAGTTCTGACCAACGGTTCGGCCAATAGCCGGGCCGCTTGTATCCCAACGCCCGCAATTCATCGAGCAAGAGAATCATGTTAGAATATCCAGCGGAGCTCACCCGGTGATAGGGAATGTGCCGCAGCCCCGGGATCGATAGATCGCAATGGATATACTCGTTGCCGATGAAGACGCAGGTCTGGGAGGAAAAATGGGGAGCGGCCTGCCAGATCAGTTCTGGATGCGAACTTGAAAAGACCGCAAACGCGCCGATCCCACGCGCCCGAAATACTTTGGAAATACTCTCCAAACGAGCCGATAGGGCGCGGCGCGACAGCGGCTTGTTATCAACCAAGGCGAACTCCTCGACGAGATAACCCAGCGATTCAGCGCGCCGCTCGAACGCTTCCGTGAAGGGTTTTAAATATAGCGAGGTCCGCCATTTTTGAGGGTTATCCCAGTCGTTGAGCAGCGCGATGACCGATTGAAATTTCGACGGTTGCCGCATCCGCACGGCCGTCCAATGAGCAGCCATCACTGGATTCGGACGGTAACCCATTTCATCTGCTTTCGCCTGGATGGCATCGCGGGTCGCCTTAGAAATCCGAGGATGGCCGCGTAAGGCCAGCGAAACCGTGGCAGCGCTGTAGCCCATAGCGGCGGAAATCTGACGGATGGTGATTTGCTCCATGAAACAATGTGGAAAATTGATCGGGCTCAGGTGCTGGTAACCCAGAAGGGGGCATGCGTAATGTATTCCACAACGGAAACCCAATCAACCCATTAACTTCAGATGCCAATCTTCCTAGGCATCCGTGTCGGCAGCAGGCACACCGCATTTCATCCCTGCCCCAGGCGACCAACGGCTCTCAGGCTCCATCGGCAGATGCACGGGAGGTGAAAATGAACGAACCGAATGGAGGCAGCTCGACACGGATTTCGGCTACGCCCGGTGATTCGTAGTTCTGCCAGTCTCCCTCGCAGAGATCTACGACAGCGGGTGTTTCATTGAAGTTCATCAGGAACATCCACCGCATGCCGTCGGGCGAAAGGCGTGTCTGGGCAGTGACCCCCACCGGCAGCAGGACACCTAACAATAACTGGATGCCGGCGTCGCGCAGGATGGCGTCGGTGAAGGTTTCGAGGAAGTCACCACCGAGGCGCGCGCAGAGGTGATAGGCTGTGCCAAGCCCGGTCTTCTTGCGCGTGACGGCGGGTCGGCCGGCGTAGAACTCGCCGTCATAAGTGGCGAGGACTTCAGCGGATTCTGCGTGTATCAATTCACAGATGTCGCGTGCAGGCCACGAGCCGGTGAGGTTGAGAGGATTACCGGCAGAGGCCCGGACCGGCACGGTGCGGAAGCCGGGAAGAGCATCCATTTCTTCGATGCGGATGCCAAGGAGTTCGCGCAGCGGACCGGGGAAGCCGCCAAGGAAACAAAGATCCGTCTCATTGACGTAGCCGGTGAGGTAGGTGGTGACGAGGATACCGCCATTTTCGACGAATGAGGTGAGCCGCTCGGCGGTTCCCGGCAGGAGTAAGTGAAGCTCGGGGGCGATAACGATCTTGTAACGGGAGAAGTCTGCCGTCTGGTCGGGCACGTCCACACCGATGCCCCGCTGCCAGAACGGCGTATAATGGTCCACGCAGGTCCCGATGTAGTTCACGGCTCCCTGCACCGGTGACTGCATTTCCTCAAGGTCCCAGCGATTCTGGTGATCGCATATCAAGGCTACTTCTGGACGCGGCAGACTGCCAAGAACAGGGCCAAGTTTTTCAAAAAGCGATCCAAGTTCACCCACTTCCCGGAAGACGCGAGTGTCGTCACGACCATCGTGCGAGACGACCGTGCCATGGTATTTTTCGCTGCTGCCGCGACTGGAGCGGAATTGGAAATAGCACACGCCCTGCGAGCCGCGCGACACAGCAAGGAGGCAGGCGGCGCGGTGCATGCCGGGGCGTTTAAGCGGAGAGACGTCCGCCCAGTTCACTTGGCTGGGTGTGGTCTCGATGAGCAGCATCGGCTCATCTCGCTTCATCGAGCGGAATTGATCATGATAAAATGTCGTCCAGAGTCCGGTGTGCCAATGGGGGCATTGCGCACTGCCTTGGCCGTGCCAGACTGGGTAGCTGTCCCATGAAATGAAGTCGATTTCCTTAGCAAGCGCGTTGTAGTCGTATTGAGCGATGGCGCCCATGAAATTGGTAGTTACTGGAATAGACGGCGAATATTCCCGCAATGGAGCTGCTTCATTCTGGATGAAAGTGGCCACCTGGTGAGTCATGAAACGTTTCCAATCGAGACGTGCACAGTGGATGCCATCAAGGCGATCAATCTGATTCCAATCGGTGTAGGCGTGGCTCCAGAACCGCGACCACCACGCGTCGTTGAGGGCGTCGAGCGTTAGGTATTTTTCCTTGAGCCATTCCCGGAAAGCGGCTTTGCAAAGTTCGCAGTAGCAGTAGCCACCGTATTCGTTAGATACATGCCAAGCGAGCAGTGCAGGGTGTTGACCATAGCGTTGCGCGAGGAGGGTGTTGAGTTCGAGGACTTTCGCCCGATAGACGGGCGACGTGAGGCAATGGTTGTGGCGCAGCCCTTGGAGGCGGCGGCGGCCATCCTCCCCCACCCTGCGGATTTCCGGGTATTGCTCGGCAATCCAGTTCGGTTTCGCCCCGCTCGGGGTGGCGAGAATCACCCGCTGGCCGTTGGCGTGGAGGCGATCTATCATTTCATCCATCCACTCGAATTGATAAACACCTTCGGCGGGTTCGAGTTCGGCCCAAGCAAAGATCCCAAGCGTGACGCCATTGAGGTTTGCGCCATTGAGCAATCGCATATCGGCATCCCAAATTCCTGGCACATGGCACCATTGTTCAGGGTTGTAATCCGCCCCGTGAATCAGGGCAGCGGGGCGGAAGAGTGGAGAAGCCTGATTCATGTTAGATGGTATTTAAAGGGATTTGACTAAGATCGGGAGATTTGCAGTGGCAACAGTGGAATCGTCTGTTTTAATATATAAAAAGATCCTGTATTCGCCCGGCGTGGATGGGGCGGTAATGGACACTCCGGTAGCGGTGGTTTGCCAAGAGGTGTCGGGCAGAATATCGGGAAGCTCCTCGAAATCGCCACCCACGGAGAAGACGGGAGGGACATGCCGGGCTTCAACGTGGAGCCGTACAGGGCGATCGCAAGTCCAGTCTAGATGCACGTTGATGGATTGTCCGGGAGTGAGAGCATCAAGTGGTTGCTCGGTCGCGAAACGGGTGATGCGTGGAGCGGGATGCGGGTGGGGCTGGCCAGTCCAGGCCAGGCGCATGGCATCCACTAGCTCGGTGCGCTCTCCAGTGGGCATGAACATACTATACCAAGTGTGGGTGTGCTCTTGTTTCCAACTCCACATAAATGCATAGCCTCCGAAAGATTGACCGGGGCGGCGGGTCACGGCGTTCAGCCAGTTTTCCGCA
>JBDTNJ010000388.1:0-6462 GCA_039933825.1 Luteolibacter sp.
AGGGCGGCGGGAGGGGCCATCCGTGCGGAGGCAGGGCCGGTTTTCGGTAGGTGGGTGCTTGCTATCGCTTCCAGATCCTTGCCTATATCGGCGGCGCTGGAGTAGCGCTGTTGCGGCAGAATGCGGGTGGCGCGGTGGATGATGGCATCGAAGCGCGGATCACAGCGGACGATGGCGGATGCGGGACGGGGATCCTCGGCAGGCAGGCGGCCCGTGAGCAGCTCATGGAGCATGACTCCTACAGAAAAGATGTCCGCGCGGTGGCAGACGGTGAAGGGAGGAGTGGTGACTTCTGGAGCGGTGTAGTGCGGGGTGCCGAAAATCTCATCGCTTTCCCTTACCTGCTTGTCGTGGGGACGGGCGAGTCCGAAGTCACCGATCTTCGGCTGGGCGTTGAGATCGAGCAGGATGTTCGCCGGTTTGATGTCGCGGTGGATGATTCCGTTTTCGTGGGCGTGGGCCAGTCCGTGACAGATGCTAGAAACCAGGCGCACAGTTTCCATGGGGTCGATGGCGATGCCGTGGGCGGAGTGATGGATCGACTGGCCCGGCACGAACTCCATGATGATGTAGAGCATCCCGCCTACCTCGCCAAAGTCATACACGCCGATGAGATTGACATGATTGAGGCGGGCCATGGCCTTGGCCTCCGCTTCGAAACCGGCGCGGAAAGCGGCATCCGCACTGAGTTCCGGCGGCAGGATCTTGATCGCTACGGTGCGATCCAGCGAGCGCTGAGTGGCGCAATAGACGGCACCCATGCCGCCAATGGCGATGAGGGATTCGATCTCAAAACCGGGAAACAAGGTGGCGAGGTGGGAAACCTCAGGCGCGTGGAAGGGAGAGGATGGAGGGGAGGTGCTCATGGTGGTAATTAGAAGAAGAGGTGGATGAACCGCAAAGGCGCAAAGGCCGCAAAGGGACGCGGAGGAAGAATTGTTGGTTTCGTTTGCTTTCTTGTTGGGGAATTTCGGGCGGGATGAATTTCGCGGTCCAGTTGTGGTGCTTTGCGTTCCTTTGCGACCTTCGCGGCTCTGCGGTTAGTATTCATTTGAAAAGGAAGAGGTGGAGTGATTTTAACCACTGAGGGCACTGAAATACTGAACGGAGAGAAGATAAGAATTTGAACCACGAATGGACGCGAATGGACACGAATTTTTGGAGGGCTGGATGCTGGGCATTCTGCCGTGCATGCATGAATCCTCTAATGTTTGACTCTTCATTCGTGTACATTCGCGTCCATTCGCGGTTGGCTATTCTTTATAATTTCATGCTTAAGATTTAGTGCTTTGAAAGTGGCATTGAACACCGGGTGGAGAGAGCAAGAGAGCAGGCTCTCTCACTCTTCCACTCCGATGTTCAATGTTGGGAGTTCGATGTTCGACGTTCACGGAGCCCGCTGCTCGTCTGCTGCGGATCGGACGCAGCAGAGTTGATTGAGCAGGCGGGCGTTTGATGTGATCATCAAGTTAGTTTGATGGAATTATGATTTAGACGAGTCTAGTATATTCCGAATTACAGTTATTTGGGAGTGATCCCGGAGCGCGGAGCATGACCCTATTTAGGTCCCGGAGCATCCATTGGGGTTCCCCATGCAAGATTATTACCCACAAATCTCCAAATTTCATCATCTGCCAGTATCCAATGATCCATTGACTCAATACAATATTCTAAAGATGATTTTTTTACTATATAATAAGATTTTATCATGGCTTCCTTTTCGTTAATTTGGGATCCCGAGTCGGCAAAGTACGCTTTATTTGGGAAATCAGAACCTTCGATTATTTTATTTTTAAATATATCAAGTGAGACGACTGACTTATATAAGTCAGTTCTTACTATGTATACTGAATCGATATCACGTGTATTGATCGCAATTTGAAATCGATGAATCGCTTTGAATAACTTTTCATTTTTTTTCTCCAAATTTTCACCGAATGCCGCATCATCACTAATGTAATTATGGTTCGTATTCGAATACAGTTTATTGTATTTACTTGGTTTGCAACCAGTTTGTAATAGGGTCACGATAACAAATATTACAATTTTATTCATACTTCCAATCTTTCCAGCTCAGGATTTTTGCAGTAAAGTAATATGATTGATTCAATTGTGCTGAAAGTTCAAATTGAATCGACACAATTTGTGAGGTTGTGCCTATTAATTTAAATTGATCCGGCAAATCTTGATAATCAGAATGGATAACGTGACCTGGCGACACTTCATTTCCAACCTGATATGATGAGTTCACAGAGTTCTTAAATGCGGTAAATGCATTATCTCTTGCAAAAGGAATGAGCCATGGCTTTTCAATTGTTTCCATGAACAGCATGTAGAATGTATATTCATTTGTTATTTGCAAAAGATAATCTTGGTAAACGATCCGTTGACTCAATCCTGTTGCATCTATGCTAATTGTGGGTATGGGCGCGTAGGAAAGATTATTGGCCCCATCTGGAAACCCACTCGGATCTTCCGAAGTCCAACTAGCCATTACCGGATTGTAATTACGATATTTGAATGCATAGCTTCCGGTGGATTCCACGTAGGGCTTGCCGGTGTAGAAGGCGGTGTCCTGGGTGGTGGCTTTAGTGCTGGCTGCAGACTTCGCCGCCATTTCTGCCCGCCATACGGCGAGTTGTTCTGGGGTTTTGAACTCCGGTAAGGGAGCGTTGAAGCCGGCGAAGGCCGTGCTGGTGATGAGCGCCATGAGGGCGAGTGTGTTGAGTTGTCGTTTCATTTTTCAGTTTTCTATTTCGTTTTGGTTTCTCACAGGGACAGGGGTGGGAAGAAGTGCCGAGTGATCAGTGATCAGAGGGAGAGGTGGATAAACCGCAAAAGCGCGGAGGTCGCAAAGGGACGCGGAGTAAGAATAATTGGTGTGTTTTGCTTTCTTGTTGGAGAGATTCGGGCGGAATGAATTCCGCGCTCCAGTTGTGAGACTTTGCGGTTAGTCTTGATTGAGATCATCGTTTCGTGGGAGGGAGGTGGTTAGATTGGGGGGCGGGGTTCACGGGGGCGGTGGGAGCGATGGTTTCTAGGGAGGCACTGCTGCTAGCGGATTTCAGGGGCTGGCCGAAGGAGGTGAGGCTGGAGAAGTGGACTCCCTCCGGACCGGCGGTGGCGAGGGTGGTGCCTAGCATGTCGTTGAGGTGATAGGTGATTTCCTTGGGCTTGCCGACGGGGTGTGAGGCGATGGGGATGCCGCCGCTGGGGTGGGGCTCGATGATGTAGATCGTATCGTTCCGCTGGATGAGGGCGAGGCCGTCCCAGAGGAAGGTTTCTGAAGAGGATTGGAGATTGGGGATCGGGGATTGAAGAGATGAAGATTTAGAGGAAGAGATGGAGGCGAGCTGGCCGTCTGGCCAGTAGGTGTGGGTGGTGGTGCCGCCGCCGGGCTGGGTGGCTTGGGTGACCTTGTCGAGCCAGCCGTAGGTGTTTTGGGGCTGGGTGGAGGTGCCTAACATTCTGCCAGCTTTGTCGTAGGTGTAGGCGAGGGTGCCGCTGCTGTCACGGCTGGTGGCGAGCTGGTTTCCGGCATTGTAGGTCATGGTGGTGGTCTGGCCGTGGAGGAGCTTGGAAAGCATGTTCCCGGCGGGATCGTAGGTGTAGGCTTCCAAGATGGACTGGTCTCCGGCATCGATGACTTTCAGGAGCTGGCCGCTGGGATCGTATTCGTAGCGGAGGGTGCGGCCGTTCCAAGTGCGGCGGGTGAGTTGGTCGGCATCGTCCCACTCGTAGGTGAGGACGAGCGGGGAGCTGAGTGCGCCGCCCCGAAAAGTGGTGCTGCCGAGGCGGCCCATGGGATCATAGGCGATGTCCGCCGTGAGTGCGGGTTTTCCATTTTTCGCGGTGCCGTAAGTTTTCTGGATGGGACGCCCGCTGCCGTCATAGCGGTAACTGATCGCTGGTGCGCCATCGGTGAAGATGGCGGAGAGGTTCCCGGCGGGATCGTAAATCTGCTCGGTCTGTTGGATCACCTTGTAATGGGCGGGGCCGCTGTCCGTATTCCCGGTGAAGGGGATGGCGGCGACCATTTTGGAAATCATCAGGCCGGTGCGCTGGCCACGGGTATTGTAGCGGTAGCTGAGGAGCTGCTCGTCCTTTCCTTGGATGAGAGCTGGGTGGCATCGGGGCGGCCCTGGGCATCGTAGGTCATGGTGACGCTGGTGTCCGGTCCTGTGACGGAGACGGGGCGACCTCGATCGTCATAGGTGATATCGAGTTTCTCGCGCTTTCCGTAATCCATGGAGACAAGCTGGCCGTCTTTGTTATACGTCTGGCGGATGACCTGCTCGCCATTCGTGCGCTCGGTGAGCTTGGCGGTTTTCGGGTCGTAGGTCCATGTTTGGGAGTTGCCGAGGGCATTGGTCTGTTTGATCAGGTGGCCGGCGGGATCGTAAACGAAGATAATTTTATGGCCATTGCCATCGATCTGAGCGGTGCGATGGCCTAGGGAATCGTATTCGTAGCGGGTGACGGAGCCGTTCGGGGCATATTGGGCTAACAGATTTCCCCGCAGGTCGTGCTCGATGCGAGAAAGGCGCTTGAGGGCATCCTTTTCCCCGATCACGCGCTTGAACTCATCTCGCACGAGCTCCTTGATGGTTTTCCCATTGCGCACGATTTTTTGGGTTTGGCCGTCCGGGTCATAAACGATCTCGGTCTTGGTCCCATCCGCAGCGATCTGCATCCTGACGCGCCCGCTTTCATCGTATTCCAGAGATTCCTTGTGACCTGCACGACTCACGGAAGCGCACCTGCCGAAATTGTCGTAGGTGTAGGAAACCGTGTCCCCAGCAGGATTGGTGACGGATGCCAACTCGCCTCGCGGGGTGTAGGTATAGCGGGTAAGATTTCCCTGGCCGTCCTTCGCGGCGCTTAGCTTCCCGTTATCACCGTAGGCGTATTCAGCGACGATCTCGGATTTCAAGCGGGTGCCGCTGCGGATGCGGATGGGCTTAGGCTCCCACTCGGTGCGCCTGGATGGGTGGAAACCGGGATCGTAATCGTAGAAGGTGCTCTTTCCCTTGGCATCGACGGTTTCGGTGAGCAGCCCGCTTTTGCGGTCGTAGCGGTATTCTTGGACAACGGCACCGTTTTCCTCGATGCGGCGGAGCTTGCCGTCATATTTCTGGCCAGGAGAACGGAAATAGTAGTTTTTCCGCTCCGTTCCGCCTTGTTTGTTCGTGACGATGCCGCGGTTTTCGGCGTAGTTGGAATTCTGGACTAGGCCGGAAAGCGCGGTGAGTGTTACCGCAGTAGGCTCCCATTGTTTCTTGTCGGTTCCTTTGAGACCATAGGAATAGGTTCCGGTGGCATCCTTCACCAGCCAAAGGTTGGCAGCTTGTTTCCTCGCGGTGTATTCGTTGGCTAGGGTTCCTTTCGGATTCGGATTTACGAACACCGTTTTAAACTCCTCCACGCGTGCCGGATTTTCGGTGTTGCCAATGCCTACCTTGGACAAGGGGCCTCCATCAGGCTGGTAGATAAATTTCGCAGTTTCGCCGAGCGGGGGACTCCATGCCGACAGGCGTTCCATGGTCCCATCCTTCACGTAGGCGAAACGATGGAGCTGGCCGGTGAGCTTGAAACTGGCGAGACGCTTGTTTTCCCCGTAAAGCGCCACGAACACGATTTGCCGCGTGCTTGATACCAGATCCCGGATCTGGATGCCCAACAACTGGTTGCTCTGCCACTCGAATTCTAAAACCCGCCTGCCGGGCGAGAGCACCGAGACCAGCCTACCCTTGGCATATTCGTATTCCCAGCCCTCGGCATCTTTGAGGACTTGTTTGCTAGGCGTGACCTTCGCCCGCCAGGCCTTGTCAGCGCACACATACTCGCTCACATGGGCCTCATCCTGCTGCAAAGCCATTTGCCCGCCAGACGGTAGGGTCCATAGCAGGTAGCCTTTGCCAATCGGCAGGATGGACGATTCCAACTGAGGGCAAAACCACTGGCTGCCAAACAAGCCTTCCTGCTTCCGGGTGCTGAGATAGACCAACTGCAAGGGAAACTGGAATCCGGGCGAGATATTCACCTCACCCAGCGGGTATTCCAGCTTCCATCCGCCTGAATACAGTGCCTTCCCCATTCCCGGCGGTGCGAAAGTCCAAGGAATCGAAAGGGCCAGAAGCGGGCCGGAAGATGCCATTAAAAACCCGGCGACCGCCGATGATACGCATTTCCTTACCGCTGCTAATGGAAAAGCAGGAATTTTGCACGTTTTTGATGGGAAGAAAAAGAGTGAAATCCTCGCGAATTTTTTGCTAGAGAGTGCTCGAAGTGCCATTGGCAAGAGCGATACCAAAAATGAGATGTTAGGAAAACGTATCTTTTCGGAAGTGAGTTAGATCAAATGAAGATACCTACGGGGAATCGACCTCGAAAATGGCCGGAAATGACATGATACCCCTCGATAAAAGTCGAAAATGCGGATTGATTTTCATCATTTTAATA
>JBDTNJ010000389.1:0-9013 GCA_039933825.1 Luteolibacter sp.
GTCCTTTGGCTTCCGGTTCTTGCACGAGTGGGTCACTCTGTGATTCCCTCGCCCGCCGACCCCTGATTTCCGACCTCCGAATCTCCGCTATGTTCTTCCTCACCACCGCCATCGATTACACCAACGGCTCGCCTCACATCGGGCACGCATATGAAAAAGTCCTCGCCGATGTGATCACCCGCTACCGCCGCCTGCGTGGCGAGGAGGCGTTTTTCCTGACCGGCGTGGATCAGCACGGCCAGAAAGTCCAACAGACTGCAGAGAAGGAGGGGATTTCTCCTGAGGAGTTCGTCAAACGCACCACATTGAAATTTTCCAGCCTTTGGGAAAAACTCGATGTCAAATACGACGGATGGGCCGAAACGATCGACGAGCGACACAAGGCTTGTGTTAGAGCGATCCTTAGCACGCTCAAGGACCAAGGCCAGCTTTACAAAAAAACCCACAACGGCCACTACTCGGTGCGCCAAGAACAATTCCTCGGCGACCGCGACCGCGATGAATCCGGCAATTTCGGCCCCGAGTGGGGCGAGGTCATCGAGATCGAGGAAGAGAACTGGTATTTCAAACTCAGCGTTCACACGGATTGGCTCAAAGGCTACCTCGAGGGCACGGCAGATGTCATCATCCCCGCCTTCCGTAAATCCGAGTTGTTGAACGCGTTGGAAAAAAACACCGGTACCGACCTCTGTATTTCCCGACCGAAAGAGCGTCTGCGCTGGGGGATCGAATTCCCCTTTGATGAAAACTACGTCACCTATGTTTGGTTCGATGCGCTCATCAACTACATCTCCTTCGCCGGCTACCACGCCGCACCTGATTCCGGGCTGCCGGACTTTGAAAAAATCTGGTCCGGCCGCCCGGTCCACATCATCGGCAAGGACATCCTGATCCCCGCCCACGGCATTTACTGGCTCTGCATGCTTCACGCCATGGGCTTTGGTGATCCGCAGATGCCACAACTTCTCGTCCATGGCTTCTGGAACAGCCGCGGTGGGGATAAAATGTCCAAGTCCACCGGCAACATTGTCGATCCTAACGAACTCGCCGATAAGTTCGGAGTCGAGGCCGTACGCTACTATCTCGTCCGCGACATCGTCACCGGCAAGGATTCGGATTTCGACATGGATCGCCTTGTGATGCTCTTCAACACCGAGCTCGCCAACGAATTCGGTAACCTCTGCAACCGCGCGCTCAATATGAGTCAACGCTTCACCGCCGGCATCCTGAGTAACAGCGGCACCCTGCACGAGGAAGACATCGCCGTGCAAAATTCACTCACCGAAGCCACTGCCGCCTATCAGACAGCGATGGACGACTACGATATTTCCAAAGGTCTCGAGGCCCTCAACCGCCACGTTTCCTTCTGCAATGGTTATGCAGAGCGCATGAAACCTTGGGAGCTGAACAAAGACCCCGAGAAAAAAGACCGCGTTGCCACCATCCTCTATCACTTCGCGGAAAGCGTCGCCCACCTCGCGGTCTTAATCTCGCCGATTCTGCCAGGAGTCACCGCCAAACTCGCCGCCCAACTGAATCTACCAGAACTCACGAACTTCAAACTCGCCGACCTGCACTGGGGCCTCCTCCCCGATGGACACTTGATCGACAAGCCAAGCCCGGTTTTCCCGAGGATCGTTCTCGAAGACCCGGCATAATTCACCATCGCAAAAAGGTTCGACATCCTACTCCGTATTCTGTTAGCTATTTCTGAAATCCATTGGGGATTGTTACAAGGTCCGTAGCCACCATTCCAGTTTGTCACGGACCCGTGAAAGAAATCTTAACTACTTCAATCCAACTTTGCGCCCCTTTGCGCCCCTTTGCGACCTTCGCGGCTTTGCGGTAAATCTACAAAGCCCGATTTTTCAGAAATCCTGACTTCCAACCCTGAAATCCGCCCTTATGGCCGATTTTGGGACCAGTTGGCCGGAATCGGGACCTGAAATTGATTTCAATCTCCTGATCTTCAGGTAATTTGAAGTCGTTCTGAGCGAGGTCCGCCTCCTCAAAACTTCAGCCACTGAAATGCTGGGCCCACTGCTTCGAATTGACCTCCGGGGGGAAGTCAACCGAACAAAGCCTAAGCCGGTGGCCAAGAAAAAAGAGCGCGTTGCGAGATCCGGGGGGATATCCAACGCGCTCTTTTCTTTTCTGAACGTTGCCCAAACGGGCACTCAATCCAAATAAGGGTTTCCCACGGCTTCTTCGCCGATGGTCGTTCCCGGACCGTGGCCTGGCAGGATCTGGGTTTCCGGAGGCAGCGTCATCAGATGGCGGGCAATGCCATCCAGCAATTGGGTGGTGCTGCCGCCAGGAAGATCCGTTCTTCCGATGGAGCCTGCAAAAAGTGTGTCGCCCGAGAAAACGACACCGTGGCCGACAAGATGGAATGTCACGCTATCGAGGGAATGTCCGGGGATGTGGGCGAGGGAGATTTGTAGGCCAGCGAGCTTGAGTGGCTTCTCGATTTCGAACCGGCTATCGATTTGATAGGGCTCGACTGAGATCGGCAGCCCCCACGAGCGGGCGGCGGATTCCAGCGTGAGATCTTTCGAATAGTTCTCCAGCGCATGCAAGCGCGCACCTGCGGCACGAAGCAGGGCGGCATCGGTCACGTGGTCATAATGCTGGTGCGTGAGAATTACATCATCGACGCGGACGCCGCGCTGGGCGACCCATTCGGCCATCCCTTCGGGCGCATCAATGAGCAGGTTTCCATCGGGAGTTTCGACCAGGTAGCCATTCGTCTGGACGAACCCGCCTGTATAAGTAGTGATTTTCATGATGATAGAGGGCTGGATTTTTCAATCAAAAACGCCCCGTCCAAGGAGAACGGGGCGCTTTTGAATTGAATCACAAAACCCGTGGCAGCTCAGGCTTTTCTGCCACGAATGGCAAGGAACAGCATAATGCCACCGAACACCAGTTGGACGATGCCCCACGAGATGTTGATGTTATGACCGAGGGATTTCGTATAGATTTCACTTCCGTTGGTGACGAGACCGAAACCGGTCAGGATCAGCCCAAACAGGGTAAAGAGAATGCCGATTGGCAGGCGGAGATCGAAGTTCATAGGATTGATAGGGTTTCAGGGATTACCAGAAGATGATGTTGAGGATTACGGCCACGAACAGCACCACGCTGCCGACGACGGCGGGACGCTTCCACATCGGCTCGTTCTCTTCCTTGATTTTTTCAGTGAGTGAATAAACCAAGCCAACAAGTTCACCATCCGTCTTGGTCCGCTTGGTTGCAAGGGAAATGCCGATCGTGATAACGAAGCAAAAGCTCCACGCGACGATGGCGAGCCAGAAATTCTGCGCCATGCTGGAAGTGAACTGGTAGTGGTGGCTGATCCAGCCCCCCTTGACCCAAGGGATCGTTTCACCCACGTTGAGAATTTGCGGCGAGCTGATCCCATGGAAAACCATGGCGCAAACAGTTCCCGCCAAGAGCCCATAAAAAGCGCCGTGGCCAGTCGCACGTTTCCAAAACATCCCGAGCAGGAATGTGGCGAAGACGGGCGCATTGACAAAGCCGAATACCAACTGCAGGAAATCCATGATGTTATCCACATTCTTCGCAACATAGGCAAAGCCGACTGAAATCACGATCCCGGCCACCGTGGCGAACTTGGCCATCCACATGTAATGGGCGTCCGATTTGCCTTTGGCGATATATGACTGATAGATATCGTAGGTCCAGACCGTGTTGAAAGCAGTGACGTTGCCAGCCATCCCGGACATGAACGACGCCATCAGCGCTGTGAGGGCGAGCCCCAACATTCCGGTAGGAAGATAGTGCGCGATCAGCGAGGGAATCACGAGATTGTAGTCGGTCGCTCCCGTAACACCGTGCGGGATGCTGTAATTGGATCCAGCCTTCGCAGCGAGGCCGAGTGCGATCATGCCAGGTAGAATGACGATGACGGGAAACAACATTTTTGGAATCGCGCCGATGATCGGCGTGCGGCGGGCATCGCCCATGGTCTTGGCCGCCATGGCGCGCTGGACGACGAGGAAATCCGTGCACCAGTATCCGAAGGAGAGCACGAAGCCGAGACCGAAGACCATGCCGAACCACTCGACGCCCATAGGATTTGCCGTGGTTCCCATGTATTTCCATGAGTGGACGAACTCGGGACCACTGGTTTTTGACAATGAATCCATCAAACCGTGCCAGCCTCCCAGATCGTTGAGTCCGATGATGACGAGTGGAGCGAACCCCAGGACGATTAGGAAAAACTGCAGCACTTCAGTATAGATCGCGGACGAGAGTCCACCTTTCAATACGTAGGCGAGGACGACCACGGACGAAACGATCAGCGAGAAATTGTAATCCCACTTGAGCAGCAGATGAAGCAGAGCTGCCAACGCGTGCAACGAGGCCCCGGATGAAGCAACGGTCATCACAGCGAAGGAAATCGCGTTCAGGCCGCGGGTTTTCTCGTCGAAGCGCATTTTCAAATACTCCGGCACCGAGCGGGCTCGCGAACCATAGTAAAAAGGCATCATGAAAATCGCGAGGAAGATCATCGCCGGAATCGCGCCCACCCAGTAGAAGTGGGAGGTCATGATCCCGTATTTCGCCCCGGAGGCCGCCATGCCGATCACCTCCTGCGCACCGAGGTTGGCGGAAAGGAAAGCAAGACCGGTAACCCACACCGGAATCGAACGCCCGGAAGTTAGGAAATCGGATGCCGACTTCACGTGTTTTTTCAATACGAACCCGATGCCGATGACCACGAGGATATAAACGCCGAGGATGGCGTAGTCCACTGAATGAAGATCGATCTTGGGGGCTGCCCCACCTTCACCAATGCTAAGGGCACCGGAGGCGAGTATTGAAATGGGCTGGATGATTTGCATGGATTATTCGATGGATTAGATCGAGGGAGGGCTCGATGGTTTCACTTTTCGCGTTCGTTGTGTTTTCTTATCGGTATTTTACTCCGCTGAGAATTTGAAGATCATGGAATGTTTGTAGGTCTGGCCGGGACGAAGCACGGGAGACGGAAATTTCGGCTGGTTCGGCGCGTCCGGGAAGTTTTCAGTTTCAAGCGCGAATGCCGTGCGTTTGGCGTAGGCGACGCCGCCTTTTCCGATTGCTTGGCCATCGAGGAAATTGCCGCCGTAGAATTGGATTGCAGGCTGGTTACTGGAAATCTCCATCACACGACCACTTTTGGGGTCTTTCACACGAGCATTGAGGCGGACGCCATCACCCTTGTTGATCACCCACGCGTGGTCGTAGCCACCGCCGAGCTTGAGTGCCTCGAACTCCGCATTCACGCGCTCACCGATGACGGTAGGCTTGGTGAAATCCATCGGAGTCCCCGCGACAGGAGCGATCTCGCCAGTCGGAATCAAAGCCGCAGTGGTTGGAAGGTAGTGATCTGCGGCGAGCATCAGGACGTGGTCGTTGATGCTGGTAGTGGGATCACCCGAAAGATTCCAATACGTGTGTTGCACGATATTCAGAATCGTCGGTGCGTCGGTGGTGGCGGTGGCCTGCCACTTGAGTTCGTTAGCATCATCAAGGCTATAGATCACCTTCACAGAAAGGTTCCCAGGATAGCCTTCTTCACCGTCCTTCGCGGTATAGGTGAATTCCACGGCATCATCACCAAGTGATTTCCCTGCCCAAACCACCTTATCAAAGCCCTTCAGTCCGCCATGGAGCGCACAGGCGATTCCACCATTGACGTTGTTGGTGGCGAGCTTGTATTCCTTCCCGTCGAGGGAAAATTTCCCGCTATCGATCCGGTTGCCGAAACGACCGACGGTAGCACCAAAGTATGAGGTATTGGTCAGCCACCCGGCCAAGGTATCATAACCGTGGGTGACATCCGCAAGCTTGCCAGCCTTGTCCGGTACTTCCAACGAAACGAGGATCGCGCCGTATTCCGTCAGCTTGGCGACCAGTCCATTCTTATTGGTGAGGGTGAAAATTTTCACTTCCTGTCCATCGGGCATTTTCCCGTAAACTTCCTGCTTCAAGTTATTTTCAGCGGCCATGATTGAAGCGTTCTGACAGGAGAGAACGCCGATGACCAGTGCGGAAATCAATAAATTGGATTTGTTCATGAGACGCCTGATTTGACAAATTTTCAAAGCAATGCCAAGCGCGAATTCACACTCAAAATTGGTATACAATCCCCTATCGGGTGATAGTAATCAGCGATGACAGATAATTCATCTTGGGTATCCCTTCTTGCTTCGATCCTGAAAGAATTCGGCTGCCAGACAGGAACCATTCACCAGTCAAATGACAGAAAAACCCTGAACCTCGTCTGCCAAATCGGCGTGCCTGACAGCCTGCTGGACAAAATCACCCTGATTCCATTTGGTAAAGGAATCGCCGGGGTCGCTGCCGAGCGCAGGCAACCCATCGAGCTTTGCAACCTCCAACTCGATCTCGGTGGCGTGGCCAAGCCCGATGCCCGGCAAACCGGCGTTTCCGGATCACTCGCGGTGCCGATTTTCGCCATTGAGAGTGATCAAGTCATCGGTACGCTCGGGATCGGCAAATACGCGCCATATGAGTTCACAGCAGAGGAAAAGCAGCGCCTCGCCAGTCACGCGGGACAAATTGCCAAGCTTTTCGCTCACAAACACGCCTGAGGTGATTGACCCGGCCAAGGATGTCATTAGACTCCTGCCATGAACACGGTGGAGTCAGCGACGAAGATCCTTGATACGATGCTTGGCCACCTCGGCTTCACGGCGACGATCGAGGTTCAGGAAACCCATGATGGCCCCTGCCTGCAAATCCATTCTGGCGAGAGCGAAACCATCATTGGCAAGGATGGCGACCGGCTCGACGACCTCCAATACCTCGTCAATCGCATCCTGAGGCGGCATTCGCCGAAAGCCGAACGCATCAAGGTGGACTGCTCGCATTTCCGTTCCATCCAAGAGGACCAATTGAACGAGGAAATCCGCGGCCTCGCCGAGCGGGTGAAAGCGACAGGCAAACCGCTTCAAGTCAGGCCGCTCAATGCCTACTACCGCCGCCTTGTTCACAATATCCTCGCCGATGACGCGCAAATCCGCTCCCATTCGCCAGAGGGTGATGATCGACTCAAACGGATCACGATTTCAGTGAAACAAGCACCCGCATCTTCTTCATGAAAAAATTCTTTTTCGACTGTGGCACCCGCGATGCCACGGCATCTCTTGGATTTCTCGCCTTGCGGTTGATGGTCGGACTGATGATGGTAATCGGCCACGGAATCCCGAAAATCCAGGAATTCTCCGCCCGCAAGACCTTGTTCTACGTGCCGGATCTTTTCCCCTTCAGCCTGATGTCACCGACGATCAGCCTGTCACTCTGCATCGGGGCGGAAGTGCTTGCCGCCAGCTTCATCATCATCGGACTCGCCACACGCCCTGCCGCATTCGTGTTAGGCATCAGCATGGTCGTGGCTGCCTTTGGTTTTCTGGGAACTGCACCTTGGTTCGTCAAACCTCCGACGATCACCGATGCGAAGGAGCTCTCACTGATGTATTTGATCCCGCTGATCTCGATCATTCTGGCGGGTGCCGGTAATTTCTCACTCGATTCCCTCATTTACAAGGACAGCAAGCGCCGCCGCTGGTGAGATCATGGAAACGCACCGCCTCGTTCTTCCAGGTGATTTGAACCATTACGGGTTTCTGTTTGGTGGCCGCCTGCTCGCATGGATCGATGAAGCGTCATGGATCGCCGCCAGTTTGGATTATCCGCATTGCCAATTCGTCACGGTGGCTATGGATACCGTGGAGTTCCACCACAGCGTGCGCGAGGGGACGATTCTCAGAATCTCATGCGTGCGCGAACGCGAAGGGAACACCAGTGCCACCTATGCCGTCAACGTCATCGACGAGCGGATGGGCCGAATACCCATTTTCTCAACTAACGTAACCTTTGTCAGCGTCGATGATGCGGGACAAAAACGCAGCATCCGTGGATGACATTCCTGTGGAAAATTTGATAGAAACCGTTGATATCGTCCTTCCTCTGGAGAAATCCGAGGACGAGCAAGCCCGGCGCAGCGCCGCAGCCACCAAGCTTGGTATTCCCGCCTCACGGATCGGCGGGGTGAAACTCCGCAAACATTCGATCGATGCACGCCAGCGCTCGGTCAAGGTGCAGCTCCGGCTGGAGGTCTCGCTGGATGCTCCGCTGCCCCCGGACATCACGCCCCATTGGTCGGCTCCGCCACTGCCGGCAAACGCGCGCCCGGTCATTATCGTCGGCTGCGGTCCGGCGGGGATGTTCGCCGCATTGCGCTGCCTGGAAAACGGCTTGAAGCCCATATTGCTAGAACGCGGAAAGGACGCCAGCGCCCGCCGCTTCGACCTCGCCCCGCTGCTGCGCGAGGGCCGCGTGATTGAAGAATCCAACTACTGCTTCGGCGAGGGTGGTGCGGGGACCTTTTCTGATGGGAAACTTTACACCCGCGCCACCAAACGCGGCCCGGTCGCCAAGGTTTACGAAATCCTCGTCGCCCACGGTGCTCCCGAAGTCATCCTCACCGATGCCCACCCGCACATCGGCTCGAATCTTTTGCCGAACGTCGTCAAATCCATCCGCCAATCGATCCTCGCCGCCGGTGGAGAGGTCCGATTTCAAACCAAAGTCGTCGATTTCCTCGTTCAAAACAATCACATGCGCGGCGTCCTAACGGGCGCTGGCGAGGAAATCCTTGCAGACTCGGTCATTCTCGCCACCGGCCACTCGGCGCGGGATATCTATCGACTTCTGGCAGAAAAGAAGATTCTGCTGGAAGCCAAACCCTTCGCGGTCGGTTTCCGAATCGAGCACCCGCAGCCGTTCATCGACGAGGTGCAATACCACCTTCATCCCGGTCAGGAACGTCCGCGCCTGCTTCCCGCGGCCCGCTACCGCCTCGCCACCAAAATCCGTGGCCGCGGCGTGCATTCGTTCTGCATGTGTCCCGGCGGCTGGATCGTCCCGGCATCGACGGAGAATGACGAAGTTGTCGTCAATGGCATGAGCCTCTCGC
>JBDTNJ010000390.1:0-22214 GCA_039933825.1 Luteolibacter sp.
GCCCGTTTTCGATCGGTTTGACTCACATTCCCGCTTGGCAATTCTTCTAACTCTGAGAATGCTCCCCGCATGTTCCTTGGCCTCGACTCTTCCACCCAATCTTTGACCGCCGTTCTGATCGATCCCGCTTCAGGCGGGATTTGCTGCCAGCTTTCCGTCAATTTCGGTGGAGATCTGCCCCAATATCAATCGCCGAGCGGATTCCTTCCCGGCGGCGTGAATGGAGAAGTTCACGCGAATCCGATGATGTGGCTGGATGCGCTGGATTTGCTCTTCACGCGGCTCGCCGGACAGACGGATCTCTCGAAAGTGAAAGTGATCGCGGGATCCGGGCAACAACATGGTTCCGTCTATCTGGATGCCACTTTTGATGACCGCATCGCCGCACTCGATCCTTCGCAAACACTTGTAGACCAGCTTTTTCCGGCTCTCACTCGTGCAACTGCGCCGATTTGGATGGACACCTCCACCGCTGCAGAGTGCGCCGAAATTTCGGCGGCACTGGGCGGGGCAGGGGAGGTTTGCCAGCGCAGCGGATCCACAGCGATCGAGCGTTTTACCGGTCCACAGATCCGGCGCTTTTTCAAAACTGATCCGGACGCGTACGCGCGCACGGCGCGGATTCATCTGGTCAGTTCCTTTATTGCCTCGGTGATCGCGGGCAAGTCGGTGCCGATTGATTTCGGCGATGGCGCGGGCATGAATTTGCTCAACCTAGCCACTGGAAACTGGGATGCCGATTTGCTGGCTGCCACCGCGCCGGAGCTCGGCACGAGGCTTCTTACGCCGGCTTTGGCGACTACCGTTCAAGGTTTGGTTTCGCCTTATTTCGTGGAAAAGTTCGGACTGTCCGCCGGCTGTCGCTGCGCGCTTTTTACCGGTGATAATCCGGCTTCGCTGGTCGGCATGGGAGCGACGGCCCCCGGCAACGTGGTGATTTCCCTTGGCACGAGCGACACGTTTTTCGCCGCCATGCCCGGGCCGAAAACCGATCCTAACGGTTATGGTCACGTTTTCGGGAATCCGGCAGGCGGCTACATGTCCCTGATTTGTTTCCGCAATGGCTCGTTAGCCCGCGAATCCCTGCGCGACAAGCTCGGGCTCGATTGGTCGGCGTTTGATCGCGAATCCCTGTCCGCCACCCTGGGGAGCGCCGGGGAGAACTTAATGCTGCCGTTTTTCGGCCCGGAAATCACGCCTCGTCATGACTTTGCCGCGCCTGTTTTAGAGGGATCTTCATCGTTTGAATCCGGCAGCGATCCCGCACTGCAAGTCCGCGCATTGCTGGAAGGCCAATTCTTGAACATGCGCCTTCATTCGCAATGGATGGAAGTGAAAACCGAGCGCATCCGCCTGACGGGTGGGGCATCGAAAAACGATGGAATCGCGCAGCTCGTCGCCGATGTTTTCCAAGCCCCTGTGGAGCGGCTGGACGTCTTGAACTCCGCAGCTCTGGGGGCTGCGCTGATCGCAGCTGCGGCGGATGGCCGTGATCTGTCCGCTCTTCAGGAAGCGTTCTGCAAAGCAACTCCGGGCTCGGCGCTCCAGCCGAACCGCCTTCTCGCCGGTAGCTATCAGACAGCACTTGGCCGCTTTGAAGCCCTGTTGGATGCAAACCATTGAGACAAAATTTGACCAAACCTGCGCCAGTACCTAGACTTTCACCGAGATGACGATTGACCATTACGCGAACCGGTTTGTGTGCGACCTTGTGGCCTACGAACCTGGAAAACCGATCGATGAAACCGCCCGTGAGCTGGGCTTGGACCCGTCTCAGATCGTCAAGGTCGCATCCAATGAAAACCCACTCGGTCCGTCTCCCTTGGCGAAAATCGCGATGTGCGAGGCTCTCGAGGAAGCCCACATCTATCCCGATGGTGGTGGCTATCGGCTGCGCAGTGCCCTCGCGGATTCATTCGGGATGGAAATTTCAAATGTGGTTCTTGGCAATGGATCCAATGAAATTATCGAACTCCTTTGTCACACGTTCCTAAACGGCGATGCAGAATTGATCGCCGCCGAGCACGCCTTCGTCGTCTATAAGCTGATGGCCACGCTCTTCGGTGCCAAGTATATCGAAGTGCCTGACCCCGGATTTATTCATGATCTCGATGCCATGGCGGACGCGATCACCGACAAGACACGCCTGGTTTTCATCGCAAATCCTAACAATCCGACCGGCACCATGGTCGATCAAGCGGCGATTGACCGCTTCATGGCGCGGGTCCCGGAGCATGTGATCGTCGTGTTTGACGAGGCGTATTTTGAATTCCCCGACTCACCGCCGGACGCGCTCAAGTATGTGCGGGAAGGCCGCAATGTTTGTGTTTTAAGGACGTTTTCAAAAATCCACGGCCTCGCCGCGCTGCGTGTCGGGTATGGTCTCGCCTCGAAGAGCGTGGCCACGTTGCTGCAAAAGGCCCGCCAGCCGTTTAATGTGAACGCCATTGCGCAAGCAGGAGCCCTCGCCGCGCTTGCGGATTCCGCGCACATCGAGAAAACCCGTGCAGTTAACTCCGAGGGGATGGCATTTTACGAAACGGCGCTCAAGGAGCGCGGCTTGGAATACGTGCCGAGTTTTGCCAATTTCCTGCTCATCAAAGTGGGAGATGGCGACCGCGTCTTCCGGGACATGCTGAAACAGGGAGTAATCATCCGGGCTATGAGCAGTTACAAACTCCCAGACTGGGTCCGTATTTCCATCGGCACCCAAGCGCAAAACGAGCGTTGCATCGAGGTTCTGGATTCCGTGCTCGCCGCAGAAGCGGCGGTGTGAAGTTTCCTGCCCTGCATTTGACAGAACGCTTCTGACTTCCTAATATTCCGCTTGGGCACTTGCTCTAACATGGTAAATCCCGAGATTCCAGCGACTCAAAGGGAGTTCCGTTGCATTCATTGTAACGGAAACATTCTGATACCCCGGGAACTGCCGCCCACCACCGGTCCCTGTCCGCATTGCCGCGGGGTGATCACATCCCCGGCACTTGAGGTCAATGAGCCGCTTGCCCGACTCCCGGTGCCTGCGAGCACTGCCGCGCCGATTCCAATCACGATCCCCATTCCGGTCGCCGCCGCGCCCAGCGTTGAAGCCGTTAGGGTCCCTCCATTGGAAACCCCGCGTGAGGTCATCCCCGCCCCGCAACCCGCCGCTCCCGTTGAGGCAGCCGCGGCGGTCGTCGAACCGGCCCCTGAAAAGCCCAAGGAGGAGCCGGCACGCGCAACTGGAATTCCTGCGAAGCGTCCCTCTATCACCTCCAAGGAGTTGAAAACGAAGGCCGCTCCAGACACCAATAAATCGCCGCGCCGCGGATTAATCCCGGTCATGCTGGTGTCGCTGCTTCTATTCCTCGGAGCATTGGCAGCGGTCTTGTTTGTGGCGAAAGACCTCGCAAAAAACATCGACCCACCTACAGCCTCGGTGACCCCGGCGGACTCATCGGTTAGCGAGGCGAACTATCTCCGGATCGGCTGGCAAAAGGAGGCCTATCAGGTACTGCGGAGCTATATGGACGCCAAAACCAGCAAGGAGAAGCTGCCATTTGTCCTGAATGCCAACGGGCTATCATCCAAAATCGAGGATTTTTACGGTGGCGGAGCGATCATCGATTCGGATACCCCGCCCGACGCTTTCTCAATTTATGAACTCTCCGAGGAAGATCGCAAACGCGGTTTGTTCATGATGATTTACGATCAGCCGCCACAGTTTGACATGAAGGAATTTTTCCGGCCTCTCGCCAGCCTTGAGGTGCAGTATGGCGTGGAAGAGGCGGACTTGCTTCTCAGCACGGTCGCCCGGGTCGGAAATTTCGCAATGGAGCCGCTGCGGGTGCATGCCTTTTTCAAACGAACCCCAGAAGGCCTGAAACTCGATTGGGAAATTTTCGCCCAAACGAAATACCGGACGTTTCAAACCTTTGTGGAATTGCCGGAAATCGGACAAAAGGGCACTTTCCGGCTCTTCGTCGTCGAAGATGTCCCGGACAAAGGCCGCGCCATCGCCGGAACCCGCACCTATCGCCTTGCCGATCCCGCGAACACAAGTGACGTCGCCCGGGTCAATGTGAAGGTGGATTCGGACGTGGGCCGTGCCCTGTCCATGATCAACTGGCGTGGCACCCGGGAGAATCACCCGATCACCCGGACGGTCACCGTCGAGCTCAAGTGGGCGGGTGAGGATGCCGCACCTGAATTGGAGATCAGCCGCTTCATTTGTTGGGAATTCCTCGGGCTGGGCGGGCAGGAAACCCCTGCCACCGCATCGACGAAGTAATCACCCGAATGGAAGCCCGCCCCGCCATCCTGCGCACGACCATCGCCGCCGTTGCAACTCCACCCGGAGTGGGGGCTGTTTCTTTGGTGAGGATTTCAGGGCCCGATGCGATCGCCATCGCGGATCTGGCGACGGGTGGAAAAGCCTCAAGTGTGATGCCGCGCACCACCCGTTATTGCGAGTTGATCAATGCTGGCGGGCAGGTTTTGGACGACGGATTGATGACGGTTTTCCGTGCGCCTCATAGTTATACCGGGGAAGACAGCGTGGAATTTACCGGTCACGGGGGTATCCTAGTCACCCGTGAAGTGTTAGGTAGGTTTCTCGCCTGTGGTGCTACCGCGGCCGGGCCTGGCGAATTCACGCAGCGTGCCTTTCTGAATGGTAAACTCGACCTCACGCAGGCTGAGGGCGTGATGGATCTCATTTCCGCCCAAACCCGGCTCTCCCTGCGCGCGGCCCGCAGCCAACTCGAAGGAACGCTGGGGCGCCGCACGACCGAGGCGCGCGATCAATTGTTGGAAACCCTCGCTCATCTGGAAGCGTGGATTGATTTTCCCGAAGAAGGGATCGATCCGCAAACCGGCAGCTTGTTGCGCGGGCGGGTAACTGCCGTGCTCAATGTGGTCGATTCGTTGCTCGCCACCGCGGATCAAGGCCGGATCCTCCGCGAGGGAGTTAGAACCGTGATTTTCGGTGAGCCGAACGTGGGTAAGTCCAGTCTGCTGAACCGTCTGTTAGGTTTTGAGCGCGCCATCGTCAGTGACATTGCCGGAACAACCCGCGACACCATCGAGGAAATTATCAATTTGAACGGCATCCCCCTGCGGCTCGTGGATACCGCCGGCGTGCGCGAGGCTACGGATCGCATCGAGGCGGAGGGGATCCAGCGGACCGTCCGTCAGATCGAAGCCGCCGATCTGTTATTGGAAATCGCGGATGCCAGCCAGACGCGACCGGCGGAGGCGGTTCTTCCCGCCACTGCAGCGAAGCATTTGTTAGTTCTTAATAAAACGGATCTGGGTGAACATGCCTCTTGGGCGGGAGTCGAAGCGATCCATCTTTCCTGCGCGAGTGGTGATGGATTCGAGGATCTATCAAACGCCATCCGTGATGCGCTTCATTTCAGCGAGGCGGATTGGGGCGAGCATGCCGTGGCGATTAATGCTCGCCATCAAGCGAGCCTTGCCTTGGCGCGGACCGGACTGCTCGCCGCGCTGGAACTGCTGGATGATCAGAATTCCGATGCCGAGCTGGCCGCGATCGACCTGCGGGAAGCGCTTGATGCGCTGGGCGAAATACCGGGCCGCGTCGATACGGAGGACTTGCTGGGCGTGATTTTCAGCAGTTTCTGTATTGGGAAATAGGTGGCTCAGTCCGCCAGCCTGAGGATCCGCGCTTGATCGAAATCGTAGAGCGTGAGTTCCAGCAACACCCGGTCGCCCACCGCGAACACCGCGTGGGCCTCGGTGAGTGGCTTTGAGAGGTGGGCCATGATGACTTTCCCATTGGGCAGTGTGACCCGGTAGAGGATTGGGGCGAGGTTCTTTAAAATAACTCCTACCGTGTGGATTGTAGCGTCTGGCATGGCGTGCGCCGAGTTTCACCTGAAATTCCAGCACTGGACAAGCGTGTCCCGCATGGATTGGCAAAGTGGTGGTTTGGGGTGAAAATCTGCCCCCCTGATCAACGACCTTGCTTGACGAGCGGCGGCAGACACGCATGATCGCCTTCGCTTCTCGACGATTCCTTCAGAGATGCGAACCTAACTCCCCAATCTTCCTGTCATGACCTTTCGCCTCTCCGCCTGTTTTGTTGCTCTCGGCTGTGCTTTGCTCGCCTCGTGTTATCCTTACAACGAGAATCCGCAGAAAAAGGCGGGCACCAAGCCACCTGAAAAAACTCTCACTGCTGCCGAACAGCAGAAAGTGAAGGAGCAGCGTGAACTCGCGAAGAAGGAAGCTGAGACCAAGAAACAGGATGAGCTAAAAACCACTCCTGAAGCCAATTCCGGCACTGGCACCACCACCCCGACGAATCCCGGCACTGAATCGCCGAAACCAGCGACTGAAAAACGCGACTACTCCTTTGCCAACAAAGTTCCCGGCAAGGAAGGTTTCGTGTTCAGCCCCTACAATAACAAGGTCGTGGACGTGCGTGATATTCCGAGCGGGACTCTCGTGCAGGATCCGACCTATCCTGCTGCGGACAAGAAGTACTTCCGCGTGCCTTGAGCCATCTCGATTCCCGGTAAACCTATCTTAGGAAACCTGACCGGGTCCGGCACACTGGACCCGGTCTTTCTGTTTTCATGAACTCAGATTTCCCTAATATCACGATCCTTGGCAGCGGACTGCTCGGCGGCTCGCTTGCTCTTGCCCTCGGCAATTCGGAGAATCCCCCGATCATCCGCCTGTGGGCGCGTAAGTCGGAAACCGTGGAGGAAGCGAGGAAACTGGGGATCTGCAACGTCACGCAAGATCTGGCGGAAGCAGTGCGGGACGCGGATCTCGTGGTTCTCGCCGTGCCGGTAGGAGCGATGGCGGATCTTGTTAGGAGTGCTCTTGCCGCCGGATTGCCGGACAAGTGTCTCGTCACTGACGTCGGGAGTGTGAAACGCACGCCCCACAAAAAAGTGGCCCCGCTTCTCGCTGAACGCGGGATCCAATTCATCGGTAGCCACCCGATGGCCGGCTCCGAGCGCAACGGGCTTTCCGCCGTGACGGCGAATTTATTTTACGATGCCGCATGTCTTCTCACCAACGATGACCGCGCGCCTGCCGATCAGGCAGTGGCCTTGGAGCGTTTTTGGAAATCTATCGGCTGCCGAACTTCCTGGATGAGCGCCGCGATTCATGACGAGCTGGTGGCTCGTATCAGCCATCTGCCGCATCTCATCGCCGCCAGCGCGGCGCGGGTTTGCCTGAAGGACCCTTCGGAGGGCCGCTTTGGCGGCGGTGGATTGCGCGATACCACACGTGTCGCGGCCGGGAATCCGGTAATGTGGGCGGAGATCGTGATTGAAAATCGGGAGGCGCTAATCGGTCCGCTACAGGAAACCATCGCGGATTTGCGTGAAATCCTTGCCAGCCTTGAGGGCGATAACCAAGAACAAGCCCGTCAGTGGCTCGCCACCGCAAAGCAGCGCCGCGATCCCATGAATCCTCCTCGTTAGTAACAATTCACCCCATCTCATGTCGGAATTTCGAGTCAAAGCCATTTCAAAGCTCCACGCAGAATTTAGCGTCCCCGGCGACAAAAGCATGTCCCATCGCGCCGCCATTTTGGGTGGTCTTTCCAATGGCGTTTGCACCATCCGGAATTTCCTGCCCAGCGAGGATTGCGTAAACACGCTCAATGCGATGAAAGCGCTCGGTGCGCGTCACGAAGTGCTCGATGAGCTCAAGGGCTACGGTCCCATCAATCTGCGGATCCATGGCCAGTCGATGAAACTCAGCACTCCCGCAGCACCCATCGATTGTGGAAATGCCGGCACCGGGATGCGCCTGCTAGCAGGCCTGCTCGCCGGCCAGGAATTTTCCACCGAACTTTTTGGAGACGCGTCCCTCTCCTCGCGCCCAATGGGTCGCATCACCGTGCCGCTCGGCCAAATGGGAGCGAAGATCGAAACCCGCGGCGAGAAGCCCGGCTGCGCACCGCTTTTCATCCATCCGGCCCAGCTACAGCCGATCACTTATCAAATGCCGATGGCCAGTGCTCAGGTGAAAAGTGCCGTGCTGCTCGCCGGCATGTTCGCTGAAGGGAAAACCACCGTGATTCAGCCTGCCGAAACCCGCGATCACACCGAGCGCATGCTCGCGTCGTTTCGCGTGAGCACCCGCACCGAAAACAACGCGATCTCGCTCTACGGCGGGCAAATGCCGGAATCCTGCGATTTCACCGTCCCCGGCGATATCTCCAGCGCCGCCTTCTGGCTTGTCGCCGCAGCCGCGCTACCGGGCTCGCGTTTGCTCATCAAGGATGTCGGCCTCAATCCGACGCGCACCGCCATTCTCAAGGTCCTCAGCCGCATGGGCGCGCACATGAGTGAGATCGAGCACCAGTCCGAAGGCGAGCCGATCGGCAACATCGAAATCCACGGCGCGGCCCTTACCGGCACGACAATTTTTGAAGACGAAGTGCCGAATTTGATCGATGAAATTCCGGTCATTGCCGTCGCGGCCGCACTCGCGCAGGGCAAAACAATCATCCGCAATGCTAAGGAACTGCGGGTGAAAGAAACCGACCGCATCACGACCGTAGTCGAGGGTTTACGTGCGATGGGGGCCGACGTCGAAGAATTCGAGGACGGCATGGAAATCACCGGTGGAACTCCGCTCCACGGTGCCGTCATCGACAGTTTCGGCGACCACCGGATCGCCATGGCTTTTGCCATCGCAGGACTTTTTGCCGAAGGCGAGACGGTCATCAAAAACACCGAGTGCGTGAACACCTCCTATCCTGGATTCTCGCATCACCTCGATGCGATTCTCCACGAGCGTTCGCACGCCGCCGATTTTACGCTGCCAACGATTTCCCGCGAGTAACCATGCCCCACCGCTTCGCCATCGCCATCGACGGACCCGCCGCTTCGGGCAAAAGCACGCTCGCCCGCGAGCTTGCCAAGCACCTTGGCTTGGTCATGGTGAATTCGGGTGCCATGTATCGCGCCATCACTTGGAAGGCTCTCCAGGAAAATATCGACCCGGCTGATAACGCCGCAGTGGTGGAAATGTTGGGTCGGATCAAAATCCACTGCGCGGAAATTGCTAACGAGTCCACCATCTCTATCGACGGCGTCAACCCCGAGGACGAGCTGCGCTCCGAAGCTATCAACGCCAATGTTTCCGCGATTTCCGCCATTCCGGAAGTGAGAAACAAACTCGTCGATCTGCAACGCGGATACCTCGACCACACCAGCATCGTCATGGAAGGCCGTGACATCGGCTCCGTGGTTTTTCCGGATACGCCTTTCAAGATCTACGTCGATGCCGACGAGGAAGTTAGAGCAGCCCGCCGGACTCATATCGGGGAAGTTGACTCCGTTTCCAAGCGCGACGCCGCAGACAGCGAGCGAGTCCACGCTCCGCTGATGATTGCGGATGGCGCTGCCGTTCTCGATACATCGCACCATACCATCGAAAGTGGTGTGCTTGCCGCCATTGAAATTTTAAAACAACAAGGCCTTCCTGTTTGAAACTCAAGGAACCAACTCAAATGCGCTGGGTTTACTGGCTGGGCTGGATGGCCTTCGGCGCGGCCTTCCGGACGATTTTCGGACTGAGGATTATTGGAGAGGAAAACCTCATTTCAGAGGGGCCGGTGTTGGTCGCATCGAACCACCAGAGTTTCCTCGATCCGCCGTTGATCGGAAATCTCTACAAGACCGAGATGGTCTATCTGGCCCGCAAGACCCTCTTTGTCGGGCTCGGCAAATGGCTATACCCCCGGTGGAACGCCATCCCGGTCGATCAGGACCGCCCAGATATGGGCAGTCTGAAAACGATCATCCGCAAGCTCAAGGAAGGCGAGCGCGTGCTGGTTTTCCCCGAAGGTGAACGCACGCTGGATGGAACAATCGGCGCGGCGGCTCCAGGCATCGGGCTCATCGCGGTGAAATCCGGCACAGTCATCCAGCCCGTGCGGATTTCCGGAGCCCGCGAAGCATTGCCCCGTGGTTCGGGAAAAATCCGCTTCGCCCGGATTACGGTATCGGTCGGCAAGCCTATTCGTCTGACAGACGAAGACACCAAAGGCGACGCGAAGGAAAACTACGATCGCATCGCCAAGAAGATCATGGCGGCGATTCGGGAGCTTTGATGAAGGCTTTCCTCAGGGGATTGCCGATCTCACTTGGAGACGGGTTTGGTCGGAGTGAGTGTATATGCCAACTGATCGACTCCTCGCAGCAGTTTCACTTCAACCGGCCGGCCGGGAATCAGATAGAAGAACGCGTTGGCGGCATCCGCATAGTCGGTGACTTGGCGGGAGCCGATGCTAACGATGACATCGCCCGGCAGAACTCCGGCAGCGGATGCGGGTGAGTTCGGTAGGACGCGGATGACTTGGGGTGATTGGGCCTCGGCCCGCAAGGAAAGCCCAAGCCAGCCGCGGACCAGATGGCCGCCATTGCAAATGTCCCGCTGCACCCGGCGCACCGCCTCAGCGGGGATCGCGTAGCCGGTATTTCCTGCACCGGCATCTTGAAACACGATGGCGGCTACGCGGCCGGTTTCGTCCATCAGCGGCGTGCCCGGAGGTGGAACCGTGGCCCCGAAGGTCACACGAAGCAACGCGAACGGTAAAATTTTACCACCGACTTGTTTGACCCAGCCGGTCGTGCGGCATTTCACCGGCCCGCCTGGGGCCATGGCGACCATGGAGGCGCTGGCACTCTCGCCGGCATCGCTCAGCCATTCGCTTGATTTGATCGAAGCGCTGTCCTGAAACTGGAGGAACTGGAGCCTTGATACGGGATCATGGCCGATCACTTTGGCGGGGATCGGGCGGCTACCGAGCTGGAGTTTGGGAGTCATCGGGTCGGCGCCTCCTGCAATGACGGTCACTAGAATCGAATCTCCCTCTATGGCAACTGCGGTCGACTCGACAGCTTTTCCATTCGTCGTAGCGGAAAAACTAACCAGCCAACGCGGTGAAAGTGCCACAGGTTCGGCCAAGCTCGCGGGCACAAGCAATCCGATCAAAATTCCCAAAGATCGTGCCGACCATCGCCAGCGCGGGTATTCCGGATCCACCATTTCGGGATTTCCGGAATTAGAACACTTGTTCGCCCGCATTTCCCTGAGTCGAAGGACTCAGGTCCAGCTGGTCGAGTTGCTCGACCGCAGGGGCAGGTGCCGGAACCACTTGGTAGTTGACCGGGGCCGCAGGGGTTTTTTCCACTCCGGCCTTTGGAGGCGTGAGGAAAAAGGCAACCGTGACGGTTGCGTAGGCCAGTCCGGCACCGTAGGCCCATTTTGATGGTCCGAGGCCTGAGAAACAGGCGGAAACACGCCCGAAAAAATTCATCAGTCCGGTTTTTTTCACCGCCTGCTCGCGCTGGGTTTGATGAAATTCACAAAGGAAATCCTGCCAGTAACCCTCCTCAGGACGCTCGTGGCGCTTGAGGGCTAGCAGACTTCCAATTTGTTCGACCGATGGTTTCACTGCGATTGATAATTAGGAATTATTAAAAATAAACCCCACACGCAAGAAAATTTTTCAAAATCTTTCTTCCCAGCTGTCTTGGAGGGCCGACTGAAGTTGAAGATGCGCATAGTGGAGTCGTGAACGAATGGTGCCTTCCGATGTGCTGAGCACCTTGGCGATTTCCCCGTGGGACATGCCTTGGATGTCAAACATCGTCACAACCATTCTGTGGGGTTCAGACAATTTCATCATCGCTTCGTTCAATTTTATCTGAAGTTCGTTGAGATTGGTCTGCCGCTCCGGGTTGGCCTCATGGGTAGTATCGATTAGAGCGGGGTCGTGTTGGACTGATGAATCCAGATCGTTCAGGCTCAAACCCGTGCGGCGCTTGCGTTTCTTCAGGAAATTAAGGGTGAGATTGACTGCTATCTGATAGATCCAGGTGTAGAACGTCGAACTCCCGCGAAATTTTCCGAGCGATTGATAGGAGCGGGCGAAGATCTCCTGTAGCAGGTCATGCGTGTCCTCCTTGTGAGAGGTCATGTTATAGACGAGGCCGTAAAGCTTGTCGCCATACTTGAGGATCAGGGCGTCAAAGGCGCGCGTATCACCCTGTTGGGCACGCGAGATGAGGTCCTGGTCAGGGTCGGGGGGACGGGGCTGACGAAACATTGAAAGGGGTGTGGTGAGCAGCGGAAAAAGACTACACGGAAGATCCGGCGTGTAAAGGCAGGTGACGGGATGGTGGCGCGAAACGGCGGGTGCGCTCAGTGGGATCCGCTCATATGGCTGCGTTTAGGCAAGTAATGTGACCCAAGTTTCAAGTGTGTGGTTCGGGTTTTTTGCGGTGGCGTTTCATTTCCTGATCCGATGAGGTCCGGTGCCGGAGGTCGGGAGGGGGGCAACTTCGATGTCCGATGTTCAAACTCCGAGAAGGATACTGTGCTGACCACTCTTTGTGCGCGGCTGGCTTTCCTTGCATGCGCCTGCCGAGTGGGGCAGCTTCGCGGCGCTTCAACCATGATTGCTGAAATTTTCCTACAACTCCGCGAGGCCGCGCCGGTCATCATTTCGCTGATCATCATCGAGGGACTGCTCTCGGTGGATAATATGCTGGCGATCGCGACGCTGGCGTCCCAATTGCCGGAAAAGCAGAAGAAAATCGCACTGCGGACCGGGCTGGCCGGGGCGTATGTGTTCCGCGCGGTGGCTCTATTTTTCGTCGGCTTCATCATGGCGAACGAATGGATCAAGTTTCTCGGCGCCTTTTATCTGATTCATCTGATGGCGGAGCATTTCAGCGACTTTTCCGCAGTAAATGACGATGATCCTGAAACGGCACCGCACAAGGCGCGGACGTTCTGGTCTACCGTGATCGCGATCCAGCTGATGGATTTGAGCTTGAGCGTGGACAATGTCGTGGCGGCGGTGGCGATGAGTCCGAAAATCTGGGTGGTGGTGACAGGAGTGTGCCTGGGATTGCTCACCCTTTGGATGTTCGCTTCGGTGAGTCTGAAGATGGTGGAGAAATTTCCAATTTTGCAGCACACGGCGTTTTTGCTGATCGGCTACGTGGGCTTCATCTTGCTGGCGGAGATGTCAGCGGAGTACTTTTTCCACACGTCCCTTCACATCGGTCCGGAGCATAAATTCATAGGTATCACGATCATCATGGCCCTCTCAATTTGGTATTCCCAAAGCGCCGGGCTGCAAGGAATATGCAAGCCTCTGTTCCGTTTGGCGATCGTGCCGATGGTGCTCTATGCAACGGTTTCGAGCACGCTGATCGGCGTCTTGTCATGGCCTTTCAAGAAGATGCTGGGGCGGTGATGGCAAGTTACTCCGCATGGTGCGGCCGTTTGCCTGTTAGGCTGGCGGCCGCCCTTTCCGGGTCGGTGCGGACGAAGGCGTTCACTTTGGTTGCCTGCTCCGGGGTGAGGTTCATCCGTGCGTAGGGCGTGCCTTGGAGCTGGCGTTTCTGGTCCGCTTCCGGGGCTTTTCGATAGCCTTCGGGGCTTGGGAAAACATGCGTCGCCACACCGGCGGCCTGGGCCTTGCGGGTGAGTTCAGCGAGCGGGAGTTTTGCCGGATCGTAGTCCACGAGGGTTACTTCTCGGCCCTGAATGTATCCCGCTTCAGTGCGCAGGACGCCGTCCATGCCACCGAGGGTCTTCTCACCTTCCCAGAAACAGTATTGCGCGATCGCGACCCGCTCGACACGGCCCGCCGTCGTTTTTGGTGGGCCAGATTTTTTTAAGACCATGGACATCCGCTGCTGTAATTCCGGGGCTCCCCACACATGATCCTTGCGCGGAATAAGATCGTGGCCATCAGCATCGAGAAAACGCACGATCTGATAGTTCCACGCTGGTTCGTTGAAGAGGGCCAGCACTTCCGCGTCCCGGCCTGTCGAATTGTTAGGTATTAGCAGCGGGATGAAGTTTTCCCGGATCGTCTTCACCACGGTGGGGTTGCTCAGGACGTCGCGCCCGAATTGCTGGCAGCCCGCGCAGCCGGGGACTTCCTGGAACAACAGAAAAACCGGCTTACCGGCTGTTTTCGCCGAAGCGAGCGCAGTACCGTAATCTCGGCCCCAGGCCACCGTGCCGACAGCGACGGGATTTGACGTTGAGGATTTCGGCTGGCAGCGGGCGTTTGAAATGGCGAGCATCGTGGACATGAGTGTGAGGTGGAGGATTTGTTTCATGGCGGTATGAGGGGGGCCGGCGCGATTTATTCCTACTTCGTCACAACCCTTGCACCCGATTGCGCAACCGTTTAGGACTTCCTTAACGAATTTTCCCTATGGCTGCAGATTACACCGAAGACGACATCAAATCACTGGATTGGCGCGAACATATCCGAATGCGTCCGGGAATGTACATCGGCAAACTGGGTGACGGCAGTTCGCCTGACGACGGTCTCTACATCCTGCTCAAGGAAGCGGTCGATAACTCCATCGACGAGCACATCATGGGCTACGGCAAGGAAGTCCGCGTGGAGATCGACGAGGAAGGCCGGGTAGAGGTCCGCGACTTCGGACGCGGAATACCGTTAGGAAAACTTTTCGACTGCGCGGCGATGATCAATACCGGCGCGAAGTACGACAGCGAAGCATTCAAGAAATCTGTCGGTCTGAACGGCGTGGGCATCAAGGCGGTGAACGCGCTGTCCACGTTTTTTGAGATCCAAGCCTGGCGCGAGGGCGAGACCAAGGCACTCGAATTCTCGAAAGGCCTGCTCACCGTGGACATGAAAAATTCCCGCCGGGACGATGGGGTGAACGGCACTCGCCTCGCCTTTGAGCTCGACCGCTCGATTTTCCCCGCCAAGGCGAAATACAAGGAGCCGTTCGTGGAAAAAATGTGCCGCTACTATTCCTATCTGAATCCGGCTCTCACTGTCGTTTTTAACGGCAAGAAATTCCGCTCGAAGGATGGTTTGCTCGATCTGTTACGCGAGGAAATGGAGAACGAGGCACTCTATCCGCCGATCCATCTCGTCGGCAAGGACATTGAAATCGCCTTCACCCACACTCCAGAAAGCGGTGAGGAATACTACACGTTCGTCAACGGTCAGAACACCTCCCAAGGTGGCACCCACCTTGCCGCATTCCGTGAGGCGCTCGTCACCGTCATCCGTGGTTTCTACAAAAAACAATACGAGCCGTCCGACATCCGCGCCGGCATCGAGGCTGCGGTTTGCGTGCGGATCATGGAACCGGTTTTCGAATCGCAAACGAAGACCAAACTTGGTTCCGCTGGCATCGCGCCGGATGGGGAGTCGCTGCGCACCTTTATCGGGAATTTCCTCAAAACCAATCTCGACAACTACCTTCACAAGAACCCTCAG
This sequence comes from Luteolibacter sp., assembly GCA_039933825.1. GTDB lineage: Bacteria > Verrucomicrobiota > Verrucomicrobiia > Verrucomicrobiales > Akkermansiaceae > Luteolibacter. The sequence goes on from JBDTNJ010000390.1 coordinate 15,272, forward strand.
ACCGCCGAGGCGATCCAGAAGCGCATCATGGCCGCCGAGCGCGAACGTAAGGACCTGAAGGGCATTCAGAAACTTGCTAGGGAACGCTCCAAGCAAGCGAAAGTTCACAATAAAAAACTCCGTGACTGCCGCGTGCGCTATGACAGCAAACACAAGCGCCGTGAGGAATCCACGCTCTTCATCACCGAGGGTGATTCCGCTTCCGGTTCCATCACCAAGAGCCGCGACGTGGAAACCCAGGCGGTCTTTTCACTCCGCGGAAAGCCGCTCAACACCTACAGCCTGCCACGCAAGATCGTTTATGAAAACGAGGAGTTCGCGCTGCTTCAGGCTGCGCTCAACATCGAGGACGGCATCGAATACCTGCGCTATAACAGGGTGGTCATCGCCACCGATGCCGATGTGGATGGCATGCACATCCGTCTGTTACTCCTGACTTTCTTCCTCCAGTTTTTCCCGGAAATGATCCGCGACGGACATTTGTGGATTTTGCAAACCCCGCTCTTCCGCGTCCGCAACAAGAAGGAAACGATCTACTGCTACGACGACGACGAGCGCAAAAAGGCGATGGCGAAACTCGGCAAGGCCGCTGAGATCACCCGCTTCAAGGGCCTCGGTGAAATCTCGCCCGACGAGTTCAGCTTTATGATCGGTCCGGACATGCGCCTCGACCATGTGGAATACGAAGAAGGCAAAGGCGTGAAGGAATTGTTAGCTTTCTACATGGGCAAGAACACCCCGGACCGCCAAGACTACATCATCGGGAACCTCCGTGAGGACGTGGACAAGCAGATCGAAGTCGCGGTCGCGTGATGGATTTGCCTGGGAACATCCCGGTAGGATCGCTATTGAAATCGGCACGTATCTCTTCGTCGACCTGGCGACAAGTGTTCAGCCGACTTTCATACCATCCCAAAGCTCCCCCCGCGCAAGGGAGTCCTTCATCTCTCGGTTGCGGATGAGGAACTGTCGAAGAGGCAAGTGGTCGTAGTCAGCCACGCAAAAAACTCGTTCCTGAGGCGAAGCCTGCTGCAACACTTTCGCGGTTTCTTCCAGCAGGCTGTCCGCTTTTGCTAGATTACTCGTGCAGGCGTAAGCGATATGCATCGCCTGAGTCTGATTTGCCCTTCCCGAGGAAGGTAGCGAGCTCACTCCGGACAATGCTGCCTCGAACAACTTCACCAGACCGCTCCATTCCTCACGATGGATTACCCCGGTTGCGCGACGGCGTGCCTCCGCAACGTTGAAAAGCGTTGGGTAGTCGGCTTCCGTCCCCTCATTTTTTTTCATCTTGATGGCCCTCTCGTAGTCGGCAAGTGCCTCGGTAGGCCTTCCAAGCTTCATCAATACTTCACCACGATTGCCGAGCCTCTGGATCAAAGTTCGGGAATCTGAATTCGATTCGATCCTTCCACCGATGAATTTTAACAAATCGTCATACCTCTTCTGGGTTTTTAGCAGTGCGTGGATCCGTTGGTAGGCAGTCTGATTGCCGGGCGAGAGATCCAAAGCTTTAAAAAGCGCCATTTCCATCTGCGCGGCATCACCCCGACTCATTGCTAACTGTGCCAAGGTTAGCCAAGAATCAGCCCGGTCTGAATAATCACCAGAAAGAATTTTGCCGATTTCCTCAGCACGTTCAACATCGAGGCTCTCCAACGCAGCGTCTGCCTCCCTCCGCAAGAAATCAAGTCCTCCGGGATTGGATTCCCTCAACGTCTCGGCGAGTTCGCCATACTGAAGACTCAGCAGCATCGGCCGACGCCCCCAGACAAGAATGCGTTCCTTAAGGGCAACAGTCGGTGAATAAGAGAGCGTGCGTTTGACCTCTGCCCCCAGAAGTTCCTTTGCACGTTCCATCCTCCGTTCCAGCAACCCTTCGCCGTCGCCTTGAATATTCGGCACAGGTGTTGCAACGGGAACGATTTGAGGGAATTTCTCTGAATCACGAAGCACCCTCGCCACTGAAGCGATCCCCTGAAGGTTCTGCTCGTTCAGCGAAAACAGCAAGACGACCAGATCCGGCAGGTGGAGCGTACATACGCCGCCCACATCCGTAAGACCAGTTCTTGAATCCACCAACACGTAGTCGGGTCGATAGGTCTCTTCAATCTCCGCTTTGAAGTTATCAAAAAAATCCCCTCCCGAGTGGTTCTCGTAAAGATCAGCCCAATTGATCGAGAGCCGCTTCTCGTTATAGGAATCATTCTTCGCTCCGCTCGTCATCAGCCAGAGCTTGCCCTCCAGCGGCTGTGGCTTGGGTTCGTCCGGATCGCTCAAGTCCAACGGACGAATCTCGTGAACATGATCCTCGATTCGGGCGATTTGCCCAGATCTGAGATAGTGACAAACATACTCAACTACACCCACTTTGCCCTGTGGAATGCCGAATTCTTCAAAGCTGTCCAAACCAGGAGCTTCGAGGTCGAAGTCGATCATCATGACTCTCCTGCCGCTGCTTGCCAGACTGGCGGCCACGTTGGCGAGTGCCATAGACCGCCCTACGCCGCCCTTATACGAATAAAATGTCGTCCAAAACGTATGCATGGGTTCCTTTATCAGGATGAACAGTGGACAGCCTCTAGGACAAAGGCGCGCGCCGGATTTGAGCCGGAGCTGAGGCGAACGATTCGGCTTTGTTCCGCAGATCGTCGCTCCAGAGCGGCGAACACCGGGCGTTCAGTCTGGATCAGGGCGCGGACACGGGCCGGAGCAGGCTTGCGCCACCCGCGCACCATGACCCATTCAAATACTTCCGGAAACTGCCTCATCGCCCGCAGATAGTATCCCATCGAGCGGGAAACCGTCTGCGTTCCTTTCAACCAGCGATGGAAGGTCTTTTCTCCAAGCCCTAGAGCTTCGGCGAAGTCTTTCTGAGTCAGGTCGGTGAGGTCGAAGATTCGAAGTAGTTCCGCCGGGATGAGTTGCTCCAGTTCGCGGGCCTTGTATTCGCTGATAAGGCGGGCGCTGGTGGCGGGGATCAGCGTTTCACCGCATTGATCGCAGCGGTAAAGAGTGACGTCCGGCACCGTGACAACGTTGCCATCGGAACTTCTGGTCTCGTAGGCTTCGATCACGCGGTGCATAGTGCCGTGCTCACATTCACTGCATGGAGCTGGTGATTTCATTTTCTTATTCTGGTAGGGGCGGGTAGCCGGTGTTATGGCGGTGACAGGCGATTTGAACATGGAAACACTGATTCCAATCGCCTGGCGTCAGTTTAAAATAGAGATCGAGCCCGTCTTGGTATCCGAGGCAACATTGATATTTGACACCGATGATTGTCGGTCCGGTGAGAAGGTAGAGGCGATGGCCCGCTTCGAGATATTCCACCAAGTCGATGCTGACGATGTCTTCAGGAACAAAATCCAAATTTTCCAAAAAACGGTAAGCATCGTTGTGGATCGTGAATTCATCTGATTTCAGAGCCTCAAGGATCAGCTTTCTGATTTCTTGGGGAGCTTCTGGCGGTAGTGGTCTCACGGGAAAATGGTGCTTTTTGATACTTTGGCAACTTCAAAGTTTTTAAAACGTGCCGATTGATCCATCACTTGTCTAGGCAATTTCCCTAATCCCTACCGGCTCGATCTCTTCATCGGTCAAGTTTCGGTCTGTAGGGCGTACATCGCCACTTTCCCGTGACGCGTTGGAGAATCGTGCCTACCTTGCAAAAACCATCATGAAAACCTCCCTACCCAAAAACACGATTTGCCTTTGGTTCGACAAGGACGCGCTTGATGCGGCGCGGTTCTATGCCGCGACGTTTCCGGACAGCGAGGTGATTGCCGTCCACCATGCGCCCGGCGACTATCCGTCGGGCAAGGAGGGCGATGTGCTGACGGTCGATTTCACCGTGCTCGGAATTCCCTGCATGGGTATCAATGGAGGACCGGCGTTCAAGCACAGCGAAGCGTTTTCCTTCCAAGTCGCGACCGACACGCAGGAGGAGACGGACCGCTATTGGAACGCGATTGTGGGCAACGGAGGCGAGGAAAGTTGCTGTGGTTGGTGTCGGGACCGCTGGGGGATTTCGTGGCAGATCACGCCGCGCGCGCTCACCGAGGCAATGGCCGCCGGCGGGGAAGAAGCAAAACGCGCGTTCGCCGCGATGATGGAGATGGGCAGGATCAATGTCGAGAAGATCGAGGCCGCGCGGCGGGGGTGAGAGATCAGGACGCCAAGTAGGGTGTAGGCCAAAGGGGGGGAGTTGTTAGCCTTCCGCATGGGCCGGAAAATCCCGGAAAGCCGGACTTCATCAACCTCTGCAGCGACGAGGACAAGCAGGTGCTGGTGGCGTGACTTCGGATCGCAGTCCAGGGTTCCGGTCCAATGACTATGAGGGTTCAGAACCCAAGTGGGGAGGGCCTGTTTTTCGACGCGAGGATGGATGGAGTCTTCATCACACAAAGCGACTCTCACGGACTGGCGGAATGAATTCCGCGCTCCGGTTGAAAAGGCTTTCAACGGCTCCAACCGGCCGCGATCAGGCGTGTGACGCAGGCGACGGGTGCGCCGCCGGGGCCGAGGGGTTTCCAGGTCATTTCGACGGTGATCGGAGTCCGCAGGCCTTCGGTTAGTGGGGAGAGTTGGGCGGCCAGGGTTGCGTCGGCGGTGACGACGATGGGTTGCGGATCGTCGCGGTGTTCGATTTGGAACTGACCGGCTCCGGCGGATAGACCGGGGATTTTCTGATCGTCGGCTGCCTTGGAAACGAACACGCGCAGCGTTTGCGGGGTGGTCGGGCGGCGCTCGGTGAACTCGCTCCAGTCGATGGTGCCGTAGGCGGTGAGGCTTTCCCAATCGACGGCGAACCGCTGGCCGTCCCAGACCATGGCCACCGGGTACCGGGGGCCGGAAAATGGCTCGATTTCAAACAGCACCGATGGCGTGTTTTGCAGTTCGGTGACGTGTCCGGGTGAAACGCGGCCGAGCGTCTGATAGGGGTGGTTTCGTTTGTCGTGATAATCGATCATCAAGGGTCGGACCCGTTCGGAGTCGCGGACCAGCGCCGCTTTGGAAATGGTGTCAGGGGCTTCAAAAAATTGTTCCAAAACGGCAAGCGCCGCCGGTTCCATCGGTTCAGGCGGTGGAGTTGCCGGAATGATCGTGATCGTGGTTGGCTTGTGGTCACGATGGATCAAGCATACGGCAAAGGTGAGCACCAGTCCGATTCCCAGACCAGCTGCTAACAGCGCTACGATGATCCATGTCTGCAGCCGTCCCGCGCGGTGGATCGGCCCGGGTGTTGGTTCAGAATCCACGAGCCATTGAATCAATCCAGAAGGAATTTGGAAGCCTGTTCCACGTCCTTGTCGCCCCTGCCGGAAAGGTTGGCGATGAGGATGCAGTCCTTAGGAAGGCTCGGTGCGATTTTCGAAACGTAGGCCATCGCGTGGGCGCTTTCGAGCGCGGGGATGATGCCCTCACAATGCGCGAGTTCTTTGAAGGCAGCGAGCGCTTCATTGTCCGTCGCGTAGGTGTATTCGACCCGACCGATATCCTGAAGATAAGCATGTTCAGGGCCGACCGCTGCGTAATCGAGGCCAGCGGAAACGGAGTGGGTGAGCTCGATCTGGCCGTCCGCATTTGCGAGCAACCAGGTTTTCGTGCCTTGCAGCACGCCAAGTTTTCCACCTTGGAAACGGGCGGCGTGGCGCTCCGGGATGATGCCGTCGCCACCGGCTTCCACGCCGACCATGCGGACGTTTTCATCATTCAAAAACGGATGGAATAAGCCAATCGCATTCGACCCTCCGCCGACACAAGCGACTAACAAATCTGGCAGGCGTCCTTCTTTTTCCAAAACCTGTTGGCGTGCCTCCACGCCGATCACCCGGTGAAAATCCCGGACAATCATCGGAAACGGATGCGAACCCAGCGCGGAGCCGAGAATGTAATGTGTGTTTTCCACCGTGCTGACCCAATCCCGCATCGCTTCGTTCACCGCTTCTTTTAAAGTCGCTTGTCCGGCGGTCACGGCGCGGACTTCTGCTCCCATCAACCGCATGCGGGCGACGTTGAGCGCCTGGCGTTCCATGTCCACTTTTCCCATGTAAACGACGCACTCCATGCCGAAGCGCGCGCAAACGGTGGCGGTCGCCACACCGTGCTGACCGGCTCCGGTTTCCGCGATGATGCGCTTTTTCCCGAGGCGTTTCGCGAGCAGGATCTGGCCGATCGCGTTGTTGATCTTGTGGGCTCCGGTGTGGAGAAGGTCTTCGCGCTTTAGATAGATTTTCGCGCCGCCGAGGATTTCCGTCCAGCGTTCGGCGAAATAAAGTGGGGTAGGGCGGCCGCAGTAGTTGTGGAGCAGGTCGTCGAGCTCTGCCTGGAACGCCGGGTCCGCCTTGGCGGCGGCGTAAGCGGTGGCGAGCTCCTGCAGCGGAGCCATCAGGGTTTCCGGAACGAACATACCGCCGAACTGGCCGAAGTGGCCGGTGGCGTCTGGAGTTACGGGCATTGCGGGAGTTTCGGTAGCCATGGGACGCCGGAGTGTCTTGCGGGATGCGCCGGGATTCAAGGGGAGAATGCGGGTGGTTTCGCACCGTCTAAGCTTCGAGATCGCTGCCGCATCGCAATTGCCGCCAGGTCACCGAAACTCCGCAGGCGGTTCGTCGCCCAAGCCACGTCGAGACCTGACCTGCCCAGTGAACTATCAGATTGGCTGGCGGCTCTTCCGCAAGTGGACGAAAACCGCGCTAGGAACGCCGTTGGCCGCCTGAGTTGTCGCGCGGTAGATCGGCGGAACGGAGGCGGGGCGTAAGCGGAAATATCCCGCGGAGGCTGTCTTGGAATCATGGTTTTTCAAGTTTGGGATACCGACCAAGGGCTCTCACAAAAATATATATTTTCCTTCTTGTAAGTTTACAGGGGAAGATCATTTGTCATGTGTTTTAGATAGAAACACACAAGTGAAAACATACCAATCCTTCGTTAGGGTTTT
>JBDTNJ010000391.1:0-23276 GCA_039933825.1 Luteolibacter sp.
ACGCAGCGTTCACGCCGGAACCACCACGAGCCATCACGAGACCAGCGAAAATCTGGACGCGCTCTTTGCCGCCTTCAACAACGCGGCAATGAACCTTCACGGTATCGCCGACGTTGAATTCGGTGACGTCTTGCTTCAATTGCTCTGACTCGATCTTCTGGATAATGTGCATGGGGTCCTCCTTTGCGGAAAAATAATGTGCTGCCTGCGATGTCCTAGCTTTGTGCCCTGACGCGCGGGGCGGCAGAGCTAGAGGATCTGTTTTGTAAATGCAACCGTGAAATTACTCAAAATTTAATGTTTTCCATAAACTGCCGCCGGATCGAACGATTTCCCGCCCCCGATCTGCTCCAGTTTTGCCGTCCCGGCACCTGCAACTGCAGTTACTTTCCGGTAAAAACACGAGTTGCGGCCCGTGTGACAAGCACCCGCGCCGATCTGCTCCACCAGCAAAATGAGAGCGTCCTGGTCGCAGTCCGTCCGGATTTCCACAATCCGCTGAATGTGCCCGGATGTCGCCCCCTTGTGCCAGAATTCCTTGCGCGAGCGCGACCAGTAAACCGCCTCACCGATCTCCAAAGTCCTCCGCAGCGACTCTTTGTTCATGTAGGCCAGCATCAGGGGCTCCCGCGTCGTGGCGTCCATCGCCATCGCCGGAATCAGGCCGTCCGCATCGAATTTCGGAGTGAAATCCGCGCCTTCCTCGATCTCCGTTTTTCCACCCCGTAGGGCAAACACGTTTTGCGTATCCATGGCCGGACGGTGAAACGGCTCCCACTTGCTGTCCAGTCTGCATTCTCGGCGGGAGAAATCTGGAGGTTAATTGCAAAGGGCAGTGGTCCCGGAAACCGCTTGTCACTGTTTCCTCATACAGGTATCTATCGACATCATCCTCGGCGGCAAACTCGAAATCCGCTGGGTGGATCAATGGGTGCCGAAATAACACGCCGCCGTTTCCCCTTTCCTGAAAATATGAACTCCACTGCGATCAGAAAATCAATCGGCGGAGTGGCGGTCTTGCTGGGGCTGCTGTTATTTGGGGGATTGGTCATTTTTCCCGCTATAAAAGCGATTTCTGACGAGAACGAGGGCTTCAGCGGCATGTTTCTGGTAATCACACTGCCTTTGATGGCCACTCCTGGAATCCTTTTAACTTATTTCGGAGTCAGCTTGTTTCGCCGGATGTCTGAGGAATCGCTGAGAGCAGTAATCGGAACGATTGCCGTGTTGGGTGTATTTTTCATCTCTTCCCGCCTTTCGTTGGCTTTTCCGGGGTTGGTGCCAAAACGAATCGAACCACCCTTGGGTGTGTTTTTGGGAACATGGGTGATGGTGCCTCTCTATTTGCTCGTGATGAGGAGTCTCCTTCCCGCACTTGGAGCTGAATGCAAAAGCATGCGGGAGCTACTGAGCCGGGGTGTTCTAAATCTAATGGCGTGGGTGCTTTGGACTCTGTTGTCGAGCATCACGTTCGAATGCATTCCCATTAATAGCGACTATTCATTCCCCGGAATGGTGCTCTCGTTCATCGTGCCCTACTTCATTTACAGGATCGCAGCCGCCCGGCTATTGCCGGCCAAGGTGGATAGAGGAAAATGCCCCGTTCCTCTGCAATGACCATGGTTGTGGCATGACATCACGACAGCGCATTAGTGATGCAAAAGGATCGGACTGCGGTGGTTTCGTGGCTGCGGATTACATTCAGAGGATTTCGGATTGCGCCCGGCGGCATTGCGGAGACGATGGCGGCGCATGGCTTACACGGCTGACAAGGCATTTGAATTGATCTCCTCCGCACACCAACGCGGGCGGCTGGCTCACGCGTTCCTGATCAGCGGCGCGCACGGCAGCGGGAAGGAAAATCTCGCCGCGCGGCTGATCCAATTGGTGAATGGCGGCGCGGAGGCAGGTGGCTTCGACCTTTTTGGCGAGCCAGTGGTGGTGGAGACCCCGCCGCTCGACGAACTCGAAAGTGGCTGGGTGCGGATTATCCGCCCGCGCATGAAATCCCGGCGCATCGGGGTGGATGAAATCCGTGACCTCGAACACACTCTGCACCTCGCCGCACCGGGTGGGGCTTGTAAAGTTGGCGTGATCACCGAGGCGGATCGGATGAACGACCAATCGGCGAATGCATTTTTGAAAACCCTCGAAGAACCGCCGCAAAACACACTGCTACTGCTACTCACTGCGAACCCCCAACGGCTGCTGCCGACGATTCTTTCCCGCTGCGTGCGTCTTCCGTTGTTAGGCGATCAGGCTCTTTTGACGGACGGTGGTGCGGAATTGGTGGGTGCCTTGAATGCCGCGGCCTCGCGGGGATTCGGCACACCGGTCGCAGCGTTGCATTTGAAAGCCGCTTTTGCTTCGTTTCTCTCGGAAATCCGTGGGCAAGCGGATGCTGCGGCGAAAGCTGCCGAGAAAGAAGAAGTCGCCGCCTATCGGGATACGACCGATGGCAAATGGCTGAAAGAACGCGAGGATTTCCACAAAGCCTCCGCCGAGGCCGAATACCTTGATGCGCGCAACCGCCTTTTCGATGTGCTGATGGCATGGATGGCAGATCTATTGCGCTTGAAAGTGAAGTCAGGTGGCTTGGATTTCCCCGAATCCGCACCCGCGCTCATGGGAATCGCCAATGGCGAGACGGAAACGAAGTTACTCAAACGCATGGAAGCTTTGGATTCACTGCGTCGCACGTTAGAGACAAACGCGTTCGAACCGCTGGCCATCGAGGTGGGATTTCTTAAAGCCTTCGGTTGAGTCGGAGTGCCGAACCTATTCAGGCCGGATACCCGGCCCGACAGGTGTGGGAATAAATTCCACGCTCATGCAATCGCTGTGCTTGCCGGTTGGGCTGAGTTTGATAGGAAAGGGACGTGGCGCAGCAAAGTGACGTGCGAGAAGTTCTCCAGTACATCCCCCAATTCAGGGGCAAGGTGTTTTTCGTGCTCATCGAGGCCGGGCTGCTACCAGAGCCTGCGGTCGCGGAAACCCTGTTGGATCTGGCCGTTCTTGAAGATCTAGGGGTGAAACTCATCCTTGGGGTTCTCGGTGGCGATTTGAAGGATCTCTACGATTGGACGCTCGAGTGCGAAATTATGGCTGCCCGCGTTTCCCGGCCGATCACCGACCCGCTTGCAGTAAAGGAAGCTCTGGAAATCCTCGCCCGTGGCCAATCCGCGGTGATCGATGCTTCGGCGACGGGGCCGCTGGACGCCCCAGTGGTGGACTTCGCCCTGCGGATCGGTGTGGCAAAAGTCATTACCCTGCTGGAGGAAGCAATCCTCATCGATGGCGCACCCGCCCATGCGATTCGTGCTGCAGATGCCGAAACTCTAGCGGCATGTGCTGATCCGGCGAGCGCCGCCCTTCTTCGTGCCGCTGCCCAGGCGTGCCATCGCGGTGTGCCACGGGTTCATGTGCTCAATGGCCGACAGCAGGGCGTGCTGGTGGACGAACTTTTCTCTAACGAAGGTGTCGGGACCATGGTTCACGCGGACAGCTATCGGATCATCCGGAAACTTCGCGAGGAGGATATCCCCGAGTTGTTAGGGATGATCGGGCGTTCCGTGCGCAGGACGAAACTGGTCGAGCGCACGTATGAGGATATTCAATCCCGCATCGATGATTTTTATGTGATGGCCATCGATGACAACGTTGTTGGCTGCGTGGCTTTACACGAATACCCTGGCGAACACACGGCGGAAGTCGCCTGTCTCTATGTGAAAATGGCGCACGAAGGTAGGGGATACGGAATCGAGCTCGTGCGCTTTGCTGAAAAGGTGGCACGCGGGAATGGCATCCCGCGGGTCTTCGCGCTGAGCAACCGTGCCGCTGATTTCTTTTCTGTGAAACTTGGCTATTCCCATGCGACCGTGGTCGATCTGCCATTCCGCCGCCGCGAGCAGTATGAGGCCAGTGGCCGTGACTCGTTGGTTTTCTCTCTGGAGCTTGATTGAACCCTCACCCATACAAAACCCATGAAACTCAAATTCTGCGGTGCCGCCGGCACTACCACTGGATCGCAACATCTGCTAGAAGTAAATGGCAAACGCATCCTTCTCGATTGCGGGCTCTATCAGGGATCCCGTGCCCATTCCTATGAGGTGAATTGTTGCTTCCCTTATTTCGATCCGAAGTTGATCGACGTGGTCATCCTCTCACACGCCCATATCGACCACAGCGGCAATCTCCCGAATCTAACCAGTAATGGCTACACTGGAAATATCTATGCCACCCATGCCACCCGGGATCTCTGCCAGATCATGCTCGCGGACTCCGCGCGGATTCAGGAGGGCGATATCGAATGGTTGAACAAACATCGGAAAAAAGAAGGACTCGAACCCGCCGAGCCACTCTATACCGAGCACGAGGCGGAACTTTGTCTGCGCCAGTTCGTGAGCGTGAACTATGATCGCCCCCTGCAAGTGGCGGATGGTGTCACGGTGCGTTTCATTGACGCCGGCCACATCTTGGGCAGCGCCCAGGTGCTCTTGGAAATCAATGATCAGGCTGATGGTAAAAAGAAACGTTTCCTCTTCTCCGGCGATGTCGGACGCGGTGAAAACGAAGTCCTGCGCGACCCAGTGCCAGTGCCCGACGTCGATTTTCTGCTGATGGAAAGCACCTACGGCGGTCGGGAACACGAAGCGCCTCCGGGCGTCGGGGAACACTTTGCCGAAATCATCCGCAGTGCGGTGAAACGCGGCGGAAAAATCCTGATTCCTGCTTTCGCGGTCGAACGCACCCAGCAGATCCTCTTTGTGCTTCACGAGCTGTTCGAAAGCGGTGAAATCCCTAATGTCCCGGTCTATGTGGATAGTCCTCTCGCTGTCAGCGCCACGGAAATCTATCGACTTCACCCGGATGCCTTCAATGAGCAGGTCTATCAATCCTTGTTTGAGCGGGACAATCCATTCGGCTTTGAGAATCTAACGCTCGTTCGCTCGGTCAATGGATCGAAGGCATTGAATGACATCCACGGCGTGGCCATCATCATTTCCGCCTCCGGCATGTGCGAGGCCGGGCGCATCCTGCATCACCTGAAGAACAACATCAGCGACCCGAAAACCACCGTGCTCTTCGTCGGCTACTGCGCGGACAACACACTCGGACGCAAGCTCCGCGATCACGAATCGGAAGTGCCCATTCTCGGCGGGCGTTACAAGGTGCGAGCGAAAATCGAGATCATCGATTCCTTTTCGGGCCATGCGGATCACTCGGAACTGCTCGATTATTTCGATCGCATGAGCGGTCCGAAACAGCGCGTATGGCTTGTCCACGGTGAACCCGACCACGCCGAAAGCCTCCGTGCCGCCCTCGCGGGACGCCACAGCGGTTCCATCGAAGTGGCCGTGCTCGGCAGCGAGGTGGAATTTTGAAAAACGACAGACTCATGCCGGCCGAAATTTAGACAATATTTCCGCTTGATGAATCAGGGGGCCTCGTCGCACCGTTTTCGCACATGGAAGTATCGAAGAAAACATCACCGAACCCGACGGAGTTGATCGACTGGTTGAACGACGAAGGTGTCCTTGAATTGGATTGGGATTTCCCCGAAGATGGAGACTTAGCAGGCGCAGGACTGGACTCGATGGCTGTGATGCAATTGGTCGTCGCTGTGGAAGACCGCTGGCACATCGAACTCGGTCCTGAAGATCTGACGAAGGCGAATCTAGCAACGCCGGTCACCTTGGCCGCCCTGATCGCCGGAAGGACTTCATGAAGCGTCCGTGCGGGCTGTTTGATCTCGCGGTGATCGGTGGTGGCAGCGCAGGGCTGGCCGCTGCGGTGACCGCCGCGAGAGTGGGAGCCCGCACATTGCTGATCGATCGGCACGGATTTACCGGTGGCATGGGCACGGCCTCACTCGTGCACACATTCTGCGGCCTTTATCTATTGCGGGATGAGCCGGGAGCCGTGCTCGCCAATTCGGGATTTGCTGCGGAAATCGCCGGGCTCATGGTCGAGGCCACCGGCATCGGCCCGGTGCGAATGGGGCGCGTGGATGTACTGCCGCAGCATCCGGTGGACTTCGTGCGCATCGCCGATGAACTCGTCGCTGCGGAGCCCTCGTTGGAACTGCGCTTGCACACGGAAGTCAGTGGCGTTTCTCGAAATGACGGGTATTGGGAAATCCAACTCTGCGGCCGTGCGGGCATGGATCGGGTGCGGACCGGGAAATTGATAGACGCTTCGGGCGATGCGGTCGTCGCGGGTTTGTTAGGTAGTGGCTCGGTCATGGCGGAAAGCCCGAGGCTGCAACGTCCTGCTTATATCTTCGGCGTTCATAGCGCAGCATCCATGTCAGAGGAATCCAGACTGCACACCGCCGGACTGATCGTGGAAGGCATCCGCGGAGGCCACATTTCGGCAGATGCGCTGGGAATCACGTTCCGTGCATCCGGCAGGGCAGGGGAGATTTTCGGCAGTATCGATCTCGCTGGCGGCGATGGGGTTTCGCATTTCGATCCACTCGATACGGCCTGCCTGACTGATCTTGAGGTTCGTGGTCGCAGGATCGCCACGGATGTCCTGCGCTGGCTTTGCGCGCGCTCGGAATCCTGGCATGGGGCCTATGTCAGCCAGTGGCCGGTACGCGCGGGCATCCGTGAGAGCCGCCGCTGGATCGGCGAATACATCCTTACCGGCGCGGATGTGTTAGTGGGTAAGCGTTTTGACGATGAAATCGCCCTTGCCACCTGGCCGATGGAATTCCGCGAGGATCCGAAAGGTCCGAAACTCCGCTACCCCGAAGGCAACCGTCCGACCGGAATCCCGCTACGCTGCCTGCGCCCGTTAGGAATTGAAGACCTGTGGGTCGCCGGGCGCTGCATCTCGGCGGATCACGAAGCCCAGGCATCCATCCGTGTGATGGGCACCTGCTTCGCTACCGGCGAGGCTGCAGGGCGTGCGGCACTTGGGTAAACGTGTCCAGCCACCCCACTGAATTCCGGTAGAACGGCGATGCATCACATTTTAAATTTGTTCTGTCTCTGGAGCTTTCTCCTTCTACCTGTTGTTCTGCTAGTAATCCGTGCGGTGCGGCCGGCATTCATGCGCTGGTGGCTTCTTTTGCTCATACTTTCTGCGGGTGGCTGGCTGCTGGTGAATGGGACGGTTCAATTTCTTTGTTTCGGGTGCTCGAAATCGTCCCCTCCCGTGCCGCGAGCCGATGGCAGGGAACGGGAGTGGGTCTTGCCTCATGGTGAAACCGTGAAATTTTCCCATGAGCAACAAGTTTGGGGGAGTGATCACTACAAGTATCTGGATGTCCGGATCAGCGGCGGGCAGAGTAAGCGATACTCCTTTGCTGGCGGTCATTCAGGTTATAACCGCGTGGATCTGATCATTGACCCTTCTCAAACAAAAATCTGGCTTACGGATTGCGATGACGGTAGATCCGCATTCCTTGATATTACTACCAGAGAATTCGAGGACGAAGGACACGCACCGCCCATCCCGCCCGGCTCTCGGACGGTACTTCCACGGTAGCCTGTTACCCACACACCGAAAGCGGCGATGTGGTCACGAGGCAGTCGCTAGTGGGGTTGTTAATTTGCTCGATACTCAAAATCCAGCAGCTCATTGGTAGGAGACTATTTCTGGCCCTATGTCTGATGTGTTTAAAACATGATTCCGAAATGAAAAACCTGCTATTTGCGCTTTTTTTTCTCATGTGTTCCGTGGTTTCGCTCCATGCGGATTTTCATCCGAATGCGGAGGATACCTGGCCACTGGTCGCGCGGTCACAGGTGATTGTTATCGGGACGCTCGACGTTCCAGTGGAGCGGATTCGGGAATTTCAGTCCTCAGGCAAGCATGATTATTTGAATCTCACAGTGAAGACTGACCAAGTGATGAAGGGAAATGTAGCACGGGAATTCAATGTCTCGTGGTTTACCAAACCCAGATCCGATTCACCCGATCCGGAGCAAGTCATCGGCTTAAACGGCAAGAATGTGATGCTATTTCTCTCGGTGTCGCATGAAGACAGGAAGGAGACGTTATATTTCGCGGCAGATTCGACGAAAGCCGTGACGGAATATAGTGAGAAACTCCAGCAGCGCGTCCTGTCTGAGATCGCGCTTCAACGGAAGGTGCTCGCGGCACGGGATCAAGCGGTGGCAGTGCCGAATCCAGCGATCTTTCAGAAGGTGAAGAAATTGATCGATGCCACCACCCGCAAGGAAAGCCAGAAGGATGCTTTCAAACAGCTCGAAGCCCTCGGCTGGGACGGGGTGCCATCTATCATTATGCTGATGGATGACGACAGGGATCTAGCGATCAAGCACATTGAACTGGATAATCACGCAGCGGATGCGTTCGAAGGCATCCGGCAATATGGCCCAAGTAAGGTCGTAGATGCGATGGCGGCCATCCTCAATCAAATTACGGCGGAGAATTTCGGGTTTATTTACAATGGTGATGATACTGAGCAGGATCGGCACGATTGTGCGGACGGATGGATGATGTATCTTTACCATTGGGAAAAAGAGAGCGCGAAGTTACCGGTTAAACGAGAAGAAAATTGGTAGCATGCAGGTGCTAGCAGATGAGAATGGGGAATCGATCCTAATCGCCATGAATGGGGCCCGTTGGGTGTCCGCTTGTTACCGGGTCTATTGGACGATTCGTAAAGACGGACGCCATAGCCGATTCATTCAAAATTTCGGCTCATAACGAAGTGCCCGCCTGGGTCGGGCACATTGCGGACAAGATCGAGAAACTGGGAAAACTGCTCCATGTGAATGTAACCCGAGTAGGCTGAGCTGTTGGATCGTTCGTTCCAGATTGTTCATTTTTTCACACGTGACACCCAGTCGTTCGCCTGGCTCGAACCCCTGCGGGATCTAACTAACTTTAGGGGCGAATCCTCCGGCCGTCCCCTTGGAGCGCTGGAGTTGCGTGCAGAATCATTTGGCGGAACGGGAGGGATTCGAACCCTCGGTACGGTTACCCGTACGTTCCCTTAGCAAGGGAGTGCTTTCGACCACTCAGCCACCGTTCCGGGAAGCAGGTCGAGAGGTTTGAACCATAGCGCGGGCAGGACGTCAACCCTTGGCCGATGGATTCTTGGAGAAATCGTCAATCATCTCACTTTCCGATGAGATGCGCCCCTTGCGAAGGGCGGGAAGCAAAGATCTGTGGGGTGATGCCGGTTGCCTTTTCGTATTCACTGGAGAGGGTGGCTGCGATGGCTGAGGCCTTGCGCGACTCGCACAGGGTGACGGTGGAGCCACCGAATCCGCCGCCAGTCATGCGGGCACCGATGACGCCGCCGCTACGTCCGATCTTGCGGGCGATCTCGACCATCAAATCGAGTTCCTTGCAGGAGACCTCGAAGTCATCGCGCAGGGAATCGTGGCTGGCTGCCATGAGCGGGCCGAGAGTTTCGAAATCGTTTCTAGCAAGAGCGGCTGCGGCCGCGATGGTGCGGGAAATCTCTCCGACGACGTGGCGGGAACGGCGGTTGATAGGATCACCGAGTTTTTCCCAATGCGCCTGGACGTCAGCGGAGGTGACATCGCGCCATGAGGCTTTGCCCAGGATGGCGAGGCCTTCTTCGGTGTGCTTGCGGCGGGCAGCATAGCCGCCGTCCGAGAGCTCGTGGTGGACCATTGTGTTAGAAATCAGAACGGTAATATCCGGGTTTTCAAAAGGCACAAGCTCGGGTTCACCGGTTTGGCAGTCGATCAGAATGAGCCGGTTCGGTTTTCCAAAACAGGAGGCGAACTGGTCCATGATGCCGCAGGGGCAGTTGGCGAATTCGTGCTCGGCCTTCTGACAGAGCAGGGCTTTTTCCCGGGTATCGAGCACGGTATCTAGCAGGCCTTCGAGAAACGTCGCGGTGGCGGACTCTAGGGCGGCCGAAGAAGAGAGGCCAGCGCCGCCGGGGACGGAGGAGAGGATGTAGGCATCGAAGCCGGGGATGTGATGGCCACGATCCTGAAAGCCGCGGATCACACCTCGTGGATAGTTCGCCCACTTTGGTTCGCCGACTTCCTGCGGCAGGGTGAGATCGAGAACGACGACTTCATCATTTAGTCCGGAGCTGATGCGGGCCTGGCTGGTGCCATTGGCGCAGCCGGCAATGACGATATAGCGGTCGATTGCAAAGGGCATCACAAAGCCATCGCAATAGTCGATGTGTTCGCCGATGAGATTGACGCGGCCGGGAGCGGCGGCGGTGATGGTCGCGGTGGCTTGAAAGCGATTCATGAGGCCGGTAGCGGCATCGGAGACGAGATCGGTAAGGTCTGGGTTGAGCTGGAGCATGGGATTTGAAGTTTAGGTGAGTTCAACAGCAGAAGATTGGTCTAAGCGGCGGCGATAACTTTCGACCGCTTGGGTCCAGACGCTGTGCATGCCTTCATTGGGGCGGAGCCAAACGGCGCGGTGCATCATGAGCATTGCAGGGGCAAGGTAAAGCAGTTCGGAGAGTTCGTTTTTGGACAGTCCCGCAGGGCCTTCGGTGAGGCATCGTTCGGCGAGGGCTTCATCGGATTCCTTGAGTTCGGATTGCTCGAGCAGGGAAACGTGGACGCCGTTCACGTAGGGATCGACGACGGCGGCGACGACCCCGCGGCGGGCATCGAGCGATGCATCCAGCGCGGGATCGACAGCGGCGGTGGCATTGTCCGCGAGCTTGATGATTTCCGGCAGGTTGAGCTCTTCAGGTGTGGCGAGAATCTTTTGTCCAGCCAAAGCCCGGCCGTAGCGGGAGCGGCTGGTGATGACGGAGACGGGGGCTGATAGGACGAGGCCTAGCAAAATCGGAATCATCCAAGCGGTGAAGGTGAGGCTGATTTTCAAAGCGACCACCGTCCAGACGATACCGAGGATGGTTTGCACGGCGTGAAAGCGGATGGCATCGCCCCAGGTGGTGCCGTCTGTCTCGCGGTTTTGATTTCCCCAACCCACGGCGCGTCCCATGATGATGCTGATGACCATCATCGTGTGGGCGGCCATGATGCAAGGGGCGAGCAACATGGAGACAATGGTTTCGAGCAGCGCACCGATCAGAATCGGAATCGCGCCGCCGAAAGAGCGGCGGATGCTGGGGGTGAGAATGCCGCCGATGACTGCTAGAATTTTAGGCAGGAAGAGCAATGCGAAAATGGCCAGCGTTAGAATGATGCTTTGCTGGATGCCATTGATATGAAACCAACGGGCGGCATAATTTTCAAAAGGAAGCTGGCTGAGCGCGCTGGTGCTGCGGTCCCAGGCGACCCATGTGCCGAGCAAGAGGAAGAGAAACCAGATCGGGCTGCCAAGGTAGGCCATGATGCCCATGAAAAGGTGCATTCGGACGGAAAATGGCAGTTTCCGGGCGAAAATGAGCCACATGTGCTGCAAATTCCCCTGGCACCAGCGGCGGTCGCGGATGAGGTGATCCACCAGCGTGGGCGGGGCTTCTTCGTAGGTGCCCTCGATGTCCCAAGCGAGCCAGACCTCCCATCCTTTGGTGACCATCAGCGCGGCCTCGACAAAGTCATGGCTGAGGATGCGCCCGCCGAACGGCTCGCGGCCGGGAAGGGCGGGGAGCTCGCAATACTCGGAAAACGGTTTCAGCCGGATGAGCGCATTGTGGCCCCAGTAGCTGCCGCCGCTGAGCTGCCAGTAGTTCAGCCCGCGGATGAAGAGCGGACCATAAAGGCGCATGGCGAACTGTTGGAGACGGGTGAAAACGGAGGCACCACGGATGAGCTTTGGAGGGGTTTGGAGAATCCCGAGGCGCGGATAGGCTTCCATCACGCGTGTCATTTTCAGGATATCCGCACCGTCCATCAGACTGTCGGCATCGAGCACGAGCATTGATTCGTAATGCCCACCCCAGGTGCGGACGAAGTCGCCGATGTTGCCGGCCTTGCGGTTTTCATTGGTCTTGCGGCGGCGGTAGTAAATTTTCCCGAATGCATCAAGGCGGCGGCAGAGGTTGGTCCAGGAGGTTTCTTCCAGCACCCAAAGATCGAGGTCGCGGGTATCGCTGAGGATGAAAAAGTCAAATGAGTCGAGCTGTCCGGTGGCCTCGATCGAGCGATAGATGGCCTCGATGCGGGCGCAGGTGCGCACGCTGTCTTCGTTGTAAACGGGCATGACCACGGCGTGGCGCATCGCGAGCGGGCCGGTTTTTCCCTCAGCGAGTTGGGTGATGCGGACCGAGCGCTTGCGGCCGAGCAACATATCGAATGCTCCGAAAATGGCGTGGAAAGAACCGAGCGTTAGCAGGCCGTTGAGAACCACAAAGATCACTAACAGCGGAAAGTGGGCTTTTTGAAAACCCATGCGCCAGAAGAGATCCGCAAGCCAAAGGCTGGCTGCGATATTGACGATCACGACGCTGCCAAAGAAGATAGTCCGCCGCAGGCGTGTCCGGAAAAGACTGAAGAAGGGTTTGGTGGTGTCGCCAGGTGACAGGCTGCCGGGTGCCGGTTCGGAATTTTCCATGGGTGAGTCTATAACAGGATGAACCACACGGTGAGGATGAGCAGGCTGATTAGCATGCCTACGAACATGAAGCGGACGACGGGCTGGCGATCCATGGTTTCCCACCATTGGGCGGCACCGCTGCCGATGGCGTTAAGCTCCAAGGGTCTGGGGTTCATCGTTAGCTGGGCAAACTGCGGCCCGGCGGCGAGGTAGGATTTTTTCATGGACTCGACAAATTCGGGCGGCCATGGAGCGGGAGTGAGGAAAACCCCCTGCCATTTCCCGGGCATACCGGCGAGCAGCAGCGCCAAGCGGCCACGGGCGGCGAGGCGGCGGTTCTCCAATGGAACGTCGAGCACATCCTGTGTCCATTCCGCGACTTCGGAAAGCGCTTCTTCCATCGCTAACAGGCGTGCGGGCTTCTCTGGCTCATCCACACGGCGGGCCGAGGCGCGCCAGAGAATACTGCGGACGAGCTCAGCTAGGAGAAGGCGATTTCGCAGGCGCAGTGCTTGGAGATAGGCTTCGACGGCAGCGTATGCTTCCTCCCACTCGTTAAGCTCCTGCTCGTTGAGGGGGCGAAGGGCATCTAAGGAGTGACGCGGTGGACCCATGTTTCGGTGAGGAAATTATCTCCGCGCTTGAGGCAACAACGAAGTTCGATAGAGCCCACGTCTGCCAACTTCCCACCCTCGGCAGCAGGTGCGAGTTGGAATGCGACTCGCCAGCGGGCATCAGGGACCTGCTGGATGGTAATGTTTTGGATTTTCACCCGGTCAGATCCCGGACCGACGGCTTGCACCCATGGCGAAAGCGGGGTTTCGCTCGGTTGATTCAGGGTGTTTCCAGCAAACTCGACGATCATGACGCGTTGTTCCGGCTGCCCATTCTGGATGCCTGTGCGTGTGGCGACGACGTGGCCATCGGCCATCGAAGGGTCCTCGTTCATCGTCCAATGTTGTCGATAGGAAAATTCGATCCGGTCGCCAGGTTGTGGAATGTGCGCAGGCTCCCACATGGCCACGGTGTTGTCCGCGAACTCGTTGGCGGTTGGCATTTCCATCAAAGTGACACGGCCGGGGCCCCAATTGGAAGTCGGCTCGATCCAAAGCGATGGGCGGAGGTGATAGGCTGCCTCCGCGTCTTCGTATGCGCTGAAACGGCGATCCCGCTGGAGCAGGCCGAAGCCATCGCATTTTTCCATGTCGAACGAGCTGAACTCCAGTTTTCCGGAGTCATTGGAAATCGGACGCCACAAGCGCTCACCCGTGCCCATGCGGATCGCCAATCCATCGGAATCATGCACTTCGGGGCGGAAATCATCGAAACGCCGTTTGGAGTTTTCGCCGAACCAAAACATGCTGGACATGGGAGCGACGCCGAGGCGCTGAACCACCTTGCGGGTGAAAATCACTGCGGTGACATCGACAATGGTGGTATTGCCCGGACTGATCTTGAACTGGTAGGCACCCGAGTAGGAAGGGCCGTCAAGAAGCGCGTAGATCCGTGCCTGGGTGTCGCCGGCGTCCGGTTTGCGCAGCCAGAATTCCCGGAAACTTGGAAATTCTTCCTTGGTCCCTTCGATCCCGGTGTCCACCGCGACGCCCCGTGAGGTGATCCCGTAATGTTGGTTCTTGCCGAGGGCGCGCCAGTTGCAGGCACCTTGGAAAACGGCAAGCTCGTCGAAAATGTCGGGGTTGTTCAGCGGCGTATGCAGCCGGAATCCGGCAAAGCCACCATCGGACGGCAGGTTGCCGTGTTTGTTGATTAGCGGACCATAGTTGAAATAAGCCTCTGCCAGGCGGATCTGCTGCTGATGGGTTTGGGTAAACTCATTGAGCGTGACCGGCTCGCGGAAAAGGTAGCCGGGATGGAAAAACATCGCGCGGAAAGGAAGTTTCTCCGTAGCCCACAGGGCCTGGTCGGGATTGAAACGGATGTCACGATATTGATCGTAAGTCAGATTGTTCATCCAAGCCGGCAAGTTATCGCGATTGGGTGCCACGTATGGTTTGTTGGCGAGGTCGCGCGCGCGGCTCTGGACACTTTCGAATCCGAGGTCTTCGCGCTCCCAAGTTTGACAGAAAGCGGGTGAAGCCAATGCGCCGAAGGCTGCTAGCAGTAAGAAGTTGCGTGACACAGCAAAGGTCATAAAACCGTTACCCCCTCACAGTCAAGAATGGCGATTTGTATTTCTTTCATCAAATTTCGGGCTTCATGGGCAAACGACAGAAATGATAGGTCAAAATCCCGTCAAAATCGATTCGGTCAGGGTCGGTGACCACACGCTTCGGGTCGAAATCGACAAAAAACCTGTCACACCGAAATCCACAACGGCTGAGCAGGGCAAGCAACTGGGCGTGCTCGAACCAGTGGAGGGTCTGCTCGGATGTGTGCGTCAACCGCTCGTTTCCTGAAATCGAGTAACGGTGCTCGCGGTGAAGTATTTGATTTTCCAGATCCAACCGATGGCGGGTTTCAAGCAATCCCACACGCCCGTCAGGCAGGGTTGCGCGGTGGTCCTGATACCATTCGTTTTGCGGCAGATCCCCCAGCAATTCCGCGTAGGGCATGAAAACAGTGAGGTAGAGTCCTCCGTGGTTTTCCAAAAGCCCGTGCCAATGGAGCAAGGTCGCTTCCGGGTCAGCGGCGAGTTGCAGGATAAATGCCGAGCCCAGCAGTGCGGCGAATTTACGTCCGGGATTCCAAGAAGACATGTCACCCTCATGGACCCGCGCCTGAATTCCCAAGTTCTCCGCACGCCGCTTCCCAAGCTCCAACATGTCCCGCGAAAGCTCCACTCCCTCGACCTCCAGCCCCATTCGCACCAGCGGAAACATCAAGCGCCCCGAACCTGCGCCGATCTCCAAAGCCGGGCCAGGATACTTTCTGAGAAATTCCGCCATCAGGCGGACCTCGCTGCCGTCGTCCTCAGCCTCCCAAAAGACATCATGCAATTCGGCTTCCAGTGAGAGATAAGGTTGGGACATCGCCGGAGAATGGAAAATTGCGGACAGATTGCAATGGTCGCGAATGGGCTTCCGGGATGAACTAACACACCCGCGACCGGTATTAACCGATCGCGGGTGTGAACCTTATCCATGAAACAGCCCCGGAAAATTTATGGCCCGTCCGCTGCGGGCGCTGCGGGTTGGTGCATTTGAAGTCTTAGGCCATTGCCTTTGAAATCAGTATCGAGATTGAGGCTGTCCACACGCGCGCGGACATCTGCGGGGGCTGCTGCTTTGTCCTGTTCCGTGTCCCATGGGCCGGACCAAGCGATCTTGTCTCCGTTATCGCGGATCGTGACCTCCTTGCTGCCACCGTTGGATTTGATTTCGACGCTGCCCTCGGGATCCTTCATGCGAATGGTGGCGCCAGATTGCATTTGGACGCCGCCGCCCAAGACTTGGGGCGCACCCAAGGCTTTTTCAAGATGCATTTTGAGCTCCTGCATTGCGTTCCCCAACTGCGGTGGAATTTGCGGAGCCGCGTCGTCACCGGGCTGGAGATCTAGCCCGCCGAGATTTCCTGCGATGGCGCCACGAATGCGGTCGGCGAGCTCCTTGGGAAATTCATCGAGATTGAGTTGATCCATTGGCTGCGGCTCATTCGCGGCCACGCCGGCAGGACGGGATCCTAGCAGAACTTCGATCTTGGTGGGCTTTGCCTTGTGGATGATTTCCAAGCTCACCTTGTCGCCCGGTTTACGGGCACCAACGCACTTTGAAATGTCTGCCGGAGAATGAATCAATTGATCGTCCACGCGGGTGATCACATCGTGAACTGCGAGACCGGCCTTGGCCGCCGGGCCATCCGGCATCAATGATCTAACGATTATTCCCTCGTCGTTCTTGAGGTCGAGGTGTTCTGCCAACATTTCCGGGACATCCGAGGTGACCACCCCGAGGAATGCCGTGGCGGGCGATTCAGGTAGATTTTTCCGGGCAGCGGGTGGATCGAATCGCAGTGGCTTCACCGCGCTTGTATCCGCGACTGGTGGTGGTGCGTCATCTGCCGGGGCTTCCAGAGCGGATGCCGGTGGGACCATGACCGCAGCCAAGCCTGCAGTGATTAAAGTGGAGAGTGTCGTTTTCATGCTTACTTACTAGGAGCGTCGTAGATGAGATTATTTGTTCCGGAAAATCAATCGGTCTTCGCAGGAACGAGCATGTATTCCACACGTGGTTGTTCGACTTCCATCGTCCGACCGTTAGCATCCTTGAGAGTGACATGATCCATGTAAACCACCCGCATCACACGGTTTGGCTCATTGTTGGATTTCCAGACGACGCCTTCATCATGCACCTCGCTCAGGCCGCGGTTGAAGCTGGCAGGAACGAAGTTCGCAGCCTTGATGTTGCTGGCGGGTAGTGGGATTCGGTTGGCGACCTGTGATGACTTATTCGGATTGGATGCCGTCGGAACAAGGAGTGCGGAGATCGCGCCGATGATGGCGACTGCTGCTGCGGCTCCCCACATCGAGCGGTGTCCGCGTTTGCGCGGAGCAGTGTTAGTGTTGGGGAAGATGATGAGTTTTCCATCTACGGGGAAATGAAGCCCGCCGGTGAGCGATTCCAAACTCGTAAGGAAATCAGCGGGAAGTTTCGCAGGTGAAATCTCGCGGAGGAAGTTTTCATAGCGGGTTTCCTGCTGGGTGAGTTCCGTCCATGTGCCATCTGCAGATGCTTCAAGGCGTTCAAGCAGCGCCTCATCGAGCGGGGCGGCTTGGAGCTTGCGAAGTTCCTCTTCGAGGAGTGATGGATCGGTCTTCATGAAATTTGATTAGATTGATAGGTCCCCACGGCGGCGGGCATTGCTGAGGCTCTTCTTGAGCGCTTCAAGTCCATAGCGATACCGGGAGGCGGCCGTGTTTTGAGAAATTCCGAGAGTTTCACCAATTTCGGCGAATGTCTGCTCGCCCCATACCTTCATGATGATGACTTCGGAGAATTTCGCGGGCAGATCCTTCAGACGGTCTTCGAGTTGGGAACGCGTTTCATCATCGGAGGAATCGTTTTCAAACCACGGGTGAAACGAATCATATTGGGCATCCTCCGCATCGGCGGCGACATTGTCCTCACGCCGCTTGCGGCGATCCACACTGCGGCTCAGGTCGATCGCGAGACGGCGGATGGTCGTGTACAAATACGGCTGCCATGCGGCCTGGCCGCCCACGAATTCACCGCTGCGGACTTTTTCGACAAGCTTGACCAATGCATCCTGAAAAATGTCCTTCGCGTCCTCGTGGGAGCGCGCCTGCTGCCGGGCGAACAGCAGCAGTTTGGGACCATGTTCCTCCAGCCACTCACGCCATGCAGAAGCAGCCGGGGGAGATTCAGAAACTGCGGTCAGGGATGTCATTGGTTCAACTTCATCCATAGAGCGATGTGGGGTGGGGGATTTGTTTTAACTTTTCCAAGCGGCCAGTTTGCAGGCCCGCTTGAAGTGGAGGGGATCGACCGGATTGATCGAAAGCCGGGTGCCGCGCTGGCATACCATCATATCACAAAGAACGGTATCCGCCTTGATGAACTCGAGGGTGAGCATCTCCTTGAACTTCCCCACGTATTCGAAATCCACGAGCCACCAGCGCGGGTTTTCGGCTTTGGACTTGGGATCGAAATACTCGCTTTCTGCATCGAACTGCGTGGGGTCCGGATAGGGGAGTCCGACAACTCTGGCAACGCCGGTGACGCCGGGTGGTTTGGTATTCGAATGATAGAACAAGGCGAGGTCGCCCGCTTTCATTTCCTTCCACATGAAGTTCCGCGCCTGATAGTTTCGGACACCGCTCCATGGCTCCTGTTTGACCTTGGCAAGGTCGTCGATACCGAAAACATCGGGCTCGGACTTGATCAGCCAGTGGCGCATGGGGTCAGGCGATCGCTTGGATGAGACCTGCATGGGGTGTCGGCAGGAGAAGGTGTTCCGGGCCGAGTTCCAGGCCTTTCGCCGCGCGGATATCAGCTTCGATGGCTTCTAATACATCGAGCTCCGGGCGAAAATTCGCCGCGTGATAGGAACTCCGGACCAGCGGGCCGCTGGCGACATGGCGGAAGCCTTTAGCGAGAGCGATTTCTTTCAGCTCATCAAAACTATCTGGAGTGATATATTCGACGACAGGAAGATGCTTCTGAGTGGGTCGCAAATATTGGCCCATCGTCAGCACCGTGACGTCGTGCGCTAGCAAGTCATCAAAAGCACGCAGGATTTCCTCCCGCCGTTCGCCAAGACCGAGCATAATGCCGCTCTTGGTAGCGATCTTGCCGTTGACCAGCGCTTTGGCTTTTTTCAAAACCGTGAGGCTGCGCTGGTATTGGGCGCGGGAGCGGACCAAGGGAGTCAGTCGCTCCACCGTTTCCAGGTTGTGGTTAAAGATGTGCGGGCGGGCATCCATCACCATTTGGAGTGCCCAGTCGCGGTCATTGAAATCCGGCACGAGGACTTCGATGATGATCTCCGGGCTCGCCTCACGAACGGCTTCGATGGTGCGCTTAAAATGCTCCGCTCCACCGTCGCGAAGGTCATCGCGGGCAACCGCGGTGATGACCACGTGGCGCAGATTCATCCGGCGGGTGGCCTCGGCGACGCGGGCCGGTTCGTCCGCTTCGAGCGCGTCCGGTTTGGCCGTTTTCACCGCGCAAAATCCGCAGGCGCGCGTGCATTTGTCACCGGCGATCATGAAAGTGGCCGTGCCTTGACCCCAGCATTCCCAGCGATTCGGGCACTGTGCCTCTTCGCAAACCGTCACTAATTTGAGATCGGTGATGAGCGATTTGGTGGACCAAAAGGCAGGGTTGTTCGGAAGCCTCACCTTGATCCAGTCCGGCTTTTTCTCCCGGTGCAAGGTCGGATCCATCTTCATTTTCGGGCCGCAACTACTCATAGCGGCGGGAAGCTAGTCCCGCACGCAGCAAGGTGAAAGCGGAAAGTGGGTGTTTTCCTCGCACGACGCGTCATTTGCTTTTGCACGGGCATGCCCTACCGATAAGGCATGATACGAAACACGTTTCGTTGGGTCACCGTCTCCGCCGCCGGCCACGATGTCTCGAAACTGCGGCGGGTGCCGCAGCGGTGAGTCGTTTGGACAGGAAAAAATTCCATGCACCAAAGTGGCATTCTCTATCTTGTCTGGGATATGGAATGTGGGAAATGGAATGATCCTACACTAGGAAATGTTAGGAAGGCGATCTGCCGTGGGTGAGATAGCGTTTGACTTGCTTACGGATCGCGGGGCCTTTGGCGTGATAGGCTTTCTGGAAGTCATGCGCGGATTGAAGACGCACCAAAAAATCTGCAGGGACTCCAAAACAGGCTTCAAAACGCAGGGCGAGGGCGGGGCTAACTCCTTTGCGCTGGCGGATCACATCGCTGAGCAGGGCGGGGCTGATTTTCATGGCGGCGGCAGCGGCGACTTGGGTGAGGCTGTAGTGTTCTAAGGTGTCATGAATGAGGGCGGCTGCGGGGTTGGCTCCCGGTTTGGGAATCTGGGTGGTGTCCCGTGGGATGGCGGTGGTTTTCGTTTTCATTTCTGGATGAGGTCAGTGGGTGTCTTCGATTTTGACGAGTTCGACGTTTTTCATTTCGGCATTTTCCCATTGGAAGGTGATGCGCCATGGGGACTTGCGGGTGTCTGCATCAATGGAGTATTTTGCGCTGCCTTTGAGGCGGTGGTAATGAAGGAATGGGGTGAGGAGAAGGGCTTTTTCATCCGCTTCATCGAGCGTGACGAGGCGGGCCAAGGCTTTGGTGAGGTTGAGACTTCCGAGTCTCTTGATTTCCTTGCGGCTCAGGGCACCGCCGAGGAATAAAGTCTGGGTCGTGGTGTCTGCAAAGCTTCTAATCACCGGGGAAAAAATACACGGATGAGCGTATGTCTCAAGCAAAAATACGCCTTTTGGTTAATTTGATTCTGCGCTGGCGGATTGGCTTGCATCGCTGGTGCTGACTGGGTAGCGGCGGGGAATGGAAGGCGCTTCGGACGACGCTTACTTCTCAACAGCGATCAAAGTAATCCGGTTTACCGGATGGC
This sequence comes from Luteolibacter sp., assembly GCA_039933825.1. Classification (GTDB taxonomy): domain Bacteria; phylum Verrucomicrobiota; class Verrucomicrobiia; order Verrucomicrobiales; family Akkermansiaceae; genus Luteolibacter. The sequence goes on from JBDTNJ010000391.1 coordinate 20,471, forward strand.
ACTCTCACTAGGTTGCCGATCAGGACCCTCCCACTAGGATCACATACTTCAGAATTCGGCCGCAAGGAGGCGCGAGAAAAGCGCAATTTGCGAAACCCCTGATCAATGAAGCTTAATCCTAAAATCCGCAGTTGAGGTTAGGTCAAGGTATTGGAAACCGGTCATGTGACGGCTGATGTGCCGGCATGCGCGGGTTCGAAGAGCAGCCATTGGGGTGGTTTTCCCATGCTCAAACTCAACTGCGGCGCAGTTCGGCTCAACCAGTCCAAGAGCCTTGTGTATGCTTGCTTGAGGAAGCTTGCGAACTTGTTTCCGACGGCGAGTTTGACGATTTTGCGGCGGCCGCTGCACACCAGTTTGGCAGGGATGAGCAGCAGTTCGTAGCGGCTTTTGATCGCCTCGGTATGGCCACTCTGGTTTTTGATCACTCTCACAAACAGACTCCAGAGATTGTAGATGAGCAACAGCATGCGGGCAGAACTTTGACTCACCGCCGCCTTGCGTGCGCAGAATCCGGCAAAGCCCCATTGGTTCTTGAGTTCGTCAAAAACGTTTTCCGCATCGCCCCGTTGCCGATAGAGTTGGACAATTTGGAAGGCGTCGGCCTCCTCGGGTGTTAGGTTGGTGACGTAGGCGCTGAAGTCCTCCTCGCATGACTTCCAGAAGGTTCCTTGGGGACTGGGATTGATGGGTTTGAGCGTGCGCTCGACGACGACTCGGCGGGCGCTGCTCCAGCCGTTGAGTTTGAGTTCGAGTTCGGCGAGCTGGGCGAGGCCCTCGTTGGAACGACCCTGCCAGTCATCCCACGGAATGGCGGCAATGGCGCGTTTGACATTGGCGGTTAGCTTGAGTTTGAAGAGAAACTTGGGGCGCTTGGTTTGTGGCTTTTCGTGCCAGGCCATGATGGGTTCCTGTCCGAAGCCGATGTCACCGCGGTTGAGCCGGATGCGGTGTTGAGCGATGGGACTGCGCCAGACTTTTTCCATGGCCTCGATCCAGCCGCTGGCGCTCACGGTGTTTCCTTTTCGCCATTCCATGTGCAAGCACAGGCGTGTGCCGCCAATCACGCAGGCCAGCGGGTGGTGGCTGGGCCGTCCCGGTTTTTGCGGGTTGTAACCGATGGCTGCGTCCTCTTGGTGGCCATAGCGCACCACCACGGTGGAATCCCAATCGGCCACCGCGTTGGGCGGCAGGGCCTGATAGATCATCTGCTCGGCTGGAGAAAACCATGTTTCGACCTGCGCAGCGTCCAGTCCGATACAGAGTCTGCGGAAGGCATCCTGGCCGCACAACCGGCCTTTGTGCATGCCTGTGATTGTGGCCACCGCCGCGTCGTCCTGCAGCCGCCTACAATGAGCGAAACGAGTGCCGCCGATCAGACAGTTCAGCGAGAATGCCTTGAGGATGTCGGCGACGGGCGTGGCGTTGTTGCTGGTGCGGGGCAATGGATAGCATCGGGCCAACTCGGCTAACACCCCGCAGTGTTCCAGAAAGTGATCCCAAGCCACCAATCCGCCATACGGCGTGAGCGCCTCATCACTACCACGCAGGTGAAATTGCCCGCCCGCAGGCAGAAATTTAAAATCCAAGTGACCATCACCCAATGGGTGAACCAATTGCTCGTTCATTTTCGTCTTCAAACTCAACAAACATAAGCAATTACACCAAATCCGCCATCTTCAATTGAGGATTATAGGTTAATTGCTGCTACTGATGGGCACTTTTTGCGCCATTTTTTCGCCTTTTTGCGGCTAAATCCTCTTCGATAGCTGCGAATGAGAAATTCCCTATTGGAAGTAAATGCGATGCGGATGTTTGAAATGACACGGCACCTCACACGGTGCGAAGGGCCTCGCGAACGGCATGGGGATTGGTGGCTGCGATTTTTAGAAGGGTCTTGGCGGCTCCGCTGGGGCTGCTGGTGTGCTGTTCCCATTTGTGGAGGGTGCGGACGCTCACGCCGATGAGTTGGGCAAACTTGGTCTGGCTGATGCCCATGGCGCTACGGATGGCGGCGGGGTCGGGATTGGTAGAATTGATCGAAGGCTCGGGCAACAATTGGCCTTTCTCCGTGAGAAAGCTCACCAAGTCTTCGGCGATGTCCTTGAGTTGGGGAATCACTTCCTCCGGGGTATCGCCATGGCAGCATTCACCGACAAGACCGGGAATGGAACCGATGAAAACTTGATCTTCGTCACTCCAGCGCACGCTAAGGGGATAGTTCCGGGCAAGGTGGGCGGCTTCTTTGTCGGAGAGTTTTTTCATGACTTGGACTCGTTGATTTTTTCGGCAATGTGGCGTTCCAGATAGCCCTTGGCGTCGTCGCCGTCGCGTCCGGGAATGATGGCCGGAATCTTGACTGCGGGGTGCTCAAATTTCCGGTGACTCCCCTTACCGCCTGGAGTGAGCGTGAAGCCCGCTTTCCGAAGGTCTTTGAGGAGGTCGCGGATTTTCCGTGGCACACGCAGGACTATACCCATTTTGGGCAGAGTCGCAATCGGAACTTTTCAGCTCTTCAGTTGCTGCGTTTTTTGAGTAAGACTAACTGTCTATCAGGCGGGTGCCCCTACCGCGCCGGGAATCGGACCATCGTCGTCCGAGCGGCCTTCGTTGGCGCTTTTGGGGACCGGCTTTTTCATAAACTCGTCAGGGACCGGTGGTGGTTTTGGGGCCGAAGGTGGGTTCTTCATTTCGCCGAAATCAATGATGTCACGCAGGTGGGCGGCATCGAGTGTTTCGAATTCGAGAAGTGCCTTGGCGATGAGTTCAACCTTGTCGCGACCTTCGTTGAGGACACGGGTGGCGA
>JBDTNJ010000392.1:0-57448 GCA_039933825.1 Luteolibacter sp.
TAGAGAGAGCCTTTGTCCGGAACGGCATTGGCATCGCGTTCCATCATGAGCACGTGTCCGGAGAGAATTTCCCTGTCGTCGATCGGGTCGATGTGTTTTTGATCCAGCAACTCGACCCGCTGTCTGCTGGAAGACATGCCGATGGCGAGCCGGTGTTTCGCGCCCACACGCGACACATCGAGCAGGACCGATTCGTTCAGATAGATGCGGTTGAAGATGATCTGCTGCTCCGTGATCATGGCGGAGATCCGGGCGAAGACCTCGTCAGACACGAAGCGGCGGACTGAAGCCGGGTTGCGGGTGGCTAGCGATGTCATGATTTGCATGAACGCGTTGCTGGCCTTGTCTTCGGCAAGCTGAGTGGAGAAATCCGGGCATTCCGGGGTGAGCTCGGCGATCGATGCCGGGAGTTGTGGGGAAACGAGCGGAGCCACGCTGGAGCAGAGGCCGTAATCGCCTTGTTGCGTGATTTCGGCGAGCACCCAGTCGAATTCGCCGCTGTTTACCATGACCTGGCAATACGGGCATTTGCACAACTCGCCCATGTCTTTTGGCAGGGCCGCTCCACAAGATGGGCAGTTGGTGTTGCTAAAGATATCGCAATCGGAGTTTCCCATGCCGCATTTGCGGATGAATGACCAGTATTCCACGAACGCATCGTTTCCTTCCGTGTCGAGGGAATGGTCGAGTTCACAGACGAAGGCATCGTGCATGAATGCCTCGACATAAACATCTATCACCTCGAAGGGGCCATCGCGGCGGGCGGACACGGGTTTCAATCGGGTGATTTGGACCTGATCGATGTGGTTGTGTTGTTTCAGCAGCCCCATCATGTGGAACTGGGTGGCAAAGCGCTGATACATCCCGTCCGAGATAAACTGGCGAATGGGTGATAGATTTTGTGCCGACCACGCCGCTTGGATTTGCAAGAATGCTGAGCGGACTTTGATGTTGAACGCAGCGATGTCGAACTCCGGGTTCGCGGTAAGGAAAGTGGAGATACTATCACCATCGATTTCTGGTTCTTCCTGCTCCGCGACAGCCCCGGACGAGCCGGTATTTCTGTTATACAGAATCACGATCACCACGATCACGGCCACGATAAAGATGAGGGAGAAGGGGAATCCACCGGGGGAGCCGCCGCCTGAGGATCCACCATGACTGTGATAATGAGACGAGGAGCTAGCATGCCCACTGCTGGCATGCCCACTGCTGGAATGGCCACCGCTGGAATGGCCACCGCTGCTATGCCCACCGGCTCCCCCGCACGCGCGGACAGGCGAGTGAGAAAGCCGAGAGTGAGCCAAAAGAACGCGCTAAGTCGTGCTTCGAAGTAGATAGAGATGGGCCGGAGATTCATGGAATGAAGATTGGCTTCGAAACGGTGAAGAGTGTCCTTGGATTCAAGGGACCCTCATGATTCTCTAGCATTTTCAGACTCTTCGGACTTTTCCGGGCTCGGTTCACCGGTTGGCTCATAGCCGCAGGTTGGCTTAAGCTGAGCCAGGCCAGCAAAGGCCTGACTTCCCAAAACAGCTCATCAGCGGGTCTTGAAATGAATGCTCGAGCGCAACACCGTGCCTTCGCGGCGGCTGTGAACGGTGAGCCTATCCAGATCGCTGAGTGACTTAATGGCCGCTAGGGCGTTCTTCTTTTGCGCTTGGGTGAACGGCTTACCCATCAGCGCCTCGGCATTTACATCGACGATTTTGTAGGATTCATCGGCGAAGGTTTCAAGCGCCTTAAAATTCATGCTCAGCCACATTCCATCACGAGTCTCACCGCCGGCGGTGGCCTTTGCGATAAGATCAAGTGCCTGATTTTTCGAGGTGGATGCGGCGAACCATTGGTCACCCACGGTCACGGAGGGCAGGAAGTCGTCGTTGAAAAACGGCAGCGGGAAGAACCAAGTGGTCAGGCCGTTTTTCTCGGAACTGAGAGGTTTTTGCATCGGAATCTCCTGCCCGACCATTTCGCTCACTTTGGCGAGTATGCGGGTCGTGCCTGAATTCATTTTATCCCAAGAAGCGGCGAGTTTCGCACGGTCGGCGACCGGCCGGATCATCGAGATACGTGGTACTTTCGCCTTATCCACGACCCCTTGCGGGATGCCTGGGACTGCGGGAGCGGAGCCTTTGAGATCGACCACCAAAGCTCTTTCGCCACCAAAGCTTTTACCGAAATCGCCGTTGAAAGCATCCCAGAGGTCGACCGCATCCGTGCGGAACTTGCTATCAAACATCTTGGTCATTTCCTTGAATTTGATCATCTCCTTGTTTTCCATCGGCACTTCGGCGACTTTCATTGCCATCGCATAGGCCGTTTCTATCAATGATTCAAAATAGGCGCGGGCGTTTTCATCATAGGTGGCATCCACTGACATGTCGGCGAAAAGCACAACATCCGGCGAGTCACCGAGATGGGCTAGTTTGTTAGCGGCTTTCCAATCGATGGCTCCACTATCCGACCCACCATAAGACTCGATCTTCAGGCCTTCCTCGAAGAAAGCGACAGTGCCGGTCGATTCGTGGCTGACAAGCTTGCGCAGGGCGGACTCACGCTCGGCGACGATTTGCAACATGGCTTCGAGGTCACGGGTATCGCCGAGCCCTTCTGATCCTGAAAGCCCATCGCGCAGGCCATTTGTCATATCCGCCAGACCTCCGACAGAGGCATAGAGCGTGTCCAGCGCGGCCTTCTGGCCATAGACAAGTGCGGCGAGATCCTTGCCGGCGTAGGCATCCGAGAATGCCAGTGAATCGCCGGCGACTAACGAGTGGCCGGAATCGCTGGCGAAATTGAGATCATCAAGCGAACTACCGATAAACAGAAGAGCATAGTCCCCGATGGTGCCACTGAGGATCACGATATCCTTCTTGGCGAGGGCAGCGAGCAATTGATCCACCGTGGCAGTTCCCAAAGTCTTATCCATATCATCACGTTCGGCAGCGATGTTCGCCGAAATTTTAGCGCCGGAGATCTTGAAGCCTTCGAATTTCTGACCTGCTTTTTCCACATCCACCGCAGTGGCCATTTCACCGAGCATTCCGAGATTGGCGATCAAGCCCGAGAGCTGCTGGAGAGCCTCCGCGCGCTGGGATTCCTTGGCACGGAAGGCAAAATACATCGGGGGCACCTTGGCTTTCTCCAATAACGCAATTCCGGATTCCGGATCCTTGAGCAGATCGGTCGCAAGTTCCTTTCCGTAGCCGTTGGTGAACGCATGTTCGATGTCCTTGGCGTCGCCATTTTTCGCGGCGGCGACGAAAGCCTTGGCAATGCCACGGAATTGGAAATAGCTCACGCGACGGTTGAGAGTGAGCAAATTACCCACCTGTTCTCCGGCCGATTTGCCCATTGCGATTGAAAATTCGGTACCAAACAGCATCGCCGGGCCCACCGGTTCTTCGGCTGGAGCGTCCGGCTTCCTAGCTTCTTCGATTTTCGGTTCGGTATCTTCGTCGTCGAGATCGACCATGCCGCCACCCATTTGTTTTTCGATGAGTTTCCAAAGCTTGGAGGATTTCACGCGCTCAGCGGTTTTGGAGCCGTTGTAAAATGATACTACGCTCTCGGTGTCCTGCGGCAGATGCTTGGCGAAGCCGAGCTTGGCAGCGCGTTCTTCGGCGCTCATGGCCGGCGCTTTCGGTGGCACGGCGGGAGCAGGAACCAGCTTGACAGGCGCCTCCGCAACGGCTGCAGGGGCCGCAGGGGCTTGCGCTTCTTCTTTTTTCTTACAGGCCCCGAGGCCCACGGCCAGAACGGGGATGATCAGCCAAGTCGCTCGATTTTTCATAGAGGCCGAAAACTAGAATCTCCCGGTGGTGTCTAGCAAGCAGATTGGCCGAAATTCGACAAACTTTCAGATCCTTTGCACATCCGAGTTGCGGGAAACGCCAGTCTATGACTCTTTACCTCAGCCCCACGACCATGGCAGCCAGCACCACTCAGCCACCCCGCAGCGATCTTTTCCCCTTCGAACTCGTCCGCCCTGAGCTGGAGCGGGTGGAAATCGCCATCCGCGAGCAAGTCCGCGGCTTCGATCCCGCCGTCGAGCCCTACGTCGCCTATATTTGCAATACGTCAGGAAAACGCATCCGCCCTGCACTCGCCATCCTGATCGGCGGTGCCGCTGGCGGCGTGACGGACGACCATTTGAAAATCGGCGTCATCCTCGAGCTCATCCACATGGCCACGCTCGTCCACGACGATATCATGGATGGTGCCAACACCCGCCGCATGGTGCCTACCGCCAACGCGAAATGGGGCAACGCCCTTTCCGTCCTGCTCGGAGACGCACTCTTCTCCCACGCCCTCACTCTCGCCACCGATTTCAACAGCATCGATATCTGCCGCAAGGTCGGCAATGCCGCGCGCGAAGTCTGCCAAGGGGAAATCATCCAGACACAACGTCGTTTCGATCTCACCTTCACCAAGGCCGATTACTTCCGGGTGATCGAAATGAAAACCGGCGCACTCTTTGCCGCAGCCACAGGACTGGCGGGAAATCTCTCCGACCTGGATGCGGCGACTGAAGCGCGCCTTGCCAGTTACGGCATGAAACTCGGCACAGCCTATCAGATTTACGACGACTGCCTCGATCTTGTCGGCTCGGAAGAAGTGGTTGGAAAAACTCTCCGCACCGATCTCATCAAGGGCAAGCTCACCCTACCGATCCTTAATCTGCTGGAAACCGCTTCCGAAGCCCAGCGCATCAAGCTCAACAAGCGCATCCTCGATCAGGAACCACTCGATCTGCCGGTCCTGCTAGGAATCGCCGAATACGAGGGAGCCATCGAAAGTGCGGTGGACACCGCGCTCGCTCTCCTCGCGGAAAGCCGGGAAGACCTAGCTCCGCTTGGGAAATCCATCCACTCGGATGCGCTCGCCCAGATCACCTGGTTCCTCGCGGGGCTCTTAGAAAAGTGCAGGCGCTGAAAATAGGTCCTACACGACTTATAAGACCTATCTCTTCCCATGACCACCCCACGCAAGCTCCTCATCATTGGCGGTGGATTCGCTGGACTGGAATGTGCCACCCAGCTCGCCAATGACGAGCGCTTCGAGATCACCTTGGTTGATCGCACGAACCACCATCTGTTCCAACCTCTTCTCTATCAAGTGGCCTCGGCCTCGCTCGCCGCGCCGGACATCGCACGCTCCATCCGCCAAATCCTCGCCGATGCGAAAAACGTCACTGTCCTGATGGACGAAATTTCCGCCATCGATCCTGCGGCAAACACCGCGACCGGCGGCTCCGGCATTGTCTATTCCTACGACACCCTGCTGCTCGCAGCCGGTGCCCGCACCGGCTACTTCGGCCACGATGAATGGGCGAAAAACAGTCTCGGACTCAAGTCTCTCGCAGACTCCCAGAACATCCGCCGCACCGTTCTATCTAATCTTGAACTTGCGGAACTCACCACCGATCCCGCCGAGCGCACCCGCCTCATGACCATCGCCATCGTCGGCGGTGGGCCCACCGGCGTCGAGCTGGCGGGAGCCTTTGCGGATCTCGCACACCGCTGCCTGAAATCGAATTTCCGCAGGATCGATATGGACCAGCTCCGGATCATCCTCATCGAAGGCTCCGAGCTCATTCTAGAAACCTTCGATCCCGAACAAAGCCTTTACGCCCGCCAGCGCTTGGAAAAGCTCGGCGTCGAGCTGAGAAACAACACCCGTGTCATCGATGTTCGCCCCGGCGCACTGGATTTCAAAGACGGCACCACCCTCGAAGCCGCCGCCATCATCTGGGCTGCCGGCGTCGCCGCAAGTCCTCTCACCGCCTCCCTTGGCGTTCCTTTGGATCGCGGCGGACGCATCACACCTCTACCCGATCTATCTGTCCCAGGCCATCCGAATATCTTCGTCGCGGGCGACCTCGTCAGCATGAAGGATTGCGATGAAAAAACCGTCCCGGGTGTTGCTCCAGCAGCCACGCAAATGGGCCAGCACATCGCCAGAATCCTGATCAATGAGGCGGCCGGCAACCACACCCAACACCCGCCTTTCCGCTACCACGACAAAGGCATGATGGCGATCATCGGGAAAAATTACGCCGTCGTAAAAGCCGGCGGGATGCGACTGCAAGGGTTCATCGCCTGGCTCGCGTGGCTGTTCATTCACATTATGTTTCTCATCGGCTTCCGTAACAAGCTCTCAGTCCTGCTAGGATGGGCCTACGCCTATCTTGTCAACACTCCCGAGGCACGGATCATCGTCTATTCGCCTACTACCGCAACACCGGACAAGAAGCTCTAATAGTTTCGGCTTTCATGATAACATAATCGGGCAACGCAAGAGTTCTAACTCTGATAAACGCCCGACGCAAATCGAGCAGATCAAATGTACCCCCATCATGGGACAAATCATTCATGTGCGCTGAAGCTTGCAATCACAAATCCATGATTGCTTTCACGAAACGAAATCGGCCAACTCACCGCCGGTTACCCTAAACAAACATCCCCATGAGAAAACTGCCTGAAATCACTCTCGCCTTCTGGATCATGAAAATCTGCGCCACCACCCTAGGCGAAACGGCAGGCGATCTCCTTTCAATGACGATGCATGTGGGCTATGCGATCAGCACGCTGATCCTGATGGGAACCTTTTTGGTGACCGTGGTGTCCCAATTGATCTCGAAAAGTTATCACCCGTTTCTGTATTGGGCAGTGATCCTTTCCACGAGCACTGCGGGCACGACCATGTCCGACTACATGGACCGCACCCTCGGGCTGGGCTATGCGAAAGGCAGCGCGATATTGTTAGGGGTTCTTCTGGCGATCTTCGCTTACTGGCGCTCGACCGGCAGTTCACTCTCGGTGGAAAAAGTCCACACCCCGAAGGTGGAGATCCTCTATTGGACCGCGATCCTGTTCTCCAACACGTTGGGCACGGCACTAGGAGATTTTCTGGCCGATGATTCGGGCCTCGGTTTTGCAGGTGGCGCGATGCTGATCGGTGTATTGTTAGCACTGGTGATGGCCGCTACATTTATCACGAATATTTCGAAGGTGCTGCTTTTCTGGATCGCCTTCGTCCTCACTCGACCATTCGGTGCCACACTCGGTGATGTGCTGACAAAATCGAAGGAAAAGGGAGGCGTGGGTTTCGGAACCATCGGCTCATCCGCCGTCTTGGGCGGTGTTTTGGTGGCGCTGGTGCTGATTGAAAAGTGGAGGCACAAGAATGTGCCTACGGAGCCGGAAGTCATCGCGCAGGAGATATAAACGGCGGAGGAAATTACCTTCGTTCCGAACCTAAAATCGAATGGTCTGATTTACACCACTTCAATCCGGGCTTTTAGTTTCACCATGAATCTTCCCATCAATAAGCTCTATCTTTCAAACGTTCATCCCCGAAGATCACATTTCCAACAGAAGGCGCGCCGGGGCTTCGAGACAATCCTTGATGCGGATGAGGAAGGTGACCGCTTCTTTGCCATCGACAATCCGGTGGTCGTAGCTGAGAGCGAGATACATCATCGGCCGGATGACAACCTGACCATTGAGCGCGACAGGGCGTTGTTGGATGGTGTGCATCCCGAGGATGCCGCTCTGGGGCGGATTGAGGATCGGAGTGCTAAGGAGGGAACCGTAGGTACCGCCGTTTGAAATGGTGAAGACGCCGCCGGATAGATCCTCGATGGTGATTTTGCCGTCCTTGGCTTTTTTCGCGTAGTCGAGGATGTCCTGTTCGATCCGGGCGAAGGATTTTTTATCCGCATCACGCAGCACGGGAACCATCAAGCCCTTGTCCGTGCCGATGGCAACGCCGATATCGTAGAAGTGATTTTCAATAATATCAGTGCCATCGATGCGGCCATTAACCGAGGGCACGTCTTTGAGGGCTTGCGCCACGGCCTTCACGAAAAACGACATGAAGCCAAGCTTCACTCCATGCTTTTTTATGAACTCCTCCTGAACCGCCTTACGCAGATCCATCACGGCGGACATGTCCACCTCGTTGAAAGTCGTTAGGATGGCGGCCGTCTGCTGGGCATTGACGAGATGCGTTGCGATCTTGCGGCGCATCATCGACATTTTCCTGCGCGTGGTGCGGCCATCGGCAACCGCTTCGGTCGAAACGCGCTCGACGAGAGCTGTAGGAGCAGTGAAATCAGGTTTCACCGAAGCGGTTGGAGCGGCTGGAGCGGCAACCGGTGCCGGGGATGAGGCGGGAGCCGAAATCGGAGCGGCGACTGGAACTGCCACCGCAGCAGGGGCTGTTACAGGACTTGCAGGCGCGGCGCTTCCGGCAGAGACGCTGGAATCAATAGTGGCGATAATCGCACCGATGGCGACTTCATCGCCCTCAGGTGTAATTACTTTCAAACGTCCGGATACGGGTGCTTCGAGTTCGTTGGAAACCTTGTCGGTTTCGAGAGTGACGAGCACTTCACCAGCGGTGACGAATTCCCCGGTGTTTTTCCGCCACTTCGCGACGTTTGCAGAGGTGATGGATTCACCGGATGCGGGCACCTTCAATTCGACGAGGCCACCGGAACCCTGAGCAGGAGCGGAAGTCGTTACGGGAGCTGGAGCAGCCGGGGCAGCGGCAGGAGCTGCTGGACCTGCGGGTGCGACACCACCGGTGATGCGGGCGATCAGGGTCCCGATTGCGACTTCCTCACCTTCGCCGACGAGGATTTCAAGCGTGCCATCTGCGGCTGCTTCGAGTTCGTTAGAAACCTTGTCCGTTTCAAGCGTGACGAGTATATCGCCTTTGACAACCGGATCACCGTTTTTTTTATGCCAGCGGGCGACATTGGCGGAAGTGATGGATTCGCCGGAGGAAGGAACTTTGACGTCGAGTGACATGAGTAGAGCGATTGAGAGTTTGGAGGGACGTTAGATAGGATCAGACTTCGAAGGCTTGGACGAGCAGCGCCTTCTGTTCGCGATAGTGCATCGCCTTGGAACCGGCGGCCGGGCTGGAGGCGGTGCCGCGTCCGGCGTAGCGGATCTTGGAACCGACTGCACGTTCAAGGCGCGGGAAAATGTAGGACCAGGCGCCCATGTTGAGCGGTTCCTCCTGACACCAAACGAAGTTCGAAGCGTTGTGATATTGGCTGATGATGGCCTCGACCATTTCGCGATGAAACGGGTAGAGCTGCTCAATGCGGATGATGGCGGTATTTTCAATGCCTGTTTCCTGGCGGTGTGCCATCAGGTCGTAATAGACTTTGCCACTGCAGAAGATCAGACGGCTGACATCCGCTGGGTTGCTGAAAATTTTCGTATCCGGAAGGATTTCCTGGAAACAGGTGCCTTCGAGAAAGTCGTAATCATGGGATACGGCTTCCGGGCGGCCTAGCAGGCTCTTGGGCGTCATGATGACGAGCGGCTTGCGGAAATCCCGGTGCTTCTGGCGGCGGAGCGCGTGGAAATACTGTGCCGGCGTGGAGAAGTTTCCGACGATCATGTTTTTCTCGGCACAAAGCTGGAGGAATCGCTCAAGGCGGGCGCTCGAATGCTCCGGTCCCATGCCCTCGTATCCATGAGGCAGCAGCATGACGAGATCGCTGGGAGTCTGCCACTTGGACTCGGCGGAGGAGATGAACTGATCGATGATGACCTGAGCACCATTAGAGAAATCACCGAACTGCGCCTCCCACAAGGTGAGCATGCTCGGATAGGAAAGCGAGTAACCGTAGTCGAAGCCCAATACTGCAAACTCGGAGAGGAAAGAGTTGTGCACACAGAATTTCGCCTGATTCGGATCAAGGTGTTCCAGCGGAATGTAGCGCTCGCGGTTTTCGTAGTCGTAGAAGACGGCGTGGCGTTGAGAGAAGGTGCCTCGGCGGCAGTCTTGGCCAGACAGGCGGACGGGAGTATTTTCCAGGAGCAACGTGCCGAACGCGAGTGCTTCCGCGAACCCCCAATCAATCGGGCCGGCATGTGCGAGCGATTCAACCCGGCGGGGTAGGAAGCGTTTTTCCAAAGTCGGATTTAAATGAAAACCCTCTGGAACAGTCGTTAGGACCTTGCCGATGTGTTGGAGCTTCTCCTGATCGATGCCGGTTGGGACGGGCGCATGGGAATAAAGAGGTTGCACAACGCCGGTCGATCCACTGAAAGCGGTGCGATCACCGGCCTCCTGAAGCTTCAGCATTTTCTGATAACCTTCTTCAAACTTGTCCCAGATCGCCTGGTCGAGCGCATCCGCATCCGCTTGGGAAATAATGCCCTGCTCGAGCAACTGGCGTTTGTAGATCTTGCCGAAGGGAGTCCGTTGGGCGATTTGTTTCGCGATGATCGGCTGGGTGAACGCCGCCTGGTCCGCCTCGTTGTGGCCTTGGCGACGGTAACAATACATGTCCAGCACGATGTCCCGACCGAATTTCTGACGGAACTCAAGTGCGAAAAGGGAAGCCCAATAGAGTTCCATCGGCTCCTCACCATTCACATGAAGAATCGGTGCCTCGACCATTTTCGCAACATCCGTTGCGTAAGCGGACGAGCGCGCATCGGCGGGCGATGTGGTGAAGCCTATCTGATTATTGATGATGAGATGGATCGTGCCGCCCGTGCGGTAGCCTTTAAGCTGGGAGAGGTTGAGAACCTCCGCCACAGAGCCCTGGCCGGCAAACGCGGCATCGCCGTGAAGCAGGATCGGCAGAACGCAGCAGCGGTCGATTTCGCCGCCTGATCCTTCGTTGAGAACGCGCTGGCGTGCGCGTGCCTTTCCTTCGACGATCGAATTGACCGCTTCCAAATGGCTGGGGTTGGCCGCCAGACTGACGCGGACTTTTCCACCGGACACTTCGCGAATGCTTTCGTAGCCGAGATGATACTTCACATCGCCATCGCCCGCGACGAGATCCGGCTCGTAGTTCGGCGTGAACTCGTAAAGCAACGTGGTGATAGATTTCCTAACAAAGTTTGCAAGGATATTCAAACGCCCGCGGTGGGACATGCCCATTTCAATCTCCTTCACGCCTTGGGAAGGGCAGGCTTCGAGAATGGCGTTGAGAATGATCATCGCGCCTTCGCCGCCTTCGTTGGAGAAGCGCTTTTCACCGAGGAAGCGCTTGCCGAGGAAATTTTCAAACGCTTCCGCCTCCAGCACCCAGCAGAGCGAGTTGAGTTTCTTCGCAGGAGTTTCATCCATCCGCAGTGCATGCATCTCGATCCGTTCGCGCACCCAGTGGCGAACGGTCGTGTTGTTGATGTGCATGAACTCGAAGCCAATTTTCCCAGAGTATGTCGCCTCCAGGCCGGCCACCATATCGCGCAGTTTCATCTTATCGCCGTGGCGGAAAAACGAATTGTAAACCTCGCGATCCAGATCGGACGTTTTCAGTCCGAACTGCTCGATATTAAGGCGGGGGTTGCGCTCGGGGCTTTCCTCCAACGGATTGATATGTGCCTGAGTGTGCCCCAAAGTCCGGTAGTTATAAATCAAACTCGTGACCCGTCCGTAAAAGGCGGTATCCACATCGGTTGACGGGCCGGCGGAAGTGGCCCCTGCCTCCTCCTTGCGCTTCAACTGGGCCGATCCTAACTCGAATCCTTCAAAAAACGCCGCCCATGTTGCTTCGACCGCTTGAGGATTTTCGCACCACTGTGCGTATTTTGCTTCCAACAAATCTGCGTTCTGTCGCACCGAAACCGAGGAGTTCATGAGAAATGGGTGAAATTATGAAGCGAGCCAACGAATTTACCGCTTGGCCCGCCACGCACGGCGATTCATTAAAGGGCACACACCGCCGCGTCAACCGTACAAGCGGGAAATTCACTCATATCCAAAGGTCCGGAGAATCATGATCGAAGTCAATCACCTTACTAAACGCTATGCCCGTCACGAAGCGGTCCGTGATATTTCCTTTGCCGTGGCACGCGGTGAGATTGTCGGATTTCTCGGCCCCAACGGTGCGGGAAAAACCACCACCTTACGCATGCTCACGGGTTACCTCCCGCCTACCGCAGGCACCGCGAGTATCGCCGGATTCGACATCTTCCGCCAATCCATCGAGGCTCGGCGTAAAATCGGCTACATGCCGGAAAACGTCCCACTCTATGACGACATGCGCGTCCGCGAGTATTTGAAATTTCGCGCCCAGCTCAAAGGACTGGGCGGCAGCGACACCCACCGCCGCGTGGGCGAAGTCATTGAAACCTGTGGCCTCGGCAATGTCCGGCGGAAGATGATCCGCACGCTCTCGAAAGGCTACCGCCAGCGCGTCGGCCTCGCGGATGCCCTAGTCCACGATCCAGAGCTGCTGATTCTCGACGAGCCGACCAACGGCCTCGACCCCAACCAGATCCGGCAAATCCGCGAACTGATTCGCCAGCTAGGCCAATCCCACACCGTCCTCATTTCCACCCACATCCTCCACGAGGTGGAAATGACCTGCAACCGCGTCATCATCATCGACGGCGGACAAATCAAGGCTGCCGACACCCCTGCCAATCTCGTCGGTCAAATGCGAGCCGCGGGCCGCATTCATGTGGAAATCAACGCCGACCCCGAAGTCGTCGGAGCCGCCATTAACCGCCTCGATAAAGTGAAAAAAGTCACCCCGGAAAAACTCGACGGCACCTGGACCCGCTACACCGTCTGGGTGGATTCCGGCACCGACTCCCGCGAACGCATCAGTCAGCTAGCAGCCCAAAACGGCTGGCCCCTCCGCTCGCTCTTCCGCCATGTAGCGACGCTGGAAGATGTCTTCGTGGAGCTAACGCGGAAGGATTGAGAAACCTAACAGAATTTTAATTCCATTGATTGCCGTTGGGCGGATGCGGTCATTTCACTTTACAACACGATGCGCGTGTTAGCATTCGTTAAGATGAATGACCGGATCCGATCACGGAGCGGGCTTTTTCATTTTTCTCCAACAACATCGCAATCACCCCGAAGGCGAGGATCAAGAGAATGAACGCATAAAAGTAGTCGAGCGTGTCCTTACCTGCCGTGAAGCCATAGTTGTGAAGTCCCACGCCTAGGAAATTCACCCCCCACCACGAGAAAGTCACGACGATGGCGGTAAAGACAGCGGCAAAGTGCAATCCCCACTCCTTGATGTAACCACCGAGACGGGCGTGGAGGATGGCGAGCGTCCAGAGCACGATGAGTAGCGCGCCGTTTTCCTTCGGGTCCCAACCCCAGAAACGGCCCCATGAGTAGTTCGCCCAGATGCCGCCTAACACAGTCCCGACCAGCGCAAGGAACAGCGTGAGACAGAGCATCCCGTATACGGCGCGCGTCAACGCGCGGCGGAGTTCTTTATCGCCACCGTCGAGGCGGAGTCCCCGCAACAGCAGATAACCGCATGAGAGGAACGCACTGAGCAGACCCGCCGAGTAGCCGAGTGTGATGGTGATGACGTGAATAGTCAGCCAAAAGTTGGAATTCAAAACAGCGACAAGCGGATCCATGTGATCCTTCGCATCGCCGAGCTCGAATCGGCGGCTGAGAATCACCAACAACACACCAAGAATTGGCGCGATGCCAAGAGCGAAACGGCGGCGGGTCATCAGCTCGACGAGCAAGGAAATCAACGTCACTGCCGTAGCGATAAAGATCGTGGTATCGTATAGGTTTCCGATAGGCGGCCGCTCCATAATCATGCAACGCGTGGCGATCGCGGTGATGCAGTAGCCCAAGCCCAGAACGGTAGGAACCAGCGTCGTCCAAGCGAACAGTGTTCCAAGCCGGGTTCCGCCAAGCGCCCACATCGCCAGCGCTGATAGCGTCCCGATGAGGAAATAGATCATCGCATAAAGAAACCAGTTTTTTCGATAGTATCCCGCTTCCTGAACGATATGCTTGTACTCGCCACGAGCTTCCGCGCGTTTGGCGAACGTATCGCGGAGGATGGTGAGCTCCCCGCGGAAAGTCGCTTCATCTTTGCCGATCGCGCGGGCGGCGGATTCCATCAGTTTGATATCGGCGATGGCGAGGTCGGATTCTTTGCTCGCGGCGCTCATCACATCCATGATGGCATTTCCAGCACTCTGCCATGTCAGGTTTTTCGCATCAGCAGGGGGCAGCATGAAGAGTCCGAATTTCGAAAAATTCGCCGCATCGAGCACTTGTTCGAGCAGTCCTTGGATACGTGGTTCGAGTTGTTTTCCCTCGCCCCGGGTTTGCTCGATTTGCTGGCGGATCTGCGGCGATGTCTGCATCACTGCGCTGAGGTCCGCGCGTTGGTCGGGTGTCGCGCCACTGCCGCTGCCGACGAGTGTGACTCCGAAGCGGGCGAAACCGAAATAACCTAGCAGACTCTCATAACTGCGGAGATTGAAGGCTAGATCGACGATTTGATTCTGCACGGGCTCGCGCTTCTTGGCATCGGTCGCTTCATAAGATTTCGCGAGTTCCATGAGCTTTTCACGTCCGGGCTCAAGATCGGAGTAGCTGTAGCGGTCGCGCTTGCCGCGGGGTTTCACCCCGATGGCATCGAGCGCGGCGGAGTTATCGACGCGGAATGTTGGCTGTTGTATGGAGAGTTGCGGTCGGAATAGGGCATCCAGCATCCAAGCCATCGGCTTGAGCTTGATGGTTTTTCCATCCTTGCCTTCGATGTCCATCGAGCGTGCGCCATGGAATCCTAACATCGAAAACCCGGCATAGGTGGAAAGCGGCTTGATGCGACCGCCGTTCTGGATCGGGATGGTTTCCGCGATCTCGATGGTTTCCGGTGTCCACGGCGTATAGTCCGCAATTTTCCGGATCTCGCCCTTCGGCATGTTATCAGCGACCACGTTGTATAAAACCGCAGCGAGGCCGGCGATGATGAGGACAGCAGCGATCCAGCGGCCTGTTTTGTTAGTTAAACTTTGCATGGCGGTTTTTGCGGGATGAGGCGGCGAGGAAAGTTACCAGTTTTGTGACGAAAGTTACCGCCAATCCAAATGCTACGATGTATAGACTGTATTCCGGCCACTTGTCCGCGGGGTTTCTGACCACTTCAAATACGGAATACATCTTCTGCCCCGGACCGGCACCGGGCGGGCCGTAACTGGCTTGGAAAAACGTGAGGCCTTCGTATCGCATCGGCTCGTTCATCTGGATGGTGACTTTTGCCTCGCTGCCGTTTTCGACCCGGGTAATTTCACTGACGAACTTGGACGGCTTCATGGTGCCGGGGTGGAACTCGGCGGTGAACTTATCGAGTTTCAAGGTAAAAGGCATCGGCCACAGGCGTTTGCGCATGTCCACGGTGAAAATATGGTCTTCGATACGGATGGAAAACGGATGGAAACTCGCGCCAGCGAGGATGAAAGGAGCGCCTTTTTTCCCATCGCGGAATAGAACCCGGGCGTAACAACCGGCGGTGTTAGCCTCGGCACTTGCCTGGGCAGGCTTATCCATCAGGTAGTAGCCATCCGCTTGCTGCTGGCCGTCCGGCGCACGCTCGGTGATGCCTACGGGTTGCACGTTATCCATGTAACCGCCGATTTCGAGATCAAAGGGCAGCTTGGGAAACCGGAATGCGCGCGTTTTGCCATCCCTCAGGTCATCGATGTCGTTGCCCCGGATCACGTGGGTGATACCTGCTTTGGCATCCTTGATTTCGGAAACCTCGACCACATATTCAAAATAATCCTCCGCCGTATTGCTCGACTCGCCTTCGCCGACGGCCATGTTTCCCCGCTCGGAAAAATGCTGCGACACGCCAGCGCCGATGAGCATGAAAATAATGCCGAGGTGGGAGATGAGATTGCCTGCATGTTTCCAGCCTTTCCTGATACGGATGACGCCACCGAGGATGAGGTTGACCAGCAAAAGCGCACCCACCCAGTAGCCGCTGAGCAAGGGGAGCGGGACCATTTTCCCTTTGATCTCCGGAAGTAGGAAAACGGATTTCCAATAGAAATACTTTTTCAGCGTGGGGTAGAGGCCGCTGTCGATTTGTTCCAGCGTGGCGAACCAAGTAAGGAGTCCGAGCAACAAGAGCAGGATTGTGGCCAGCCCGAAGCCCGAGAGCAGATCGAAAATTTTCCCCAGGAGAGTCTTGGGGGCTTTGGGCAAGGGTAGCGAATTGGAAGTTTCCATAGTCAAATCATCGGGGCGCGTTACGGGGTGCGACGAGGGATTCATTCAGCCATGCGAAGGCTTCTGGCGAAGATTTCGAGCACCGGCTTGGCGGCATCGACCTCGTTCTTCGGCCCGACCATTTTCAGGGTGAGGATTTGGCCATTGATCGAAGAGACGATGCCTGCCAAGGCGAAACCTGACTTCGGAGGAGCACCCATGCCGCCCGCGTAGTCACCTGCGCTCTCCACCCATTTTCCAGTGCTGCCCGCGATCACGGCGAACGGAAGTTTCTCCAAGGCGGTAGCATCCAGCTTCGTCGCTCCAAACTGCCCGAGCCAGCGGTTCACGTTGTCCAGCACGCTGCCGTTGGCGAGGGAAACCCAAACTTCACCCTGGCCGCTATCGCCAAAACGGTAATTCAGCAGTCGGAATTGCGAAGCAGGCAGCGCCAACCAACCGTCCGGTGTATCGCCTTTGACAGGGCTGGGTTTCGCATCGCGGAAACGTTCGTCACTGGTGGCGAAGAGCTTCGGCGAGGCGTCCCGGCTGGTGGCTTCCCGCGTCTCGGTCACGACAATTTCTTTTTTCTCCTGACACGCGGAAAAAATCGCAGCACTGGCAATCAAACATGCGACCCGGCTTTTCATACCAGCGGCAGTAACGCCGCCCCCTCCCCCGCGCAAGTGGAAACGGGAAAGCCACGCCACATCAAGAGCACCAGACTGGCTACCGCTTGTTTGAGGCAGTTTATTTCCGAACAGTCAGCGCAGCCCTGCGGCAATATCCGCAGCGAGCCGGGCTAACAAGCGCGATTCCGCCGCGACCATCGGACCGTAGCCACTCGACTCCAGAGGCTCACGATCGGTGAAAGTCTTCGATGCCTTGAGCCGCTTGTCGGGAAACGAGTAAACGCGCCAGCCAGCCTCGATCACCGCATAGCCATCCTCACCGCTGTGAAGCTGGCGGATGTCCAGAGTGACTTGATAGCTGATTTCGTCGTCATGTTGCCATGGGTAGACCCGCACATTTCCCGACTTCATCCGGCGCCCCAGGTTCGCCGCCATCACTCGTGAGATGCCTTGTGAAAGATCACCCGCCCAGCGATGGCTTTCCGCCACGCCGAGTTGGTTCACGGTTTGCTGGACGACAAGATTCGGACGATCGATATATTCCGCCAAAGCCACTGGCCCCACACCGATCCCGACGCCTCCACCGGAAGGTGCCGGGCCTTCGGGAGTGAGGATATAGTAGGTCTTGTCGGGCTGCGAACAACCAACAAGCAAAAGCACGCTGAAGAAAATGAGAAGGCGGTTCATCGGAAGTTGAGGATGTTAGCGTTTGCCGGATGGGGCTTTGGGAATTGGATTTCCAGAAGAATCACGGCCGAAAAGCAGCGAGTTCGGCTTTTCATCCACCGTGGTGGATACTGCTTTTAATGCACGAAGGGCCGCCCGAAGCTCTTCCAAGGTGCGGAGCATGTCTCCCTGAATGGGCCCCTCAGGACCGTAGCTGGAGATCGATTTATCAAGTTTCGCCAAAGACTCGCGTAGATCGGCAGGCAGTTTTCGAAACTCCGGGTCGTCCAGTGTTTTTCTCCCGGCGGCGACGGTTTGCTTGAGTTCCACCATAGTTTGAGTGGCTTCATCCGCCGCAGCGGCGAATTTTTTCATCGTATCGTCGAGAGGCAAGGCTTGGACCTTGTCGAGAATCGCAGTTACTTTCGCTTCAAGTTGGGCGAGGCCGGATGACACGGTAGGCAGGGTTTTCAGATCGCCTGTCATCGCGATCTCGGCGGGGGCCGCTTCCTTGTAGTAATCGAGATCCACAAAGAGCGCCCCCGTGAGGAGATTTCCCGCTTTCAACGCCGCCCTGAGACCTTGTTTCACGGAGGATTTGAGAAACTCGGAATCGGGATTCAACACCTTGTCGGCGGTTTCCCTTCTGAGCAGCGAAGGATCGATTTCTATCAAAACAGGAATTCGTGAATCATCGGACTGTTTCAGATAATCGAGCGAAATATCCGCCACTCTGCCGATGACGATGCCCCGGAATTCCACAGGTGCGGAGCGCGACAGACCCCGCACTGATTGCTCGAACAGCAACAGGAATTTCATGGTCGGATTAAAGGTCGATCCATTCGCCGCATCTTCATCGGCGAACAGGGTGAAGGTCATTCCATCGGCAGCGGGTTTCCCTGCTTGCAATCCTTCCGGCACGCCGAAAGTCGCGCCACCAGAGACCATGGCTTGGAGTGATGGCGTGCGTATTTTGAATCCATCAGCCCCGGCACTGATGTCGATGCCGCTGGTATTCCAGAAGCGCGTATTTTCCTTCACCAGCATGCTGAATTCCTCACGGATGAAGGCATCATAGGTGACCGTCCTCCCATCAGCATCGAGCTCGCGTTTTTCAACACGCCCAACATCGAGCCCCCGATAATAGATCGGTGAACCTGCCACTAAAGAGCCCGCTTCACTAGCCGTTAGGACGAGCCGACGCCCTGGGATGTTCCGATTGGTTGGAAGCGGCGTTTCCAGCCCCATGAAATCATTGATGATACCCCCTTCGAGTGGCCCCGGATCCAGCTCGATATATGCCCCTGTCAGCAGCGTCCCCAAACCCGAAACATCCGTGGTTGAAACACGCGGCCGCACCACCCAGAAATGCGTGCCATTTCGCAAAAGCCCTTCCGAATCGGGATCCAACTCCAAGGTGACCAGCACGGATTTCAAATCATCGGTGAGTTTCACTTTCTTCACGATGCCTACTTTAACCGAGCGGCAACGCACATCGGTTTTCCCGGCAGCAATGCCATCCGCCGTCTCGAATCCCACTCGTGCCACAGGACCCTTGGAACTGAAATTCCGATAAATCATCCAGGAACCGATCAGCAGCGCAATGATGGGAACGACCCAAACAATGTTCCAGCGCTGTGCCGCACGGAATTCCGGATCGACGGCGGGTGATAATTTCGGTTCGCTCAAGAGTCTGATTTTTTTGAAGGTGATGATGAATCCAGCCCGAGGATTTCGAGCCTATCCCAAAGAAGACGCGGGTCGAAGCTCATCGCTGCGAACATCGTAAGCACAACCACCCCTGCAAATGCAAGCGCTCCCGGCCCCGGCGTAATGGTCATGTAATTCCCCAACTGCACCAGCGCGACTAAAATCCCCACGACAAAAATATCGATCATCGACCAGCGCCCCAATAATTCAGTGAACCAGTAGAGCCTTCCCAGCATCGCAGGGGACGGGTGCAGCTTGCCGGATGCCGCCAGACACAGCCAACTCAGCGCCACAATTTTCAACAGCGGAATCATGATCGAGGCCGTAAAAATCACCAACGCGATCGGGTAAGCCCCTTGCCTCCAAAAACGGAGCATCCCAGCGGTAATGGTCGTGGCATCGACATCCCCAAGCTCCGTCACTGTCATCACAGGGAGAATATTCGCAGGGATGTACAATGCGGCGGCCGCCAGCATCAAGGCCATCGTCCGCTGGATGCTGTTGGATTTCCGGAAATGCAAGTGCGAGCCGCAGCGCGGGCAACGTCCGAGAACCACCCGAGAAACCTTTCCACAAGTGTGACAGCCCGCCAACCCCTGATGGATCGCCCGTGGGAGAGACTCACTCATCCTTTGGCCACCTCCAGCCGGTCCCACAGTTCATCCCGGTCGATCGAAGCGATCGCCGCCGCCATGCACAGCATCAGTGCCGCGAAGGCCCAGAAACCCATGCCGAAATGCACTTCCGCCACTTTCGCCAACTTCAGCAAGCTGACAAGCACACCTAACAAAAAAACCTCCACCATGTTCCACGGCTCCGTTTGATTGAGCCATTTCGCCACGCGAACCGCCCCAGGCGCCACCCGCCCGAACATCAGCGGCCCACAAACGTAAATCAGCCCGGACGCCATTCCGATAGGAGCGATGATCGTGAAGATTGCCAAAGCGATTCCCAGAATCGGACTGCCCTCACGGATCAGCGCACCGGCAGCGGATGTCAGGTTCAAATTGCCATGAAAACCCCCATCCGCATCCATGATCAGGAAGGGGAAATAATGAACTACCCCCATCAGGATCAATGAAGTGAGTGAAAATGCCGTAGCCCGCACCAGCGAGGCGGGCCTATTCTGATAGAGCACCGCGTCACAGCGCTTGCAGCGCGCCGCCGTTCCCTCAGGCACCGGAACCGCTTCATGCAGCGTATCGCAGAAATGGCAAACCGAGTAATGCGGCCCACCCCGCGGCTTCGGCCAAGGATGCAATGACCGTCGGGTTCTGGAAAAGGATTTGATCATGCTTAGCGAAGAACCACCACCCGCTGCGCCATCTCACCCAGACCCTCAACACCGCACTCCACATAATCACCCGCTTGCAGGTAATTAGGTGGCTTCATCCCCATCGCCACCCCGCTCGGTGTCCCGGTCGCGAGCACATCGCCCGGCAGCAGTGTCATGAAACGGCTCACATAGCTGACAAGCTGCCTTACGGAAAACAACATGTCACCCGTCCAACTGTTCTGGCGAAGCTCTCCATTCACCTTGCTCCATAGGCGCAGTTTCTGAGGATCTTCAATTTCGTCTGCCGTTAGCAACCAAGGGCCCATCGGCGCAAAGCTATCCGCGCTTTTTCCTTTCGTCCACTGCCCACCCATATCTTTCTGAAAAGCCCTCTCCGAAAAATCGCAAAACGTCGAATAACCCGCCACATGATCCAACGCTTCCATCTCGCCCACATACGAAGCGGTCCGGCCAATCACAATCGCCAACTCCACTTCGTAATCTAGCTTTGTCGAGCCGCGCGGGATGATGACATCGTCAAACGGACCACTCCATGCACTCGTTGCCTTCAGGAAAATCACCGGTTCCGTCGGTAGCCCTTCATCCAGCTCGATGGCGTGCTCCAGATAGTTCTTCCCGATGCAAACAATTTTCGAAGGACGCTTCACCGGCGGGCCAAGGCGGATCAAGGGGTCCACATCCATCCCGCCAGGGCACCCATTCGCCACCCATTGCCCCAAGGTCGCCAAGCCTCCCATCGCGAAAAAAACCTCATCATAGTCGCTGAACTCGCCACTCGCATCCACCCTGCGCCCGTCCGGCAGGATCACCCCTGGCTCCTCCAGCCCATTTTCTCCGAACCGGATCAACTTCATGGGTGCACCTTAGCTTGTAATTCAGAATCTTAAAAATCCGAAAATCACGGATTTACACCTGTTTGGGATTTACACCTGTTTGATGCACTCGCGAGGAATGACCTGAAAATCAGGGCAAAAAATAAGCGGCCCGGCTGATCATCCACCCTAGGAAAAACCCATTAACCCGGGAGGCATCTCAGTCGGACCGCCTTGTCTTGCGACGCGGAAGAATTACCACCGATCACCCACCCCTGCAAGACTTTAATTCCAAAAAGTGAAAATATTTTGAGCCAGTGCCGTTTCTCGACAAACCCATCTCCCTTCCCGCCCTCATAAAAAAAATGAAGCGGCCCGATTGATCATCCACAAGGAAAACCCATTAACCTTGAGGCATCTCAATCGGACCGCCTATAGTGTCGCGACATCATCAATTAAGCACCATCCGTGCCAAGTTTTAAAAGATGGAATTAACTTCATGTTTGTTACTAATTCCACCTTGTCTGGTTTTTCGGGAAGGCCAGTTTTCGGGCATCCCGTTATTTTTGGGATGAATACCCCTGTTTCATACCTCACACACCCAGACCGCCCCACCCGCCCATGCATCGATTCACCATAGTTCTATTTTCCTTGGTTGCCTTTTCGCCCATCGCACATGGCCAATTCGGGAGTTTAGCTGGCTCCGCTTCTTCAACTGCCACCCTAGTTTCAGAGGTAAAGACCATCGCTCCTGGCAAGATCTTCAGCGTCGCACTCCAAATCGCCCATCCTGCGGAATGGCACAGCTACTATCAGAATTCCGGCGGCGTGGAACTTCCGCCCGCCATCGAGTGGAAACTGCCTGAAGGATTTACCTCAGGGCCGATCCAGTGGCCGGTGCCTGAGGTGAAAGACGGATACTTTGGAAAAAGCTTCGTCTATCTGGGAAGTCCCGTTTTCATCGTCGATCTCACAGCTCCCGCTTCGCTGAAAGCCGGCGAAACCATCACCCTCACCGCCGATGCGCAATGGCAGATCTGTAAGGACAGCTGCATCAATGAAAAGAAGTCCCTCTCACTGTCACTCGGTGTCACGGCGGTGGCTGAAAACGATCCCGCCACCGCAGAGCTCTTCAAAACAGCCCGCGCCAGCCAGCCAACCAAAGCCCCCTCCTGGAAATTCTCAGCCACCTCCGCAGCCGACGAAGTCCAGCTCCGCATCGAGACCGATAGCACTTTCAAGGAAACCCCGACCGATTTCATCCCGAACCAAACGTTCCTCCAACCCGCCAGCGCCGGCGGCAGAATCACCCACGAGGGTAATGCCTGGCTGGTCAGTCTGAAGCGTGCCACCAAAGACGCTTTGGACCAACCCATCACTCAAGGAAAATCATTTTCGGGCATGCTCGCCGGCCCAAAACCGATAGAAGTTCCAGACACCCTCATCGGAAGCCCGCCCGCCCAATCCCTGTCGTTTATGAAATTTCTGCCCATTCTCGGCGGCATGCTGCTAGGCGGACTCATCCTCAATCTCATGCCCTGCGTCTTCCCCGTCATCGGCTTGAAAATCATGGGCTTCGTCCAACAGGCCGGGGCCGACCGGAAAAAAATCGCCCTTCACGGCATCACCTTCGCGCTCGGCGTGCTCGCCTCCTTCGGCGTGCTCAGCGGCATCCTCTTCGCCGCCCGCGAGGCGGCGGGCGGCGGCGATCAGATCGGTTGGGGCTATCAGCTCCAGAATCCCTGGGTCGTGCTCTCGCTCATGCTGCTCATGTTCGTGCTCGCGCTCAACATGTTCGGGGTCTTTGAAATGGGCACCTCCGCCACCTCCGTCGGCGGCTCGCTCCAGGCGAAACAAGGTCTCTCCGGTTCATTCTTCTCCGGCGTGCTCGCCACCGTCGTCGCCACGCCATGTTCCGCGCCCTTCCTCGGTGCTGCCATCGGCGCGGCCATCGCGCTGCCCGCCTTCCAGTTCTTCTCCGCGTTCGGAGCCATGGCCATCGGGCTGGCCCTGCCCTATCTGGTTCTATCCATTTTCCCAAAACTTATCGACTTCCTCCCCCGCCCCGGCGCGTGGATGGAGAGCTTCAAGCAAGCGATGTCCTTCCTGCTCTTCGCCACCGCCGGTTACCTTCTGTGGGTCTATGCCGGGATTATTGACTTCGACAACATGCTCGGCCCCATCTTCGGCCTCAGCGCCATCGCCGTGGCCTTCTGGATTCATGGCCGCTGGAACCTGCCCCACCTCAAGCAGAGCACCCGCCTCACTGCGCTCGCCCTCACCCTGTTATTCGCCGCCGCTGGTTTCTATCTGGCAAAACCTCCCGGGAAAGCCGCCATCGAATGGGAACACTGGTCGGAAGAACGCGTCGAATCACTGCTGGCAGAAGGCAAACCTGTCTATATCGACTTCACCGCCAAATGGTGCGCCACCTGTCAATTTAACAAAAAGCGCGCCTACACCCCGGAAGTCATCGCCCTCATGAAGCAGAAGGGCGTTATCCTCCTCAAGGGCGACAAAACCAAGCCCGACCCGAAAATCGAGGACGCCCTCCGGAAACTCGGCCGCAGCGCAATCCCCGTGAACGTCCTGCTCGCCCCCGGCAAAGAACCTGTCATCCTTCCAGAATTGCTATCACCGGACGATGTGAAAGCCGCTTTGGAAAAGCTGTAAGCCCGGAAAGCACCTATGACAGCCCGGAAAGCACCTATGACAGCCCGACAAGCTTCCGGCGCACGGCCTCAAGCGCGGCTTGGCTAACAGCGAGTTTAAAATCGAGACGGTTGCGGGGGTGGAAAACTTTGAAGGCGGTCGCGGAGGAGCCTTTCGTGGCGAGGCCGATCCAGGCGGTGCCCACGGGTTTTTCCGGGCTACCGCCATCCGGCCCGGCAATGCCGGTGACGGACACGGCGATGTCTGCGCCGCTGGCTTGCAAGGCCCCGGCAGCCATCTGGCAGGCGACAGCCTCGCTGACGGCGCCTTCCGTTTCAAGAGTGGCGGGTGAAACTCCTATCAGGGAAATTTTCGCAACATTCGCATAGGTAATGAAGCCGTGGGTGAAGACGGCGCTGGCCCCGGGGACGTCGGTGATGCGGTTTGAAATGAGGCCGCCGGTGCAGCTCTCGGCGGTGGCGAATTTCAAGTTTCTTTCCGCGAGCAAACGCACGACCGTGGCCTCGAGGGATGATCCGTCATCACTGATAAGGAATTTTTCAAAATGGGACAAAGTGATCGCACGGCCCTGCTCGAGGGCTTCCGGTAAACCAATCAAACGCAGATCTACCTCACCAATGTGGGCGCAGTATCCGTATTCGAGGCCAGGGACTGCGGCGAGCAGGGCATCGATGCCCTGATGGAAATCGCTCTCTCCGATACCGGTGAATTTGAGCTCGAGCGCGTCGTGCGCGGTCTCCACGCCGGAGAGCGCGCGCAGCCGCGGTATGACCTCATCGTGCACCATCGGATAGAGTTCGCGCGGCGGGCCGGGCAGCAGGAAGACGGCGCAATTGGAAATGCCGTTCAAGCGCGGCGGAATATAGACACCTGGCGCGGTTCCGTTAGAATTGACCAGCACGTCCGCGCCGACCGGGCTGAGCGCCTGTTTCAGGTTCGCAGCCACCATTGGCTTCCCGCGCAGGGCGAAAAAATTTTCCATGGAGCGTAGCGATGCCTCGTCCGTAATCAGCTCCAGCCCGAGCACCTCGGCGGTGATCTCGCGGGTGAGATCGTCGCTGGTAGGTCCGAGGCCACCGGTGACGATCAGGACGTCCGCACGGCTGATGGACTCGGTAATGGCATCGCGGATCGCATCGCCATCCGGCACGGTGGTCTGCCGTGAGATGCGCAGGCCGAGCTTGAACAACTCACGACCGAACCAAGCGGCGTGGGTATTCACGGTATTTCCTAACAGTAGCTCGGTGCCTGTGTTGAGTATCTCGATGCGCATGGCCGCAACATCGGGCGGTAGGCGCATCCGTTCAAGACCAGATACGATTTTTCAAATCGGTGCGAATGAAAAAGCGCCGCCCCGAGTTGCGGAGTGGCGCTCATTGAATTTGAAATAGGTGGAATTATTTGGCTTCCGGCACCGCAGGTTTGTCTCCCTGCTCGGCCTTTTTCTTACTATCCAAGAGATGTTGTTTGAAACCATCCAGACTGGCTGCGATCTTGCTATCAGGGGCGAAGGCTTTGGCTTCATCGACCGATTTAATAGCCTCATCGAACTTTTTCTGTTGGACATAAATCATCGCCCGGGTCGCCATCAACTGCTGGGTTTCGTCAGGTGAAAATCCGCCTTCCTTGAGAGTCTTGTCAACTAGCGCGAGGGCACCATCAAAGTCCTGCTTCTGGGCGATTTCGCTGAGTTCTTCCTGGAATTTTGCGATCCGTCCCTTCGCCGCGGCCGCCTTGGCAAATCCGGTTTCATCGTTCGGATCCGCTGCTTTGATGTCCTCGATCTCCTTACTATAGAAACTGGCAAGCAACGTGTCTTCGAGTTCCATCGCCTTAAGAGCAGCCACAAGTGCTTTGGCCTTATCAAGCCCCGTGGCCTTCACTGCGGATTTCAAAGACTCGTCTCTCGCCGCTTTCTTCGCACGCAGTTCATCGAGATGCTTGACGTAAGCTTCAGGACCACCCTTTTCATAACCGGTGGCAGCAAACGGCTTTCCGTCGGCATCGCACAGCAAAATGGTCGGATAACCTTGTATCTGATACTTTTTCCCCAGCTCGTCGTTTTGTTTGATCGTCGCTTCAGAAAGCTTGGATTTGTCTTTCGGGAAGTCCACTTCAACCAAAACAAACTTGTCCTTCACTCCGGCCATGAACGGCTCCTTGCTGAAAACCTCATCCTTGAGCTTGATGCACCATCCGCACCAATCGGAACCTGTGAAATCCATCAGGAGGTCCTTTTTGGACGCCGCCGCTTCCTTTTTCGCAGCCGCGAAATCAGCGGACCAACCTTCGCCACCAGCAAAAGCGACACCTGCACACTGGAGGGCGACAAGCACCGCACCGATTTTTAAATAAGTTTTCATCACATGGATTTCTACCATGAAAATCCATACCGTCTAGGTGATTTCTTCAATCCATCAAACGTAGCCGAGCCACGGGCCCAGCCACTTTTCGGCCTCCTCGAGGGTCATGCCCTTGCGCCGGGCGTAATCCTCGATCTGGTCTTTTTGGAGCTCGGATATCGCGAAATAATGGCTCTCCGGGTGGGAAAAATACAACCCGCAAACCGCAGCACCAGGGTGCATGGCGCAGCTTTCGGTAAGGGTCACGCCCGTCTCCGGGGACGCACCCAGCAAATCAAACAAAATCGGCTTCTCGGTATGGTCCGGCTGCGCGGGATAGCCCGGCGCGGGGCGGATGCCCTGATAGTTCTCATGAATGAGCTGGTCGTGGGTGAGTTCATCCTCAGTTTCATAACCCCACTCGACACGCGCCTTGTGGTGGAGAAACTCGGCGAACGCCTCTGCAAAACGGTCAGCGATCGCTTTGACCATGATCGCGCCGTAAGGATCGATTTCCTTGTCCAGTTCTTCCGCGAACTCATGCGCGCCATGGATGCCAACTACGAAGCCACCGATGTAGTCATTCGCATTTCCTCCCGCCACCCAGTCGGATAGTGCGACGTTCGGTTTCCCGGAGTCCTTTTTGAGCTGCTGGCGGAGACTGTGGAAGCGCGTGCGCTCGGTGCTGCGGGATTCATCGGCCCAGACGACAATGTCATCGCCTTCCGAGTTTGCGGGAAAAAATCCGTAGATGCCTTCCGCGTGGCAGCGGCTTTCATTGATAATGCGGTCCACCCAGAACAAAGCATCCTGATAGAGCTTCGCGGCTTCGGCGGCACCGGCCTCGTTTTTCGTCTTCAACGTTTCGGTCTTGCGATCCCACACGCCGCGGAGTTCCCAGGCGTGGAAAAACGGCGTCCAGTCGATGAACCTGGCGAGCTCGCGCAACGACGGGCTCTTGATCGTCCGGGTGCCGGTGAAGGAGGGTACCGGTGGAGTATAGTTGTCCCAATTAAACTTCGGTCCGGCAGCGCGCGCTTCGGCGAGTGATAGAGTTTCTTTTTTCGGCCCGCCGAGGAAATTGTCGCGGAGGATTTGCTGCTTCGCTTTATTCCCAGCACCAAAAGCATCGCGCTGGTCTTTCGAGAGCAATGACGTGGTGACGGGCACGGAACGCGAGGCATCGAGCACGTGAACCACTTGCCCCGAATAATGCTGCGCGATCTTGATCGCCGTGTGCGCGGCGGACGTCGTCGCGCCGCCGATGAGCAGCGGCACTTTGAAACCAAGCCGCTCCATTTCCTTGGCGACGTGGACCATTTCGTCAAGCGATGGCGTGATCAAACCCGATAGACCAATCACATCCGCACCGAGTTCGATGGCTTTTGCCAGAATCTTGTCACATGAAACCATGACGCCCATATCGGTGACTTCAAAGCCATTACAGGACAGCACCACGCCGACGATGTTTTTCCCGATGTCATGCACATCGCCCTTCACCGTGGCGATCAGGAAACGGCCTGCCGAGCGGCCGCGTTCGGCGAGTTTGAGCGCCTCGTCTTCGGTGAGCGCGGGGTTCTCCGCCATCAGCGCAGCGATGTCGCCTGCCAGATATTCCGCTTTATCGGCTTCCATAAAAGGGAACAACCAAGCGACCGCTTTTTTCATCACTCGGGCGGATTTTACGACCTGCGGAAGAAACATTTTTCCGGCTCCGAACAGATCGCCGACGACACCCATGCCGTCCATCAAGGGTCCTTCGATGACTTTCAGCGGGCGCACGTATTTGATACGAGCCTCTTCGGTATCTTCATCGATGTATTTGTCGATTCCCCGAAGCAGCGCGTGCTCCAATCGCTTTTCCACCGGCGCGTCACGCCAACTGAGATCCTCCTCGATCTTCTTGCCGCTTACATTTTTGTAGCTCTCAGCAAGATCGAGCAGGCGCTCCGTGGAATCGGGGCGGCGATTGAGTAGCACGTCTTCCACGCAGTCGAGAAGCTCTTTGGGAATCTCGTCGTAAAGTTCCAGCATACCTGCATTCACA
Organism: Luteolibacter sp.; assembly: GCA_039933825.1. Classification (GTDB taxonomy): domain Bacteria; phylum Verrucomicrobiota; class Verrucomicrobiia; order Verrucomicrobiales; family Akkermansiaceae; genus Luteolibacter. The sequence continues at coordinate 28,164 of JBDTNJ010000392.1, forward strand.
ATGCCCATATCCATTCCCGCGTTCCCGGCATGATAGAGAAATGCCGAGTGCATCGCCTCGCGAACTTTGTTGTTGCCGCGGAACGAGAACGAGATGTTTGAAACGCCACCGGATACTTTGGCACCGGGGAGGTTCTCCTTGATCCAACGGGTGGCGTTGATGAAATCGATGGCATAGTTGTTATGCTCCTCGATGCCGGTTGCCACCGTCAGGATGTTCGGGTCGAAAATAATATCATCCTGACTGAAACCGACCTCATCTACCAGAATTCGATAGGCACGCTCGCAAATGCGGATCTTTTCCTCATAGCTTGCCGCTTGGCCGTTTTCATCGAAAGCCATGACCACCACCGCCGCGCCATACCGCATGATGTGGCGGGCCTGCTTCTTGAAATTTTCCTCACCCTCCTTGAGCGAGATCGAATTCACAATCCCCTTCCCCTGAAGGTATTTGAGACCCTCCTCAAGGATTTCCCACTTCGAGGAATCCACCATGATCGGCACTTTCGCGACGTCCGGCTCGCCCTGCAGCAGGCTGAGGAAACGCGCCATCATCGCTTTGCCGTCGATCAGTCCGTCGTCGAAACAGATATCAATCACGTTCGCACCGTTAGCGACTTGCTGACGTGCCACCTCGACGGCGGCTTCCAGATCACCGGCCCTAACTAGTTTAGCGAACTGGGGGGATCCCGCGACATTCGCGCGCTCGCCGATCATCAGGAAACGCTTGTCGGAAGTGTGGTTGTAGGCCTCGGTGCCGGAGAGGCGAAGGGCGTGAGGGATGGTTTTCATTTTGGGAAGGGAAGAGTTAACCGCAAAGGCGCTAAGGTCGCAAAGGAACGCAAAGTTAAGATGGAAAGTTGTGAACGAGGCGTTTGATTCCGTCTTTAAGGCGGACGCAATGAAAGTTGATCAAAAGTCCGAGGTGGTTGTCTGACATTCTCAGATAGGTGAGGAGTTGGGCCGAATGGATCGGCAACAGTGTTTCGACGGTCTTGAGTTCGATTACCAAACGGTTTTCAACAAGCAGGTCGATTCGGTAAGCTTCGGGAACCAACAAATCCTTGTATTTAATCGGGAGGAGTAACTGCCTAACTGAGCTCAATCCGCGCAACTGCAATTCATGTTGAAGACTCAGCTCATAAGTTGACTCCAACAACTCCGGCCCAAGGTCGCGATGAACCTCAATGGCCGCACCAATCACCTCGTTGGAAAGTTTGTTCAAATAGTCCTTCATATTCCTTTGCGTCCCTTCGCGACCTTAGCGCCTTTGCGGTTAATCTTACCGAATCTCAGGAATCTCCCGCGGGGCGTATTTGGCGACGGCCTGCGCAATGGCGGCGACGTGTTCAGGCGTATTTCCACAACAACCACCTGCTAGATTAAGCAGGCCGGCTTTGGCGAATTCCGCCATGTAGTCATACATGTGCTTCGGCTCCAGATCGAAGCCGGTGGGCGCAAGCGGATTCGGCAGACCGGCGTTCGGATAACAGGAAATGCAGGTGGAAGCACAGGCGGAAAGCTCTTCCAAATGCGGACGCATCAGATCCGGTCCGAGCGAACAATTCAGGCCGATCGCGAGAGGTTTCACATGGGCGAATGCATTCCAAAGCGCTTCGACTTTCTGCGCGGAAATCATCGTTTCCCCACCGAGCCCGACTGCTGCCGAGACGATTACCGGCAGGCGATAGTTCTTTTCGGCGAAAATTTCTTCGATCGCCACACAGGCCGCCTTGGCATTGAGCGAATCGAAAATCGTTTCGACCATGAGGATATCGCAGCCACCTTCGATCAGACCAAGGATTTGGTGGCGGTAGGCGGCGAGCACTTGGTCGAAGGTCACCACCCGGAAGCCAGAGTCATTCGCATCCGGCGAGTTGCTGAGAGAAACGGTGAGCGGCCCGATCGCCCCAGCGACGTAGCGCTTGCGGCCGGTGTCGGTGCCGATGTTGTCCGCCCATGTGCGGCAAAGTCGCGAGGACTCGACGTTCATTTCCCACGCAAGATCATTCAGAAATGGATCCTCGAGGATTTTCTGGAAAAATTCGGGATCCTTGCGGCCACCCTTTTCGCGCGGATCTTCGACGAAAAATTCGCTCTGCGCGATCCCGGTGGCGGAGAATGTATTCGTTTCACAAATGTCCGAACCCGCCTCGTAAAAACGCTTGTGAATGTCTCCGATGACTTCAGGGCGGGTGAGGGAGAGGATGTCGCCATTATTCAGCAAATCCTTCTCATTTTCCGCAAATCGAGGGCCGCGGGCATCGGCCTCGTTGAGTCCGTAGGTCCGGATCGTGGTTCCCATGGCCCCATCGAGAACGAAAATTCGCTCTGCGAGGGCGTTTTGGATTTCAACAGTAGCGTCGGCCTGTGGCATGGCCGGAAGCTAGCCATTAAATTGTCCACTTCAAGAAACAAATCTTCATATCAGGATATGACGATGGGTAAGCGTAATTCGCACCTCATGAGCCGTCACCTAAACAACTTCCAGCCTGCGGTGTTGGATCGCTTCGAGAATGTCGTCCGGGCGAACGTTCAGCGAACCGGAAAGATCAGCGAAGGTGCGGGCGGCTTTGAAAAGCCGGTCATGCGCGCGGGTGGAGAAGTTCATTTCCTCGATCGCATGTTCGAGGTAGCCGTTACTCTCGGACTTGGAGGACTACTTGAAGCGCTCGGTCCGGATACTGAGGCTGGGTGAGGTTGCGCCCGATGCAGTGTGGCGGTGGCGGATTTGCCGCGCTTTTACGAATCCGCTCGCCACTTGGAAGGGATGGTGTTGGAGTTCCGGGAGCAAGATGGATATCGTCAAGACGCTGCTCAAAGTGTTGGTCATCGCCATCGTTTATTTGGGAATCGGCCCGATGCTGGGCTACTACCTGAAAGGCAAGGACTTCGCCCGGCGGGTGACTTTGGGTTTCATGGCGTGGTGGTTGGTCAGGCCGCCATCGGATTTCACCTTGATGCTGTATTCCATCGAGACCTACCGGGGGCATGTTCGGGGATTCCAGTTCAATTATTTGGAGGCGATCGCCATGGGACTGGCTCTGGCCGCATTGTTGGAAAAGCGCCGGGATTTCGGCTTTTTTCCGCCGGGATTGTGGGCGTGGTTCTTATGGGTAGGCGTGGGAATGCTCTCGGTATGGGGCGCGATGAATTCGATTTACGCCCTGATGCCAGCCTTCAAATACGCGAAAATGGCGTTCATTTTTGTCGGTGTATTCGCCGCCTTGCACGATGAGCGGGATATAAAAGCAGTAATGAGGGGCTTTGCCATCGCGCTGATCCTGCAACTGGTGATCTGTTTGTGGGGACGATATGTGAGAGGCGGGTTCCGTGTGATGGGGTGGTTCGAGCACCAGAATCCGATGGCGATGTGGTCTTACATGATCGCTTTCCCCATTCTGGCTCTGGCGATTTCCAAGGAAACCAAGCCCAGGGACGTGATCTTGTTTTTCGTGGCCTTCGCATCGGCGGGAATCGTGGTGGTGCTCTCGGTTTCACGCGCATCGCTCGCCGCATTCGGCATTGGCACGGTGCTAGTGATGGTCGCAGCGTTCCTTCAGGGAGTTACTGCCCGGCGGGTGGCATTGGCGGTGGTGATGGGCCTCGGTGGCGTGATTGTGATGGCCAAAGCCGCGGATACTTTCATGGAACGGATGGGTGAGGACAGCTCGCCGAAAAACGATCTCAGATACGCGCTCAACAAACAGGCAGCAGCCATGCACGACGATCATCCGCTGGTTGGCATCGGCTGGAATAACTACGGCTTGGCAAACAGCAGGCCGCAGGGGCTCAAATACTCGCAAGTTCTTGAACACTGGGAAGAGGACCGGGGACGGGCGATCTATCCGGAAATGTATATGGCCAATCCGCTGACAGAGAGTCTCTACTGGCTGATCCTCGCGGAAAACGGGACGCTGGGGCTAGTTTCATTTCTGCTATTCGCCCTTGTCACCCTCTGGCATGGCCTGCGGTCCACGGTGGAGTTTTGGAAAACTTCGCTCGGACTGTTCTTCTTTGCCGTGACGATGGCGCTGGCGATCAGCTATTTCCACGGCCAGGTGGAGCGCGTGCTCACGCAAATGAAAAACCTCTGCACATGGATCATGCTCTGCGCGATCCTTTCTCGTGCCGAATGGTGGCGGCGTCAGGCAAAAGCGAACCGGCAATTGAATCGCTGAGAAGTCATTGCTGGCTGATGGGAATCGTGACGATTGGATTTGCTTTGCTGCCGACCGCATTTGCACCCTCACTGGCCGCAATACTGCGGGCGGCGTCCTTGAAGACCAGTTGCACGGTGGTTTCGAGCAATCCCAATGGGCGGCGCGGAATCCAGACAATGTCGCCCGGTTGGAGCAGCACGTTGGTTTCCCTCCCGGTAAGGATGGCCTTGAGATTGACAGTGGCGGCGCTCGGCTTTTCAAGCGTGCCACGGACGATTACGACCTCGTCGAGATAGGCGTCCTTGGCCGGACCTTTGCCCTGGGCGATGCAATCGATCAAGGTCAGCGAATCCTTGTAACCGATCGCTTGGGGCGCCGTGACCGCACCCAACAGAAGAACCGTGGAGGCGGTGGAGGAAGGCAGATAGATGAAATCGTTATTGCGGAGATAGATGTTCTGCGAGGTGTCTCCGGACTTGATCAGTTTTTCGAAGTTCACAGGCAGAATATCGCCATTCCGAATGACAACGCTATTCGAGAGATCCGCGAGCTCTTCGGTGGAGCCGGAGAAACTTGAAGTGAAAAGCCCGCCGGATTGGGAGATTGCCTCAAGCAGTGTGGTTGGCTGGCGGAGTGGGAAAATTCCGGGCTTGAAAACGCGCCCGAGGATCCAATAGCGGCGCGAGCGCACCTCGACCAGGCTGACATTAACGAGCGGATTGGTATAGTCGCGCTTGAGGGATTCTGTTAGTTTTTTAGCGAACTCCGCCTGGGTAAGCCCCTCCGCGTGGACCCCGCCGGCGAGGTTATAGTAAACCATGCCGTCCGGCATCACGAAGGTGCGTGAGAGTGTTCCCGGAACCTCGGCGATTTCGACTTCCACCACATCGCCGGGGCCCAGAATGTATGGCTCTGTCGGCGGGACCAGCAGCTTGTGATCGAGCGAGCGCTTGATCTTGACGTTGGCAAAGGTGAGATTTCTCACCGTTTGATCACCTTTTCTCGCATCAAACTGGCCCTTGGGAATATTCTGCTGGCAGGAGATAGCCGACAGACAGGCGATGGGAAGCAGGCAACAAATCAGTTGTTTGAAGGTGATCATTAGGGTTTGAGGATTGGATCGACGTTGAGATTGATCCAACTGGAAGTGGCGCTTGTAACAAATGCGGAGAGCGCGGACTTGAGAATGTCTTCTGCCACCACCCAAGGCCTCTCGGAAACGTAAACGATGTCCTTCGGCTGGAGTTTGAAGTCCGTTTCCTTGGCGGCGAGGATGTTTTTCACATTGACGACGAAGGTCTGCGGTTTGTCAAAACTGCCACGGATGACGAGAACCTTGTCCGGCCAAGCACGTTCGGTCAGCCCCGATCGACGTGAGATCGCCGAAACCACGCTGGCGTCCGGAGTCAGGCCTTGCACGCCAGGAGTGTTGACCGCGCCAAGCACGTAGTAATCATTGCTGATGTTGGAGGCGATGTAGATGAAATCGTTAGGTTCCACTTCGATGTTGCGACTCATCTCTCCATCGTGGAGAAGTTTGCGGAAATCCACGGGCAATCGCTGCCCGTTGCGCGAGATGAATGAGCGTTCAAGGTCGGCGAGTTCAATGGTGTTCTTCTCGAACAATCCGGTCTCGATGCCACCCGCGTTGGCGATGGCTTCTACCAACGTGATCGGCCGCTCCAAGGTCACCACGCCGCGGTTCACCACCTTGCCGAGGATGGTGTAGCGCTTCGAACCAACCTCCTGCGGAGTGATGATAACGCGGGGCGAACGGAACGTCACGGATAGACCCTTTTCAATCGCGAGACGCGCCTCGTCCAAGGTCAGTCCCGCGACTTGGATGTTCTGCGCTTGAAGATAACTGATGGTCCCGTCCGGTGCGACGCGAAAACCCGGGCGGTCGAGCTCCGGACGCCCGTAGAGCGAGAAATTGACCACATCGCCGGGCCCGAGCTCGAAGCGGGTCCGCCATGAGGTGGGTGATGGTGCCGGCTGGTTTCCGGGGACTGGAACTGATGGCGTTTGTCCGGTCAGCATGACGACTCCGGCGAAATTCAGGAGGGCTGTTGTTAGGAAACTTTTCATCGCGGGCGAGGTTTAGGAAAAACGTTTCACGAGGAAGCCGGAGAGCAATTCACCCGCTTGTCGGATCAGGCCGTCGGGACATTCGGTCAGTGCAATGGTGCCATCGCAGGGTGGCAGATAGACCTCGGTGATGGAACGGAGCTTGTCGAGGCGGCGGAGCGAATCCTTGTTGTTGGAGACCACCGAGATCCAGTGGTCGATCTGAGGGAGCAGATCACGGGCGTCGCCGTGGGGAAACGCCGCTGCTCTGACCAGCGTCGCCGTGTAACTGCGCGTGGAAAGCTGCACCGGATAGGAAGCCGACTGCGGGCACGCGAACCAATCCATTGAGTCAGGCAGCGGGCTCTCGCTCCAAAGTGCGTCAGGGGTGAAATCCAAAACGCGGATCGGTTTCCCGGTGTCCTTCCACGCGGCCTCCGCCAACTGGAGCCAGAACTTGCGCTCATCTGCCGGCTCGATCGCAGGTGTCCACAACATGAGGTGGATGGAATTCCCCAAACGGCGCGCCAAATGGGTGACCCAGAGTTGCGCGACCGCCTCGCGGGCTTCGCTTTCGCGGATAGCCGGAATGTTGGCGACGAGCGGTGCCCGGGTGGCGGCACAGCATTCCAAAATCGAGCGTCGCGATGAACGTTGCGTGAGAAGAAGCGTGAGCATCACCGCCAGCATCCCACCAAGGATCGCCCCAACAGCCCCGAGTGCGGCGGGCTTCTTGAGCATCGAGGACGGGATAACGCGACGCGGATCGGGCGCTTGAAAAACCTGCCAGTAGCCGGGCGCCCCGGAAGCAAAAATCTCAGCCTCCTTGAGACGATTGCTCATCAGCGAAAGGCCTTCCGTGAAGGTGTTGCGCTTGTTTTTCAAGGCATCGTAGGTGCTGATGATTCCCGGAAATTCCCTGAGGCGGGCCGCTGCGATCTGTTGGGATTCTTCCAATGATTTGATCTGCGTAGCGGCTGCTAGATATTCATTGCGGAGGCTGATGATGGACAGATAGAGTTGGTTTCCCAGCGGTGTTCCTGTGTAGGATTCGAGATCGTTGTTGCCCTTGTTGCCTCCGAGTTTTTCAATCTGTTCATTGAGGTATTCGATGCTTTGCAACTTCGTCTGCACAAGCGGATTGGCGTCCGTGTAGGAGGCCCGCAGATTGGCAAGTTCCTCCTTGGCGGTCTTGAGCTGCAGTTCGATCGGACTCTGGCGCTGGATCTGATCGTTAAAGTTTTTCAACTGCTGCTCCTTTGCGGATGCGGAAGTCCGTGCGGTGTCCAACTGCATGTCGATCTGCGATAGCTGGCTCAGGGCGGAAGCCACCTGTGTCTCGCCACCCAGATAGCCTTTTTCCTTCGAGAAATTCAGGATCTCGAGGTTCGTGTCGTCGATCTGCTTATCGAGAGCGTGAACTTCCTTCTCGAGTATCAGCCGGACCCCGTGCGCCTCTGTCTGTTGGAGGCGCTTGGTATAGGCATTGATTTCCTCCGCCCAGATTCCGGTGAAGGTGAGGGCATCCTCCGCACTGATAGGAGAGTGATAGGTGATGTAGAAAATATCAGTACCTTCGAGCTGCTTCGCCTCGGTGAGTGCCCTCGCACTGCCGGGATCAAGATTGTTGGCGGCCCGGCTGATCGCCAGATCGAGCGGTTCGGATGCCAGCAGTGTGGCGAGCAGCGTCGCGTCGTTCAGGTCCACAGGCCTGTAGGCCTGGCCGGTTTCCGACGTTCTGACGGTTTGCGGAACGCGGCGCTTGATCAGCGACGCCGAGATGGCGAACGACGGTCTGGCTAGGCTGACCCCCGCCAGCGTGCCAAGGATTCCCATGATAATCATTCCGATGACGATCCACGGCCAACGCGCCAGCACGCCGGCGATCAAGCGGATCGGATCGAAAGGTAGCGGAAATCCGAATTTCGGCGGTTTGATTGGTGCAATTACCTCCTGATCCGGCGTAGTTTCCGCGCCGAACCGAAGACTCAATCCCACAGGAGACTCAAAGGGAGTGTGATGGCTCTTATTTTGGATAAGTTAAGTATTAGGTAGGGCCTGTACCTTTTGCAAGTGTGAAACGGGGGCTCCGGCGAGAGTGAGAACGGTGTCTGCAAAGGATTTCCGGAAAGATTCCAGCGACATCGAATTGCGGACTTTTGCGACCAGATCAGCATCTGGGGCAGGCATCCCGCTGGCGACGAAACCGCCGAGCGCCGCCGACAGTGCAGCCGGATCATTAGGGCGAAACCGCCATTTGTCAGGAAGTAGATCTTTCATCCCATCTCGGTCACTGCCGAGCACGGCTGTCCCGCAGGAAATGGCTTCCAACATGACGAGAGGAAGCCCTTCATATCGGGACGGAATCACCAGTGCGTCCAAGGCGGGGTATAGGATTGCAGGGTCGGACCAGGAAAGTACCGTTCCCGAAAGTTGACTCTCGGCAATCAAAGTCTTCAGGGCTTCCGAGTCCGGACCATCCCCCGCAAAAACGAGGTGGCACTTTCTCACGAGTACGGGATCGGCAGCCACGGCTCGCACGAGGAGGTGTTGTTGTTTCTGGCGGAATTCGATCCTTCCCACCGCTCCGATAAGAACCTTGTCGGCAGGCAACCCGAGCGCGTTACGGGCGGAGAGGCAGTCGGCCGGTTGGAAACGCCCGGTGTCGACGCCGTTGTAAACAAGGTGGATCGGCGCAGTTGCTCCCCTGATTTTCAGGAGGCGGGCCATTTCATCCGTGATGGTGATGAACGAGTCCGGGACTTGAAAAAGGTGGGCGCAGAATCGATCCCGCAAGCTGCCGAGACGAGCACCCATTTCCGCATTCGAATGAGGAACGGGGATATAGCTGGTGGAGGGGATTCCTGCGCGGCGTGCTGCCAACAGAGCGAGCGAAGAATGCTCGATGTTGCCTTGGATGGCGACGACCAGCGCGGGCTTGATCTCCAAAAACCGCTCTGCCAATGCCTTGCAGCGCGCCGGTTTGAGGCGGTTGCGGATAGCTTCGAATTTGGAAGAATGGTAATCCACGGTTTCCAAAGTCAGATGCGCGTGAACGCCGGCGAGTTCCGCGACCTTCGAACAGAGCTTTTCGTTAGCCGACGAAGCGATGACCCTGACAGGACCCTGGGACGCGCGCACGACAGCCTCCACTCCGAGCAGCGACATCACCTCATGTCCTCCGAAAACCGGGCTGTCGTCGTAAAAAAGGATGCTCATGATTTCAGGGCCGATTTCAGAAAATCCTCAACTTGGCGTGTGATGGGATCGAGGTCAAATCGTGCCCTCACTTCCTCCAGACCGTTAGCAGAAATCTTCTTCCTCAGCTCAGCCGATGCGGCGAGCTCCGCGATCCGTGAGGCATAGAGCTCCGGTTGCGCGGCCGCCGCGATCAGGCAGTTCACACCGTCCCGCGCCAGTTCCGGCTGACCGCCGTCGAGCGAGGTGATCACAGGGAGACCGGACGCCATGGCTTCCAGCGGAGTGAGTGCGAAGGGTTCGCCCCAGTTGGAGGTGAAAAGCAACGCGTCATACTGCGAGTATAGCTGGCGCATCTCCGCCGCCGGAGCGAGTTTCCGCCTGACGTGGCTGGCAAGTCCGAGCGTTTCGATCTCACGATCGATCTCAGAGACGTAGGCGGGATCGCCGTGTCCGTAGAGATCGAGTGTTAGATTCACAAGGCCGGAGCGGTGTGCCGCCGCCAACGCCCTGACTGCGGTGAGCGGATCCTTGTCGTCGGATAGGCGACCCACCCAGAGGAGTTTCTCAAAACGCGTGTGATCCGTCTTGACTGAAAACGCTGACGTTTCGATGCCGCAATGGATGATAGAAGCATGGCCGACTGGCCAACCTTTCGCCGCAGTGTGGCCGCGCATGAACGCGCTGCAGAAATAGGTATTCCTGAAACGAAGCTTTTTCGCGGAGAGCGTCGGCGTCAAGCGGTCCAGCCGTTTGCGGATGCCGCTGATTGTTAGAAACTGGCGGAACACGGCGATGGGGGCGGACTTCGGCGAGTTCCACCAGGACAGCCAGACGTCGCCATCGATGCTTCGAGCGATCCAGTGATCCGAAATGTCATAGACCAAGGGAATCGACGAGCGTTCCAGTCGGTGGAGGATGGATTTCGAAATCCCGCCCAAGTTCCAGACGTGGATGAGATCCGGTTTAAACTTGTCGATTTCCTCTTGGAGCGCGAGGTGGTTGTGGGCTTCGAGCGCCCGCACCTGATGGATGGGAAGCCAAGGATGTCCATAGAATCCGTGAACCTGCAGCCGCCGGGCAACGTGCGGCTGTGGAATGTCGGTCCGGCCGTCAATGCAGTGGCTCGAAGTGAGAATGCGCACGGTGTGACCGCGTTTGGCGAGGCGCTCCATGATGTCGCGGCAGCGGATCTCATAGCCGCCGATCTCGTGGGGCGGATAGAGATTAGTAATGGCAAGGATTCTCATGATCAATCAGTTCTTGCTGAGCAGATTCCCCGCGATCGAACGCGCTTGGGTGTAGAGCGCTTCCGATTGGGCGATAGACCACGCAAGTGGTGTTGACGAACGCTTGAACGACCAAGGGATCGGGGGCACGGGTTTGCGGTTCTCATGCAACCAATCGATGAGATCGAGCACAGGTTGGTGGCAATACCAGAAGGGTTTGCGCCAGCGTTTCCATGGCTTTGGGTTGGCTCCAAAATGGGCAACGTGGGCCTCGGGGTCACGGTTGAGCTGCATTTCACCAATTGGCGGAGCGAGTCGGGAAAAAGCAAGTAGCGAGCTGAAAACGGATTCGTCCGTCATGAAATAGGCCGGCGAGCTACGGTCAACCACTCCGGCGTGGATTGGCGCGATGACTTTGGCAATCTGGCTTTTCCATTCGCGAATGCAATCGAGATGGCGCCGATGCAGCACAAACGCATTGGTAACACAGGTCGTGTCGATTCTTGGAGTTTCCAATTGATCGACATCCGCCTGCCAGCGTGCCAGCACGGATTTGGGCAAACCTCCCCGAAGCTCGCCCGGCGCGTAATGATTGCGCAAGACCCATGCGTTTTCTGACGGTTCGCGCAGGCGGATTTGAAATTCGCCATTGGCTGGGATCAGCAGGGGGCGAATGTCTCCGACGATCATGCAGTCGGCGTCTAGCCAGGCAATGTATTCCGTTTCAGCCGTAATGATAGCTTCGGACTTCCTGTTGGCCACATTGCGAGGATCGTGATCGCCTAGCGGAAGTAATCGCACGTCGGGTAGAGCGTCAAAAAACACAGCATCCTCATCGGTGAATCCTATCTGCAAAATATGCACAGGGATTCCTGGAATGTTTTTAGCGGCACTGGCTGCGAGGAGGAAAGCGCCCCATAGGAAGTTGCGGTCGCAGGCTGAGACGATGGTGATGCCCGGTTGCATAAGTTCAGATGTTGGATATGGAGCTCGCGGTGTCCCGTTGATAGAATTTCCAGCCGGCATGATAGCCGTCGCGACGACCAAGTCGCTGATAGAGCCGGACGGCGGCGGCGTGCGGAATGCCGAGGACGTGGTGGTTTTTCAGGCACCACTTGGAATCCCGGACCACATCCTTGATCAGCCCGAGAGCCACGAAGTAGTGATAGTTCACATTGCGTGGAAGCGTCCCCGACGTGGCCGCCATCGCCTTGGCATCCCCGAACGCACGCTTGTAGGATTGGCGCAACGTGTAGTTGTGGGAATGCATCACCACGGAATCAAGCACGTAGATGACGTTCAATCCTTCCCCTGTGATTCGGCGCGTCCACTCGTCGTCTTCGGCGTACTGGAGGTCCTCCCGGATGGGAACCCTGTCGAGCACGGAGCGGTGGGTGACAGAACTGACCATGCTGAAAAAATGCTCCCAATCCTTCGACTCGCGATCCGGTCCAAAGCAGCGGTCATAGTCATGGGCGAAAACCGCCTGACAGTCGGGTCGCGGAATCTGGCGGGAGAACGCGGCTCCGAATTTCGGGTTGTTCACGCAGGGTTTTAACAGATTGGTGAGCCAATCCCTGCCGACGGGCGTGGCGTCCGCGTTGAGATAGACGATCCAGTCGTGCGATGCCTCGCGCGCTCCCTGATTGAGCACGACGCCAGGAACATAGGTCCCCAGCGGGATCTGAATGAGCCGCGCACGGCCGAATTTCTCGATGATCTCGATCGAACCGTCGCTGGATCCGGAGTCGATGACGATAAGTTCGATCTCGCCATCGAAATCCTGGTTGAAGAGTTGTTGGATCGTATCGCCGATGGTCCATGCCTCGTTGAAGCTGCGCATGACGACGGAGACTGCGTTAGGGAGTGAGTTCATCAGTGGCTGGCTTCTGCGGGCTGGGATTTTGATATGAGGGTGTCGTAGTGATGGGCGAGCCGCGCCCCGATGGCTGGCCAGCCGAAGCGGGCGCTGGCAGTGGCGATGCCGTTTTCCTCGATACGCTGGAGAAGCGCAGGGTCTGATAGAGCTCGTGAAATTTCGCTGGCGAAGGTATCCGGATCATCAGCGAGCAGGATGTTTTCACCGTGCTTCAGTTCCAGTCCTTGGGCACCAATCGTGGTGGAAACCACGGGTGTGCCGATGGCGAGCGACTCGACGATTTTCAGGCGCGTGCCGCCGCCGATGCGCAGCGGCACCATCTGCAACCAAGCGCGCTTGTAATAAGGGCGGACGTCCGGCACGCCGCCGGTCACGGTGACGCCAGGCCGCGAGGCGTAGGCCTGCACTTCTGCGATGGGACTCTTGCCAACGATGAGGATGCGCACATCAGGACGCAACTTGATCAATTTTCCGTGGATGCTTTCAAAGAACCAGCGTAGAGCATCGACATTCGGGCTGTAGTCCATCGCACCGCAAAAGATCACCGTGGGCTCGGCCGCGCGCGGGTCGGGCGCGGAGGCCGGATGGAAGTAGTCGAGATCGACACCATTCGCCACGACCAACACCGGTGCTTTGGAGCCCACCCGTTGATGGAGAAACACCTCGTCATCGGGACCACAGACAACTTCCAACAGTGCCTCGCGGGCGAGTTTCCTCTCATAACACCAGAGTTTTGCAAAACCCTCCCAACACAACAGGCGCTCGCGGGTGGAAGTGCGCAGCGTTTTGTATTGCATGAGTTGGAACTGCAAGTCCACGCGGCTACGGTCCACCACGAAGGGCGTGTGTGACTTGTGTGGCAGCACATACGGCATCATGACAAGATCGCAGATATGCACTAAATCATAACGTCCGGGCTTCAGGCGGCGGTTGATCACTTCGGAAATCGCAGGACTTTGCCAGTGTTGCACGTTGCTGGGTAGCGGATTGAGCAGACGTTGCGGAAAGAGTTTCTGCCACGGCGGATGGGCGAAGGGGATGAACTCAACCTCGTTGCAGAACCCGGAAAAAATGGCACGCTTCTCCTCAAGGTCATCCTGCTCTTCCGTTAGTGCCACGAAGTCCACCTCGTGGTGCGACGCCAAGGCCTTGAGCAAATGAAACGTCCGCTGATAGGTCCCGCGGTCAAGCGGCCATGGCGCATACGGATAGATGACAAGAAGTTTCATGAAGTTCAATTAAATCGATGCCAGAGTCTTTCGTAGGCGGCGATGGCTTCCTGCCGGTTGGTGACGGGCGAGACGAGTTGTTTTGAGAGCCATGCGGTGTTGGCGGGGACGAGTTCCGGTGCCCATAACAGCAGCGACAAAGAATTGAGAAGTCCCTCGCGCGGGTAGCGGAATGCCAGGGCTCCGAGCGGGCCTTTCGCGCCGAATGCGCGGAGTCGGATCAGCGAGTTTTTCAGGGCGGACGTTTCAGGACATTTGTTTCCGCCATGGGCATACTCAGCGGGAGTGGCCGTGGAAATACCGAGCCGCTTCCGCTCCTGCCACAACCACACGGCCCAGGCTACTTTGGTGACGGCCTGGTGCAGCGCCTGCAATTCATCGCGCGTCGAGGTGCCGGGACAGGGACGCAGTTTGAAGGCGACGCCGTCCTTGTGGAATTCCAGCAACTCGGCCATCGGCAAGGACGGATCGTTGATAGAGGCAAGCAATTTATGCCGCTCAAGGCAGCTCCAGTGGTATTTTCCCAGCGCAGTTAGAATGACATCGCCAAGTGCGAGCTGGGCCTTGGCGATGTTGCGCGCGGTGAAATCCAGGTCCTCCCGCGTGAACTCGCTGCGGGCCAAACGCTCCGCTGCGAACAAGAGGCTGGAGCAGCGGTTCATCATCAACCGGGTAGCCTCGTGAGATGGGATGCGCACGGATTCGGCATGGTGGGAGCAAGCTTCCAGCACGGACACCGGGCCGGCGGTGACGCGGTGGCCGCAAACGAGATCATAGTAGAACATCGTCGTCGGGCTGGACATGAGTTTCTCCAATGACAGGATTTTGAACTCCACATCAATGCCGATCTTTTCGGTCATCCGATGTTCCAATGCATGGATGGCAGCGCCGTAGCGTCGCTCGTTCAGGCGCGGATGGCCGCGGATGAGCAGGAAAAACTCAAGATCGTTGTAGGGCGCGTCTCCATCCGGAGTGGCAAGCACGCCGCCCTCGCCACGACCGTAGCCACCACCTAACAACAATGCTTGGAACTGGTCCGCTGGGACGATGCGGGTGACGTCGCGGCCGATTTCGTCACAGGTTTTTGCGATCAGCGATTCCAACGAATCGCTGCCATCTCGGGTAAATCTTGGAACGCTCACGAGCCCCCCTTTCTGCCGGTGTGGTGCCAGCGGCGGGCCGCACTGTCCTCCGCGAGTTGATAGATCTCCTCAAGTTGGGCACCGATGCGGGTCCAGTCGTAATGCGCGGCCGCTTCGGTACGGCCGGCCTCCCCCACCCTTTCGCGCAGCGCCGGATCGTTGTGCAAAGTCGCGAGATGGGCGGCGAGTTGCACGGCGGCATCCGGCGAATCGGGATCGAAAAAGAACCCGGTCTCACCATCGCGGACGAGCGCCTGCAAGCCACCGACCCGGCTGACGACGACTGCCCGGCCGGCGCACCAAGCCTCTAACACCACAATACCAAAGGGTTCGTGCCGCGAGGAAAGCACGAAGGCATCCGCCGCGTGATAGGCGTCGATGAGCAGGCCGCTTTCGTTGCTAATCCCGGGAATGATTGTTGCAGACTCACCGAGATGATTCGCAGCGATGAACGCGCGCAGTTTATCCCCGTAGGCAGGCTGGGTTTCCGGGCCAATCATCACCAAGCGCGCACCAGGTGTCGCGACATGGAAACGGGCGAAGGCTTCGAGCAGGCCGAGTTGGTTTTTCTGCGAATCAATGCGGCTGATATTGACGATCAGAAACGCATCCGCCGCGATCCCGAAATGCTCGCGGAAACGGCGTCCCTCGCCGGTGGTGAAACGCTGGCAGTCCACGCCGTTCGGCAGATAACTGACGCGATCGTGGGGCAGCGAGGCTTTTGCCTTTTGCGCTTCGCTGTCGCCCACACAGATCACATGGTCGGCGTCATCCAACACCTTGCGGGCACCAAGCAGCGCGCCGAAGGGCTTGCCCCACTCGACCTTGCCCTGGATTGGCCTCGTTAGATCGTTGAGTTCCGCCGCGGGCACGTCGAAGATCCCGCCGTGGAGAGAGACGACGTAGGGTTTCTTCCGCCAGCGGGCGGCGGTGCGGACCGAGCCGCCGAGGCGCTTGAGCGCGTGGGCGTGATAGAGGCGGACGTCCGGCACGCGGATCAGCGCGCGCAGCAGTGATAGAGAAAGAAGGTTGCCGCCTTTTTTGTCCATGGCCGCGCGGTCGGCGGCACTGAGGCCGAAAAACGGATAGAGATGCGGATAACGGTCCACCGGAATTCCGGCGATCTCGTCATGGTCCCGGTCCGCCAGAGCCATGGAGGTAATAATGCGGGGATTGAGACCGGCGGCACGCTGCTGCTTGGAAATTTCGAGCACGACGGTCTCGGTGCCGCCCCATTCGTCGGCGACGAAACGCCTGGGCACATGGATGATACTGCAGGCGCTCATGGCTTTTTATTCGCGGCCGCGTGGTGATGAACGGCACGCTCCATCAGTTGGAAAATATGCGGAATGTGGGTCACCTCCGCAGGCACTTCATCGTGACTGCTGAAGAGAGTGGCATAACTCTGCGGGTCGGTGGGGTGGTAGCCGTGCATCGCGCGGATCGGGCGCTCGCCCATGTGACTGGGGACGATAAGGGTTCCTTCCTCGGCGAGCCAGATGAGCTCGCCGAAGGATTGGTCCTCGAACCAGGCGCGGTAGTGGCGGAGTTCTTCTTCAGGCAGGATGCGGCCCTCCGGGACTTTATTGAGAACCTCGGTGACACGCTCCCTAACTCCCGGCTTGAGAAACCAGAAGCGGGCCATCGTGCTATCGTAAACAACTGCGTAGTCCTTGCCCATTTCCAGCCCGAGCGGATCGATCTTCGCGCGCAGATCGATGTGAACATCGCAGTTCGCCATGCCGTGATCGCTGAAAACATGAAGCCGCACCTCGCGATAGTTTTTTTCCGCGGCCTCCACGACCTGGGTGATCCAGCGGTCGTAGTGATCGAGCTTTTTCGGGATTTCCGGCGAGTCGTTGCCCGCCATGTGGAGCAGTCCGTCAAGGCCAGCCCAGTATTGGAATGCGAAGTCGATGCGCTGGCTGCCGATGTCCTCTAACAATCCGCGCAGGTGTTCCTCTTCCGGCTGTGAGGGATCGGTGACGAAATAGGGCACCTTCTTTTCCTCCAGTAGATCGAAGATGTTAGGCCCGCGGTTCATGCCCTTGGGTTTGAGCGGGCTTTTCTTTTCGGTGAAATCGAAGAGATGGATGTATTTGAACGGGATGTTGTAGAGATCGAAGTAACCGCGGAATTTCAGCTGCACCTTGACGAATTTCGTGAGCCAGCGGCGGAAGATCCGGCGGCTGGTGACGGCGGTGGGCAGCCAGCGGAGCCAGCGCAATGAGCGGAAGGGCGATTCCGCAGGGTTGTAAACGAAGTAACACCAGTTGTGATGCTCGTCCGGCCAACGTCCTGATAGAATGGAAGGCACACAGGTCGAGCTGTAGCCGAACACGCTCTCTAGCTTGCGGCGGTGCGGCGCGACTTTTTCGAGGAAGGGATGGTTTTTCACGATCTCCCACCCGCAGGCATCGATCATGATAAAGAGTGACAGGCGGTCTTTCATGCTTGTGTTGGGGTGAAACTGGCAATGGTGGCAAGGAGCTCGGTCGGACTGAACGGCTTCGTTAGAAAGGCCGAGGCTCCGCTTTCCTCCGCCTGCTGCCGGGTGAGGTTCTGGCCGCGGGCGGTGAGCATGATGACGGGGATGCCGGCGGTGGCAGGATCCGCCTTGAGTGCGGAAAGCACGTCCAAGCCATCCATCCCCGGCATGATGATGTCGAGAACGACCGCATCGGGCCTCTGGGACTGGACTGCGGCGAGCGCGGTGTCCCCGGCGGCGCAGGAAGTCCAAGTATGACCGGCCTTGCGCAGAGTCATCTCTAGCAGGCGGAGCATGTGCGGTGAATCTTCGGCAATGACAAGGCGGGACATGATAGGGTGCGGAGAAAGGAATTCAGTCGAAGCTGATCAGAAGAAATGTCTGATCGTCCGCGAGGGTGTTGGGATCGGTACTGTGGCCGAGGGTTTCAAGAAGAGCTGATTTGAGGGAGCTGATAGACGAACCCGACGCAGATGCGGCCGCGAACCAATCGGCGACGTCCGACTGGGTTTCAAAGCTAGGGCGCTGATTCCGCGGATCGACGAGTCCGTCCGTATAACCGAGGATCCTCATCCCTAGCTGTATGGGGATTTCGTATTCGGTGAACACTGGATTCGTCTCCAGGCCGATCGGCGGTCGTTCCGGGCTAACCTCGGTGAATGTCCCTCCTGGCTGACAGATGACCACCGGACAGTGTCCGGCGTTGGCCACGCGGATCACTCCTTCCGGCACATCGACGATGCCGACCGCAATGGTCACGAATATTTCCAGCTTATCGAGATCGTCGTGCATCTGAAGCGCCACCCGCTCTAATAAACGTGCAGGATACTGATAGAGATGACTGAACGCGCGCACGGTGGACCGCGTGACCGCAGCGATCATACTGGCGGCGACACCTTTTCCCATGACGTCCGCGATCACGAAAAAGTAGCCGTTTATTCCGCAGGGGATGAGGTCGTAGAAATCGCCGCCGATGGAGAGTGCGCTCTCGCAATGTCCGGTGACGCTGACGCCGGCGATGTCCGGCATGGGAGGCGGCAGCAGCGACTGCTGGATCGCGGCGGCAAGCTCGAACTCGCGGCGGGCCAGACTGGAGCGGATGGACTCCTCCTCATGGCGGCGGCTGAGCATCTGCTGCGCGAGAAACTCGGAGAAGGTGTGGACGACGTTTACCTCGCCGGCATTGAATGGCTGCGCCGAGTCATGCCTGCCGAGTGAAAGCACACCCATCAATTCATCGTCATGATAGAAAGGATGCACCAGTCCCGACAAAGCGCCGGGATCCGCATCGGAGGCCTCGATCCATTGATCCTGGCGGGAGCCCACCGCAGCGGCTTCCAGCGGCATGGGGCTTTCGTCCACGGGGCATGCTGGCGGCGCTTCACAGCCATCAGTCGCCAGCGTAATGAGCTTGTTCTGGGAGACGACCCTCAACATGCCGCGGTCTGACGCGGTGATGGTGCCCAGGTGGTGAAGCAGGCTAGCGGCGAAATCCTCGAGGTTTGTTGTCCGGCGGGCTTCGGCGGTGAAGCGGAAAATGGCAGAGAGGCTCTCGTAGCAGGAAGCCAGTTCTTCGGTCATGGCGTCGAGCGTGGCTTCCAAGTCCTCGGCGGGTGCGGCGGGCGTGTGGCGACGTTCCAACGTGAGGATGTTTCCGCCCGGATGGTGCTCTTGTTTTCTGAAATCAGTGAGCGTGTGGATCAGGAATATCCCCCGGCCTGATTCAGCGTCATCATCCGGCAGTTGCGGGTCTTCCGGCCAATCGAATCCCTCATTGCCGTCGTGGATTTTTGCGATCACACGGTCCGGAGCGAATAACAGCCGCAACTGCCAAGATTGACGGGGCACATCACCGACGCTGTGGATCACGCAGTTGTTCCCCGCCTCAGTTAGAATCAATTCCCATGCGGCGAGCTCCGCTTCCGGCAGACCAAGAGCCGCTAGAAATCCCCTCGCCCCTGTGGAGGCCTCTCGCACCGCGACGAGCGTGCAAGGACCTGACCACTGCCATGCATGACCGGTGGCCTCGGGACGAATTGGAGCTTGGGAATCCATGAAATGGGGATCAGGCGACAATTTCAAAAACGCGGTGAAGTCGGGTGAGTTCCAGCACCTGGACTACGGTTGGTTTCGGTGCGAGAAGGCGCAGCTTGCCGCCGCGTTCGTTGGCAAGCTTCTGCATGGAAATGAGTGCGCCGAGGCCGCTGGAATCAACGAAATCCAGAGTGGAGCAGTCGAAGTCGATATTCATGAGTCCGTCCTCGAAATCCAGACGGACACGGTTCTTGATTTCCGGCGCGGTGCCGGCGGTCAGCTCGCGAATGGCGGAAACATGCAGTGTGGTGTCTTTGGGTTCGGTGTTCATGTGGATCTATTTGTTATGAAAATAATCTCTTCAGTTCGTGAACGAGGATTTTCCTCCTCCACGCGGCAGTGGGCTGGCAGGCGAAAAGTGCGGCATGGGCGCGCGCCGCATCATCCCACGGAGCGGTGCAGCCCTCGGCTTCCGGGGCGGTGAAAATCCCCGGCCCGGCATGCAACCATAGGCGTTCAAACTCGCCGTCCAGAGAACCGGCTTCCTCCGGTGTGAGCGGCGGGTTTCCGGTCCAGACAAAGTGACCGGTGACCACCCGCCATAGCAACGGCCAGCGCCGCAGAAGGCCGGGAAGGGCCGGCATTTCATGATAGACTGCGGTGCGGAGCGGCTCGCCCGGGCCACTCGGGAGCACGGCGACACGCTCCACGCGCCATGGGCGGCTGAGCAGGGCGAGGACGGGCAACGGCAATGTTAGGATCAGGATCAGCAGAGCCGACAGCCTGCCGACCGGTGAGGAAAGCGCCTCCTGTGGCGGATCCAACCGCGAGAGGAGGAAGGTATCCGTGAGACGTGACAGGGAACCGTTCCGCCAGTTCACGAGAACCGGACCGGCCGCCACCGAATCTCCCAGATGGGTCATGCTCCCGAGATAGGTACGTGGCCCCACGGTGCTGTTTTCCACGGTGGCATGCGCATCGATGACCGAATCGCTTTCCACATAGCCGCAGGGACCGACGATCGCATTGGCCCCCACCATGGAGTTAGGCCCGATCCAGCATGGCGCGTGCAGGATGGCCGAGCTGTTTACCCGGGCCTTCATGCCATACCAAATGCCGGGCGAGATCTCACGTGCGCCGATCTGATTCGCTGCTAACAAAGGAAGCAGTCGGGCGCGGGAGTTGTGCCAAGTGTCCGCATCCGTGATGAGCGGTACATCCGGTGCCTGCGGCAGGCTATCCAGTGTCAACACCGCGTCGTGTCCGAAGGATGCGTGGCGGACCGCCGCTTCGGCGGGTGAGAGTTCGAAGGATTCAGGGGAAATCCGCACCTGCACGCCCCAGGCGGCACCCTCTTCCACGTAGGCGCGCACTTCGGACGGGCGATCACTGGCGAGCAGCAACACATCGGTGACGCCACTGCGGGCGAGACCATCGAAGGCGTGTTCGATCAGCGGCTTGCCGAGATAGACCGCAAGGGCAAGCGGGACTCCTCCAGTTAGATCCTCAAGCGCGGGGCGCTGGTCAGGACAAATCAGGATCACCCTTCTCATACGCCTCCTTTCCCCATCAGGACTGCCGGCACGGTCTTTACGAGGATGAGCAGATCCTTCCAGAACGACTGGCTTTCGATGTAGCGGACATCGAGACTGACCTGCTCGGGAAATTCGATGCTATTGCGGTCGCTGACTTCCAGCAGGCCGCCCTCGCGCTCACCGATCTGCCAGAGACAGGTGATGCCAGGCACGGCGAGCAGACGGCGGCGGTCCTCCGGCGAATAGAGCGCGACCTCGCGGGGTAGCGGCGGGCGTGGGCCGACGAGCGACATCTCGCCGCGCAACACGTTGATCATTTGCGGTAACTCATCGATGGAGGATTTGCGGATGAAGCGCCCGATGGGAGTGATGCGCGGGTCGTTTTTCATCTTGAAGGTGATGCCGTCGTTCTTCTCGTTCTGATCCAGCAATTCCTTGAGTTTCGCCTCGGCGTCCACGCACATGCTGCGGAATTTGAGCATGCCAAACTCGGCACCGCGCAGGCCCACACGTTTTTGTTTGAAGAACACCGGCCCGCCGTCGCGGCGCACGAGCAGCGCGGTTCCAATCATGATAGGGGAGAGCACGAGCAGAAGCATGCCGGAAGCGGCGATGTCGACGCAGCGTTTGAAAAATGCGGTGCAGCCGATGGTCCAGCGCCAAGCCAGACGTTTCCACTGCATGTAAAACCGCAGTCGCGCCCTGCCGAATGGCGTGGATGCCGTGAGCATCCGCCGGACGAGGAGCGCGGCCATTTGATCGGATGTCATCATGCCTCGCCTCCGTTTTTCCGGCGTACCGGGAATTTGAATTGGTGATTAATGAAGGACTTCATGACATCGGTTCCAAGACGGTGATAGATGCGACGGAGGTGATGGCGGAGCGCAGGTCGTTATCGGCCTCACAAGCTGCCTGTTGGAGAGCCGGCCATGCCGCGCGGGCTTCGCCAAGGCGGCCATCGCAGGTGGCATACTCGATGATTTCTGCGGCACTCTGGAGAGTAGTTAGATAGAAGATGGAGGCGGTACCCCTGAGGGAATGCGCATGCCGCCTAGCATCCTCGGAATTCCCGAGAGAGATGGCATCGTGAACCGCTTGCAGCAGTGCACCGAGGTCCTCTAGGAAGTCGGAAGCGAGCGAGACAGCGTCTTCGGGCGAGAGTTCAGCCGCAAGTTGGCTCAGCGCCTTCACTGCATGGGATTCCGTGCTTTTCGCGGCCGGAGAGTCACCGCTTTGTTGCAAAACAAGGTCGCGAAGGGCCTTCAGACGGATGGGTTTCGACAGGCAATCACCCATTCCCGCCTTGAGGCAGATTTCACGGTCACTGGCACGTGCATTGGCGGTTAGAGCGATGATCCGAACCGCAGGGTTGCTCGTTTCCCGCTCCCATTGGCGGATCTGACGGGTTGCCTCGAGTCCATCCATTCCCGGCATTTGCACATCCATGAGGATGGCGTCATATCGTGTGGCTTTTGCCGCCTTGACGGCTTCATGACCGTCGACCGCGACATCAGCCGTGCAACCCATCTGCGCCAGTGCCACTAGGGCAAGCTTGCGGTTGACGACGTTATCTTCCGCGAGCAACAAGCGCAGGGCCGGAAATAGGACGGGCGCGACTGGATCTGCCGGAGCGGGTTTCATGACTTACCGGGAGATTCCCGGGTGAAAGCGATGAGATCTTGATCCGCGACCTGATCCTTGCGCGCCAGCAACGTGGAGTAGTACGGCGTTTGATCAAGCTTGCCGAAGCCCTGGGACAATCCGCTCACAAAAACAGTCAGGTCGATCTTCGATTTGACGAATTCCCCTATGTCTCTGTCAAAGTTGGAATCCACAAATTCTTCGACAACCTTGTTTACAAGTCCATACATGCGATACGTTGAAGTGTTCTTTCCTACCGCAAAGCAGGAAGTTCAACATACCTAAAATATACAGGTTTCAATGACCAGCCTAAATTTTGGAGAGTTTCTCGGATGAAAACGATGGGACCCCGCAATCGTCGGGCTGCGCGGTAAAAGGAGACTGACGCCGGAACGAAGCATGGCAGCTTGGCCATCGTCGTGGCGACCAAACGGTTTTTCCCGGGAAGTTTCTTGCAAATCTCGATATTATCTAGATTTTCAGCATTGCTTAACAAAACAGGCTTCCATGAATCCGCTAACTTTGAGCCGCGACACCATTCCGCACCGCCCGTGGGCCAGCCGGCTGCCACCGCCTATCGTAATGATGGGAGTGCCTTTGGACCAGTTGAACACGGCGCAGGCGCTGGAGATCGCCAGCGAAATGATCGCCAGCCGTACCCCTCACCTGCTCGCCACCGCCAATGTGGATTTCCTGGCGCAAGTGCAGAAGGACGAAATGCTGCGGCGCATTCTGGTGGATGCGGACCTGATCGTCTGTGACGGGACGCCGTTGATTTGGATGTCGAAATGGCTGGGCGATCCCCTTCCGGAGCGGATCGCCGGCAGCGACCTGGTACCACTACTGCTAGACCTCGCGCAGGACCGCGGCCACCGGGTGTATTTCCTCGGCGGGCGCGATGAAGTGGTTGCCATCGCCGAGGAAAAAATCAAGGAGCGCTGGCCAGATCTCCAGATCGCCGGGATGTATTCACCGCCCTTCGCGCCGATGGATCAAATGGATCACGCGGGCATCTGCCAGCGCATCCGCGAGGCAAAAGCGGACATGCTTTTCGTTTGCTTTGGCTGCCCGAAACAGGAAAAATGGCTCGCCATGAATTTTCGTGAAGCCGGTGTGCCGTTGGCCATTGGCGTGGGCGCGACGATCGATTTCCTCGCCGGTGCCGTGAAACGCGCGCCGGTCTGGATGCGCAAGACCGGCCTAGAATGGTTTTTTCGCGTGGCCCAGGAACCGAAGCGCTTGGCGCACCGTTACTGGACCGACATCTGCGTGGTCGGCCCGGGACTACTCAAGCAACTGCTGAAAATGGGGCCCCGTAAGGAATCTCCACAGCGGACCGCCGATTCCGGGGTGCCTTTCAAAGCCGACACCCTCCTCGAATCCAAAACATCGCCGCCACCTGTCGTCGTCCTGCCAGAACGTCTCGATGCCCTATCCGCCCGAGACGCCACTCTCTGGCCCGCCGTGGCCAACCGCACGCTCATTCTCGACGCGAGCCGCACCACCTTCCTTGACAGCACCGGCACCGGAAAGCTCGTCCGTTTCGCCCGGGCCTCGCGCGAACATGGCGGACTCTGCATCCTCATGGGCGCGACACCCACCGTACTCAGCACGCTGGACTTGATGAAACTTCGCAACATGTTCAGCGAAGCCGCCAGCCTTGAGGAGGCACTCGCCATCGCCGTCAGATGAAGGTCGGACTCACTGCCACCATGATCCAGGGCGGGCGCTCGGGCGTTGCTCAGTATGTCTTTTCCCTGGTTAGAGAACTGGTCCGCGCAGGCCAGGTGGACTTGGACGTGTTCGTGTTGGAAGACGAGCTCCCGCTGCTCGACTTCGCCAAGGACAGCTGCCGCCTCATCCCAGTCCCGCGCGCCGCTGCGCCGCCGGTCAAAAACATCCTCTGGCACCAGCTCTCGCTGCCAAAACTCGCCGCAGATCTCAAACTCGATGTCCTGCACGTCCCCAGCTACCGCCGCCTCGTCCGCAGCGCGCCGTGCCCCACGGTCGGCACCATCCACGACCTCGCCCCCTTCCATGTGAAAGGAAAGTACGATCTCGCCCGCATGTTTTACGGCCGCGTCGTCGTGAAATCCCTCGCCCGCAGCCAGCAGGAAATCATCGCGGTCAGCCACTGCACCGCCCGCGACATCGAGAACTTCTTCGGCATCCCGCAAAGCCGCTTACACGTGATCCACAACGGCATCGATCACGACCGCTTTTTCCCCGCCGATCACGACACAGCCCGCGCCTGGACTGCGGAGAAACACGCCATCGCCGCGCCCTATTTCCTTTACGTTTCACGCCTCGAACATCCCGGAAAAAACCACGTCCGCTTAATCGAGGCCTTCGTCGCATTCAAAAAAGCCACCGGCTCCGACTGGCAACTCGCCCTCGGCGGTGGCGACTGGCATGGCTGCGAGGCCATCAAATCCGCCGCCGCCGCCTCTCCGTTTGCCCGTGACATCCGCTTCCTCGGCTTCGTCCCAGACGCCGATCTCCCGAATCTTTACCGCGGTGCCCGCTGCATGGTCTATCCGAGCCTCTTCGAAGGCTTCGGACTACCACCCATCGAAGCCATGGCCTGCGGCACCCCGGTCATCAGCAGCACCCGCGGAGCGCTCGAGGAGGTCGTCGCGGACGCCGCCCTCATCGTCGATCCTGAAAACATCCCGGACATCACCCGCGCCCTCACCGCCATTTCCACCGATACTGTTCTAGCAGACACCTTGAAATCGAAGGGTTTCACCAATGCCGCGCGCTTCCACTGGAGCCGCACCGCCGCCGAAGTAACGGAAATCTACCGGAAAGCCGCCAGCCGTTAAGCACGCGACATCTCCCGGATCACGTTGCGTCCCAGCAACAGCAGCGGGACCATGCAAACCATCCCGCGCCAGCCCAAATCCAGAAATCCGGACTTGCCGGTCGTAGGCACCCAGATCGCCAGCACCGTTAGAATCACCGAGAAGACCAACAGCGGAACCACCGTCCCACGCAGATGGTGGAGCAGATAGGTTTTCCATGGAATGTTCAATCTGCCCACCGTTAGCGGCACCACCCAGAACCAACCCACCAGCGTCGTCGGGATCATCGTCCCCAGCGCCACGCCCAGCACTCCAAGCTTGAAGGCGAGGATGACGCTCAAAATCACGTTCGCCACCGCATCGCTCACCGAGATGAGAAGCAAACGCCGCTCGTCGCCACACATCATCAACACCCGCTTCGAGCAACCGCTCGTGAGTTGCGAACTGAAAACTGCGAACAACAAGGCCTGCCCCACCCACCATGTTTCCCCGGGCACGGTTTTCATTCCGGTTAACAAGCGGATCAATGGCTCCAGATAGACTGCCGAGAGCAGGTAGCAGGGAGTCACTAGGAAAAACGTCAGCCGCGAGCTGCTCAGCAGCAGTTTTCTCAACCCCGATTGATCGCCCAACGCATGCATCGCCGCCGCCGCCGGCGAAAGCACCTGCTGGAGCTGCACGCTGAACAGGCCGAGCATCTCACTCATCTTGAAGCCTGCCTGATAAACCGCCACCATCGCCACTCCAATGGTCAGGGAAATCACCAGTTGGTCGCTCTTCGCCATCAGCATGTTGCTGAACGTGATCAGATAGGCAGCGATCGAGAATCCCATCTGCACCCTCATCGTGCGCCAATCGAAATGCCTGGGTAATAAAGAGATCCCCGGCAGGCTTCGGATCGCGATCACCGCCGCGATCAGATTCGGAAGCGCGCTCGCCGCCACGCTGATGCCCATCAGGATCGACAAGCTCCACCCCGCGGTCAGGCCCCAGTAGAGAAAGACAAAGTTGAGTATTGTTGAGAACGTGCCCACCCAGTTCGCGATGTCGATCCGATGCAAGCCCCGCAGGATTTCCGGAAACAGCCCCAACGGAAACATCACCGCCAGCCCGACGAAAAACACCACATAGGCATTCCCGAACTCGCCGCGGTCCGACGCCAGCACTCCCATCCTCGAAAGAAACGGCTCGCGGATCAGCAGGAACACCACTAACAGCATCACCGCCATCCCGATGAAGGTCCAGAAGATCGTCGCCAGCAGCCGGCTCAGCCCGGCCAGGTCACCAGTCGCCGTTTTTTCCGCCACCGCCTTCTGCGCCGTGAAGCCGAAGCCGAAATCCAACAGAATCCCATACCCGAACAAAGACCACAGCAAGGCCCAGAACCCGAACTCAGCGCTGGAAAAATTCTGGAACATTTGCCGGAACAGCACTAGGCCGAGCAGCATACGCGTCACAAACCCGATGTATCCACTTGCGGTGGTACTCCAAAACCTACGTTGCCACTCAGCCATGGGATATAAGGATGTTTTTTGCCAACGCTGGAATGAAGGACCATTGCGGCTTATTCTGAAAAGGTTGATAATCAATTAACCAAGGGTTGTCACCATCCAATGCCAACAAGATGTGCGGGTGGATCATCCCCGGCATGCAGCCATCAACTCGACCTGCTCACCTTCCAAGAGCGGTGAGCTCACGCAAAGCATCGACCGTTCCCGCTGCGGTTCCACAAAACGGGCGTGCATCGGCTGCACGTGCTCCGCGAACTGCTTTCTCACGGATTCCTCAGTGCGTCCGCGCGTAATCACATCGCGCTCCATTCGGCGCAACAGGCGGACCTCCTCTGGACAATCGACAAACACGCTCAGCGCGAATTTCTCCCGCAGCCACTCCGGGTGCAGCAACCAAAGCCCCTCCAGCACGACCACCCGCCGACTTTCAACTTCGACGAAATCGCGTTTCCGCACGTGCTCCGCGAAATCATATACCGGCACCTGCGCCACTTCGCCCCGCTCCAAGGATTCGAGAACCGTCTGCAACGCGTCCCAATCGATCGCCCCCGGATCATCGAAATTCACATCCTCCCTCTCCGGCCCGCTCAGATGGCCGAGATCACGGTAAAAATTGTCCAGACACAAGTGCACCGCCTCCCCGCCGAACCAACCGGCCAATTTCGCCGCCAGCCAGGTTTTGCCGGATCCACTGCCCCCCACTACGGCGATCAATCGCATATCCTCCATGCCTTTTGATCTACCAAGCTCCGCCGCCTCCGTCGATCTTTTCGTCACAGACCACCCCACCCACTACCAAGTCAAGTCACGAAAACAATTTTCGGTCCAGCGACCGGTACTGAATCGCTTCGAGAATGTCGTTAGGGCGAATATCGATAGCTCCTGCTAGATCCGCCAGCGTGCGCGCGACTTTCAGAATCCGGTCGTGGGCGCGGGCGGAGAAGTTCATTTCCTCCATCGCGTGTTCGAGGTAACCGTTACTTTCGGCATTCAGTTGGCAATGCTGCCGGACTTGGCGGGAGCCCATCGCAGAGTTCGTCGAGTTTGAGGATTTCTTAAAACGCTCTGTCTGGATTTCACGGGCGGCTTTGACCCGACTGCGGATGACCTCCGATTTTTCGCCAGGATTGGTATTGGATGAAAGCTCGCGAAAATCAACGAGCGGCACTTCGACATGGAGATCAATTCGATCCAGCAGCGGTCCCGAGATTTTCTGCCGGTAGTTTTCGATCTGCCGCGTCGAGCAGCGGCACTCGCGTTTCATATCGCCATAATAGCCACACGGACAGGGGTTCATTGCGGCGACCATCATGAATTGCGAGGGGAAGGTCAGCGATCCGGCCGCGCGTGAAATCGTCACTTGAAAATCCTCTAGCGGACCACGTAAGACCTCCAGCGTCTGTCGCCGAAACTCCGGCAGCTCGTCGAGGAACAGCACGCCATGATGGGCCAGTGAAACCTCGCCGGGACCGGGATTGGTGCCTCCACCGAGAAGACCGGCGTCTGAAATCGTGTGATGCGGTGCCCGAAACGGTCGGGTCGTTAGAAATGAGCGCTTCGGGTCGAGCAGGCCGGTGATCGAATGGATTTTCGTCGTTTCGATCGCATCATCCTCGGTCATGTCCGGCATGATCGTAGGCAGGCGTTTGGCTAACATCGACTTCCCGGTACCCGGAGGGCCCACCATGATAAGATTATGCCCGCCGGCTGCGGCGACTTCGAGCGCGCGCTTCACATGGTGCTGGCCCCTCACCTCGTCGAAATCCACTTCGTAGCTCCGGTGGGAATTAAAAAACGCCCGGCGATCCAGATGAAAGGGCGGGATGATGATATCCCCGTTAAGAAAATCCCATGCCTGCTTCAAATTCCGGATCGGGAAAACCTGGATACCTTCAATGATCGCCGCTTCCGGAGCATTTGCTTCAGGGACGAACAAGCGGGTTCTGCCGCTGCGTTTCGCTTCCAGAGCGATCGATAAAACACCTTTCACCGGCCTTACCGCGCCATCCAGACCAAGCTCGCCGACGACGCAGCAATCATCCGCGTTGAATGGCTTCGTCCCGCTGGCGGCGATCATTGCCAGCGCGATGGGCAGATCAAATGACGGCCCTTCCTTTTTCAAATCCGCCGGCGCGAGGTTCACCGTCTTGACCCCGTCATCCAGATAGAGCGCCGAGGCCCCGATGGCGGAAATCACGCGCTGGGATGATTCCCTAACAGCAGCGTCCGGCAGCCCCACGATAATCACGATCGGTTTGTCCGCGCCACGGGCGTTGACCTCGACCTCGACTTCCTGGGCATCGACACCGCGCAAAGCGGCTGAAAATAAACGGGTAATCATGTGAACAGCAAAACACTGGAAATTT
>JBDTNJ010000393.1:0-8281 GCA_039933825.1 Luteolibacter sp.
GGGTTGTCGTGTCGATCAAATGGGTTCATGTGTCATTTTCGTCACAAAAATGTCGCATGGGTGATGAATGAAATGTGGCGTAATTGTCACAGCCTGCCCTTTGACTCTCGTGATTTTCACCTGCTTTACTCCGCGAGTCTTGTGCAAGGCAACGTGCATTTTGCTGAGACGACAAACCGAAAACACATCATGAAATTGAATATCAAATCATCGTTCCTCGCTCTCGCGGGTCTCGGCTTCCTAGCTAATGCGGCTATGGGTGCCGTCACTCTGGAAAACGGAAGTCTCGCCATTGCGTTCTATCAAGTGAATACATCAAATGCAGTCCAAGCAAACACCTATGTTTTTGACCTCGGTCAAATGAGTATCTACCGTGAGAACGCTCTTAACAATGTCTCCGTCTCTGCGGTGAATTCCAGCATCAGCAACAATATCAGCGCAGACCTCGTCTCCGCATTTGGAAGTAGCTGGGCCACCTCCGGGCTGGTCCGTTGGGCGATCGTTGGAGCTGCCGATTTCAACAATGGCGGAGCAGTCACAGGTGACCCTTCCAGAACATTTTATCTTTCCCAAGGCACCAACAGCACGACACCTGCCACGGCTTTTGGAACTTCGACAATCGGCACCAGTGTTCGCTCCCAGGTCGCGGCAGGAGTCGGAGCATTCGAACACGACGTCCTTAACGCTACTTCCGGCCTAAATGCGGATGGGACAATCGTTCCTAGCTCCAATATCAGATCGATTGATAAGTATGTAAATACTCCCAACAATACCGCCAATACGCCTTATTTCAAACAGGGCCAGGACATTACTCAGGTTCTAGGTGCTAATTCATATGGTACTGGCGTTGTCGGTGCTTTGGACGTGTTCCGCGTGATTAACTCGACCTCCGGTGCCGATCTCACTGCCGGATTGTCTGCTGGTAACGCAACGGTTGGTAATGGCCAATACATCGGCACCTTCACTCTCGATTCCTCGGGCAACGTCGGTATTGGAAACATCTCCGCAGTTCCTGAGCCTTCCGGTGCCTTGGCATTGGGGCTCATCGGCACCTTCGCCGGTCTCGGCTATCGCAGCCGCCGCCAAAATGCAAACGCTTGAAATCTCCCCTCGTCTCAAACCTACACGCTAACGAATTCAAAATAAAAATATGAAAACGAAATCACTACTTATCGCCACCGGCATGACCATGGCACTTTTCGGTTCCGCCTATGCGGACACGACGACTATCATCAACATCACCGGATCCACCGCAGGTCGCTCCACCGTTCACACGGCCCTCAGCAGCGCAACTGGCCCTCTCGCTCAGTTCAACAAAGGTACTAATAATACCGCTGCCGCTCCGAGTTATGTCTGGTACAAGGTGGATGGTAGCGTCGCTGCCGCCTCCAGCCAAGATGGTGCCATCTACAAGGCTGTGACTGGCACCACGCCAAACCAAGACACGGTTTATGTCCGCACCTTCTGGGCCGGTTCCGCATCTGGCGTCGATTATGTTTCCAACCAAACGCAACTCGACCGTAAGTTCCTCGTAACCACCGTTACCTTCAATAACCTCCAGCTTGCTGGCACAGCAGTGGCCCTGAACGCGTCCCTGTCCCCAGCTAGCACGACCACGGTGTCGACCTTCGGCTTCTCCGACGTGAAGCAGAGTGCGACTCCGCACCAGTCGAGCCCCCTTGCTGAGCAAACCGACATGTTCATTCTCCCGTTCAGGTGGGTGAAAACCAATGGTGGTGATCTCGGCCCTGTCACGAATATCACCAGCCAACAGGCACGTGCGCTTTTCACCACCATCGGAGTCCAACCTATGTCGCTCTTGACGGGTGTTGCTACTGATACCTTCGATGTTTATGCCGTCGGTCGTGATTCCGATTCAGGCACCCGGATTACCGCCATGGCGGAAACCGGTGCTGGCGTTTTCACACCCCTCGACCAGTATCAATTTACCGTGGATAACAATGGGAGTGCTGCGAATCTCAATGACGACACGATCAACACCCCTGTCGAATTGGGAAACAATGGTTATGCGAGTGGCGGATCCGTGGCGAACGTTCTTGGTGCCACGGGTTTCAACTGCATCGGTTACCTCGGTTCTTCGGATGCTAACAAGGCTATCACTCAGGGTGCATTGGGACTTACCTATAACGGTTCCACCTTCTCTGTGGCCAATGTCGAAAACGGCAGCTACACCTTCTGGAGCAAGTATCAAGCCATTCGTAAGCAAACACTTAGCGGAACGGCTTCTTCTTTGTTCGGCAGTCTGAAAACCACACTGATCAATCTTGCCACAGATACTGCTAGCGGAACCACGGTCAAGATTAGCGACATGTTGGTTGATCGCGTGGCTGACGGTGGAGATGTGCTTCCTAAGTAATAACTAAGTAAAAACCGCCAATCTTGGTCTTAGATGATCGGAAGGCTTGAAAATATCGGCAAGGGTCCCACCCCCTTGTCGATTATTTTGGTTTATTTACCCGACACCTAAAAATTTGTTGGATCAGCAAAAACGATATTATTTGATCTCGGCCGTCATTCTCTTGATAGCTGCTTTGATCAGTGTACCCCATTGGTTTGGGGAAATCCCACCGCTGCAGGAATCGAATTCCTCGCGTGATAACCATCGTCAAGAGACCCGGAATAAATCCACTCTCACTATCGGGAACACCCATAAGCGGAAAGCACCTATTGAGCAAGGTCAGGAAAAGATCCTTTCACTCCAGGGCGTCGACTCAACGACCATGGGGGACCAGAATTGTGAAGTGGCAAAAGACTCAGTGCGGGACTGTGTCACCTCTGTCGATTCCCCGGCCCGTGTCTCGGTCGCAGCTGCTTTGTATGAAGCCTTACCCGAATCCGAATTTCAGAAGATGGACGCCCACGAGCAGGCGGCTGTGCTCGAATTGGGAGCCTACGCACAACAAGAAGTGAGAGATATCGACTCCGCCAGCCAAACCGAAACGTCCAATCCTACGCGGGAAAAAAGTCGGATCACTGCTGAAGCGGATGCCTTTTTGCGGATGTCGGTGGGCCATGAGCGCTTCAACCATCTCTCTTCTCTCGCTGCGTCTAACCGTAATGAGCAGTCAAAGGAACTATTAACACCATCAGACACACGCAGTAAATAAGGCATCTTCAAAGCCAACCTCAGCGCCTGATTCATTATCTCTCAAGAAATTCCGAACTTTCCCATAAAAGCAGACTAAAACAAATATCTATCATGAATTATAAACTAAATATCCCAGCCTTGATCGCAACCACGCTCGCAGTGTCATCCGTATTGTCTCATGCGACCGATGACTTCACCACGGGGGAACTCGCGTTGGTCTTTTACTCGAGGGAAACGAATCAAGTCAGCATGGCACCCGAGTACTACGTTTTCAACCTCGGAGCTTCCTCAAGTTTTAGGGAAAACACGCAGAACAATGTTGCGGTCAAAAGCGTCAACGGTTCCATCGCCAGCAGCAACATCGCGGCAGATCTGGAGGCCGTCTTCGGGGCTACCTGGGCGGAGGACGGGCTTGTTCGTATGATGGTTGTTTCAACCGTTGAGTTCGTTACCAATGCCCCACCCACTCTCGGTGATCCGGTCAGAACATTCTACATGTCTCGCCCTAGGACCAGCCTGAATACTAGCGATAAGGGCTTTGAAGGTGCAGCGGCAATCGGGTCCTTTAGCACGAGCTTGCGCAGCCAAGTTAGCAGTTCGGTGGTCCAGTTCCTGGGTGGAGCTAACACCGCCATTTCTTCCGGAACGCCGATGCCTACGTCTGGAGCAAACGTATCTGGAGTCAGGCTGACGACGAGCTACTTTAACAGTCTTGCGACGGTTATTCCGAATACAACTTCGACGACCTACTTTAAATTAGGGGATGATCCAGGGGCACTTTTGAGCAGCGGTGTTTTGCCCGGAACTGCAGGCGTGGAAGCCGCAGTCGATGTTTTCCGAGTCTTGAACTCCACTACGGGTGCGGACCTTACCTCCGGCTCCTCGTCTGGCAATGCAGTCGTCGGCACAGGACAGTTCGTCGGCAGCATTACTCTCGATTCCGCAGGAAATTTGAAGGTGCAGGCGGTGGGCATCCCGACAAGCAGCAATTATTACAGCTTCGCCACAGCGAACAACCTCACTGGTGGTCCGACTGCGGATACTGATAAAGACGGCATCAACAACCTGACGGAATACGCCCTCAACACGAACCTTTCTGGCTCGGACGGCAGCGTCGGCACTCTCAGCGTGGGTGTGCTCAGCTTCAACAAGCGTGCCGACGCCGTTACCAATGGCGATTTGACCTACGCCATCGAAGTATCCACTGATCTGGGAATTTCCAATCCATGGACAACGCTGACTACCGGCGTCACCAACGATGCCTCCACGATCAGCGCCATCCTCCCGACTGGCAGTCCGAAGCAATTCGGTCGCCTTAAGATCGTTAGTAGCGCAGTGGCTCCTTAATCGGGAATCGTCCAGTTCATTGAATTTTCGGAAACCCCGGCCGTGCAAATTGGCCGGGGTTTTTTGATGATAAGGAGGGGGACCTTATTGTCCCCCTCTTCCCGCAGATGAAGACGGGGCAGATTAAGACGGGACAGTAAGGTCCCGACTCGAATGGCACGTAGTTTAGCGCAACGTGGCTGGAGAGTCTCGCTCTAGGCCGTTGTCGGAGCCTCTTGCTCCGAGTATTTCTCTTTGAAAAACCTCTTAACTACGTGCCATTTGTCCCGACTCCTTAACCCCAGCGCCACGGGGCTTTTTACAGGGTGCAAAGCAAGAGTCGGCAGGAAGAGGACCACGAAATACACGAAAGGGCACGAATGAAGAGCTGGGGATTTAGTTATGAAATGAAATTTCCCTTCGTGGCTCTTGGTGTTTTTTGTGGTTCTCGTCCTTCTCAAACGTAGCGAATCCTGACGCAAGCTTGTTATATGGCAGAATCCCCTCCGGCGGCTTTCTTGTCTTTGTCTTTATCCTTGTCCTCCTCATCCTCAGTGCCCCCGCCGCCACCGTAGCCGATGACTTCCACGGTGATGAGGGACAAAGTTTCGTCCGCCGCTTTCACTTCCTGCGAACCTTGTTTAGCGGCGGTTTCGGAGGCAGCGGCCGTAGAGGCGGCGGTGCTGTTCGAGGCGCTGGTGACAGTGGTGACACTGGGTGCTGAAGCGGCGGCGGGAGCTCCCGTGCTGGTTTCACCTGCGGAAATGTTTCCAGCATTCACGACCGTGACGGCTGCAACGTTGATGTTACCGGTCGCGCTGATTCCCGCATCTCCGGCGTCGATTTGGCCAGTGGGGGCGATGAGATCGATGTTAGCCGGCTCCACGCCTGCCACGGAAGCCAAGGCGCCAATGCCACCGCCGGTGGCGAGGCCGGCAAGGTCGGTCTGGACGGCAGCACTCTGAGGATCGATGATCACACGGGTGGGAGGCGCGGCGGAAACCGTCCGTGAGGAGGAGCCTGCGGCGATGTCGCCATTCGTGGACCAGATCACTTGGTCTCCACCCCGGAGGGTGAAGATCCGGCCGATGCCGATGTCCACATTCTGATCGGTGAAGATGGAGATTTTCCCACCGGACTCGGTGACAATGCCGGGGGGGGTGAGCGGATTGCCGAGTGTGGTGTTGGCCAAGGTCAAACTGCCACCCGGGGCGATGATGCGGATGTCTCCGCCGCTGCGGGTGCGGATGTCGCGCCCCTGGGTGAGGATCTCGCCAGCCCACGGCCCCTTGCCGAAGAGGGACTCGATTGCGGCGTAGCCGTTGGTATATGTCACGTCTGCATCGCTTTTGCGTGCCGTGTGATCGCGGCCCGCGTTGCGCAGAATCAGGTAGAAAACCTGAAGGGCGACGTTAGCCTGCTGCTCTGGCGTGAGAGTGGCGAAATCGGCACCTGGATCGGCCTCCTCTACCAATTTCAAACCATCCGGTGTGTTGACAAAATCATTGATGAACGCGGCCCATTTCAACGCACTGCCCGCGAGGTTGGTGGCTGGTCCGATGCCGGCGGCAACGACGAGGTCGGCACCTCCAACACTCAGATAGGGATTGCGTCCATTTCCAACACTGGTGATGCCCGAGCCAGTGCCATCGGGATTACCAGCGCCCAAGCCAAGATCGAGATTGCGGCCTGCGAGAACTTCGAGATTGCCGGGGCCTGCTATCTGAATGTCACCGGCTTGCGGGGTGAGCGAAATCGCCGGGTTGGAACTGATCGAGGCGTTGGCTGCGGCTCTTGATACTGTGTTAGGACTGTAAAGCACCAAGTCCCTCCCCGCGCTGACAACGCTGACGTCGCTAGTCAAAAGATTCTGAATGTAGAGTGAGATGTCGCCAATGTCGCGGCCTGCGATGATTTTGGATTCCTTGGGAGAGAACAATTTGATTCCCTCGATATTTCCACCCGCCGCATAGATACGGAGTGGTTGGTCGTCGTTTTTGTGAAGGCCGGCAGGGGTGTGCAGTTGCTGCTTGTCCTGAAGCACTCCTGTGGTGGAGCCCGTTTCGTCAAATCTTGATTTGATCGAATCGAGAAAACCGGCACCGAGCCCATCATCCGTGAGGATCTGTGCAGATGCCGTCCTGCCTACCACTTGGAAGTAGGAATAAGGAGTGGTGATGCGCGGAAGTGAATTTGGATCAGTATCAGAAACATTGATGGAAGAGGCCACCCACCGCTGGACTCTGTCAGTGCCTAAACCAGTTGGCTGGAGTCCAATGATGGAATTTTTGGCCACGAGCTCCAACTGCCCGGTGCGCGAGGGATATAATGTGATGGATCCAGCGATGTTGATACTGCCGCCTAAAGAGTAAGCCTTGAGTGTGGGGGCCATGAGGCCGGAAACGGTCTCAAAAGGCACTACTTTGGTCTCGGCGAGGCGTAACCAAGGTTGAACATTTGATGGGCTGCTGGACTTCCCAAGGTCATACTGAGAGAGATACCACGATGAAAGAATTGATTGCTCGGTGGAGGAATTGGGTAAGGTGGATTCGGTTCTGATTGTAATCGTCCCGCCCAGAGAAGTAGCACTTATATAACTGTCATCCGCAAAGGTATTGAAATAAGTCTTATACCAGTATTTATTATTGATTCCCTGTGGCTGAAGGAAGGAGTTCACGCTTGGCCCAAGGAGTAGGTCTCCGGCCGACTGGATATCAAAGCCTCCTTTTCCAACAAACAAGGTGGTTGGGAGCCAGGTATTAGAATCAGGGTTGATATCTGGATTCGTAAGTGATTGGAGAATACCAAGAGAGGGAGAGCGGGTATTGTTAGTGGTGATGTCCTTTCCGGCGGTGAGTGCACCTTTTCCACGTTCTACATAGTAAACGCCACCGTCAATATTGCGGGCTGCCACAACGGTAATGTCACCACCCCCAAGCTCCACCATTTTGGAAGTATCGGGTTTACCACCGGCCATGCGGGCATTTGTGGGTGCTAAAGCATCTATATTTTTCACATCGTGACCTGCGGAAAGCAGGATATTTCCGCCCCCTAAAGTACCAACCCCTTCAAAAAAGTTACTGAAGTCCACCCACCAAGTGGTGGATGCATTTGGATCTGTAAGATCTTGGCTGCTCGTTCCATTGAGCTTACCCACACCGATTGCACCGGATTCGCCGGTGGTAGAATCGATGGATCCACGGCGATCGAGCCAGTTGTTGGGGAGTTGGCGTGAGGAATCATTGATAAGTTTACCCCCGGTCGTAGAGTTTACGTCACGCGTCATACGGGCAATGTCTTCACCTGCTGTGATAGAAACATTTCCTCCTGCCAAACTATACTGGACGAAATAACGCTGTTGGATTGCCCCGAGGCTTCCCTGCGACGGGTGGCCTCCTGCGGCATTTGTGAGGTAGGGAATTATAAAATCCCCACTGGTCTGAACCTTGGTGGGCTCACTCAACAAGGTTCCAGCAGAGTAGATGGTTGCAAATTGGTTGAGAAGGTAGGTGTTACGAGCAGAGTTGATTTCAATATCGCCTGATCCGGTGCGGATCACTTGAAAGCGGCCATTTATTGCGGAATTGGTGGTCCTGTTCAGGGCTGAGGATTCAGTGGCAAGGTTGGCGGCATTACCATAGTTTTTCCCTAATAGTAATGAGCCTTTGTCCCGGGTGGTAGCCGAAAGATCAAGTTCCGCTGTCGAGATGGTGGAACGATAATTGGCACTGGAAAAATCCGCGCCAGAGGTGAGGTGGTAAGACCAGGACTGGGTGTTGATGGGCAGCAGTGGGTTCGATGCCATCAGCGGTGTTGATGCTGACGGGGGCGGTCGATGTCCAGGCT
>JBDTNJ010000394.1:0-4878 GCA_039933825.1 Luteolibacter sp.
GTCCGTGTTGGTGGTGCTGGCCGTGGAGCCGGGGGCCGCCGCAGGGTTCCAGTTACCATCCGTTACCCAGCTTCCGGCATTATTGAGGTTCCAAGTCGCGTCGGCAGCCAGTGCGGACGGGGCTGAAATTGCGACAAGGGAGATCGTTATCACCAAGGAGGCGCTCGTAACGCATGCACGGGAGGCGAAGGGAATGAACAAGGAGGGTTTGATTTTCATATTTACGACAAGTTCGGTTTGTATTTTTTGTTTTGGGACTGTTTTGCGACTGGAGAGGGAGATTCTTTATTGAAAATCCGTTGCTGGGATTTTGCTTACGGAGTGAAGATTCTTGGGAACGCCGCTGGGCGGATCGGAGCTCGGGGGGAATGGGTTTCGAGATGATTTAGCGATGGGACTTCCCATGAGCAGGGGGAATCTGCCCATAATTCCTCGAAGCGTCTATTGGCGGATCCGCCAATAGGGTCCCGTCCTGCGAATTCTCACCTCCTTCGGCCTCACCTCCGTAGGATTCAGATCGATTCGCACCTGTCATCACGCAACGAAAGGATCGTATTAGCGGCTCAAACTGCGAAAATCCCGACAAACTACGGGGAATATTTTACGCCGCCACCGAAGCAACCAAGTCCGGCGAAGGGGGGAATCTGTGTCGTCACCGAGTTGGGACTCGTGCCGTAGAAGTGCTTGATGCACAGGTGGCTGAACCCGAGATGGTGAAGGGTCGAAGGCATCGCATTCAGACAAATGGCAATGCTCCAGTCCGACCTCGATGGATTCATCCGTGAGTGTCCGTCGCGTCCCTGCGTGATAAAACCGTGCAGCTCGCCCGAACGGGCGCGCGTGAGCAGAACATTGACACTCCAAAATCCCTTGAGATTTTCAGACGTTTTCCGGGTGGGACCGACAAATCCTGAACCATTCTGGCTTGATCGATCATCCGCAACTTACGTCGGAAGAGGCATTTTATAGATGTTGAGGATGTTCATGGGAGCATGGTTGGAGGTTAGGGAATGGGGGGCTGGCGGAATAAATTCCGCGCTCCAGTTATAAGAGCCGCGACCGCAATAGATCACTCACCTGCTTGGGGTTCGGCTTGGTGGTGGCGGCCTTCATCACTTGGCCGGTGAGGAAATTGAGCAGCTTTTCGTTGCCGGCTTGGACGGCGGCGACTTCGCTCGGGTTGTTAGCGATGACTTGCTCGACGAGGACTTCGAGTTCACCGGCTGCGGCGGGTTTGAAGCCGAGGGCACCCGCGATGGCGGCGGGGTCTTTCTCCGGGGCATCGAAGAGCACGGTGAAAACTTCCTTGGCTTGGTTCGCGGCGAGAGTGCCGTTCTCGACTAACAAAAGAAGCGTGCGTAGTTTTTCAGGGGCTACCGGACAGTCGTCGATACCGAGCCCGCGCTCGTTTAGTGTGCCTAGCAGGTTATTGATGATGAAGTTGGCGACCTTCTTACCGGGGATGGCGGCATCGGTGACGGCTTCGAAG
The DNA here is from genome assembly GCA_039933825.1 of Luteolibacter sp. Classification (GTDB taxonomy): domain Bacteria; phylum Verrucomicrobiota; class Verrucomicrobiia; order Verrucomicrobiales; family Akkermansiaceae; genus Luteolibacter. The sequence goes on from JBDTNJ010000394.1 coordinate 1,490, forward strand.
TAGGCGGCGAGATGTTTGTCGGAAGAGAGCACGGAAGCATCGTAAGCGGTGACGCCGAGCTCGTTTTCAAATCGTGCGGAGAGCTGGTGCGGCAGCTCGGGCACGAGCGGGAGGACTTTGGCCAGTAGCGGCGCGGTTTGAATCGGCAGCAGATCCGGGCAAGAGAAATAGCGGTAATCATGCGCGTCTTCCTTGGTCCGCATCATCTGGGTTTCGCCGCGGTCGTCGTCCCAACGGCGGGTCGATTGAATTTGCGGGATGCCGCGATCCATATCCTCGGTCTGGCGCTGGATCTCAAAATGAATTGCGCGGCGGATGGCGGAAATGGAGTTGAGGTTTTTCAATTCCACTTTGCATCCTAACGGGTCCGATGCGTTCTTGCGGAGCGAGATGTTCACATCGCAGCGGAGCTGGCCTTTTTCCATGTCGGCATCGGCTACATCGCCCTGTTGGAGGATCATCTGGAGCGAGCGCAGGTAAGCGAAAGCTTCCTCGCCGGATTCGAGATCCGGCTCAGTGACGATTTCCATCAGCGGGGTGCCGGCGCGGTTGAAGTCGATGAGCGACGAGTTCCCGAGGTGAGTGGATTTCGCGACATCCTCCTCGAGGTGGATGCGGTTGAGGCGGACGACTTTACCGGGGTTGGCGATATTTTTCCTAACATCGGTGGGGTAGCAATGTTCGTAAAGCGGCACACCGCCACCGATGCAGAGAGGAAGGTCCATCTGGGTGGTCTGGTAGTTTTTCGGCATGTCCGGATAAAAGTAGTTTTTCCGATCCCACTTGGAAATCTCCGGTGAGCCGCAGCCGAGCATGAGACCGGTGAGCAGGGTTTTCTCGATGGCATGCTGGTTGAGAACGGGCAAGGCACCGGGCAGGCCGAGGCAGACAGGGCAGTTGTGGGTGTTCGGCGTATCGCCAAACGAGGTGCGGCAAGCGCAGAACATTTTGGTGGCCGTTTTGACCTGGGCGTGGACTTCGAGGCCGATGGTGACGAGGTAGGGCATGGGAAGAAGTTGAGAGTCGAAGGTTGAGAGTTGAGAGTTTGGAAAGATGAAGAGAGAAGAGGAGAAAGTCGGAGTCTTTTTTCTAACTCTCAACTCTCAACCATAAACTCTCAACGTTCTTCAGAGGCTGAGATCCTTGATGATTTTTTTCACTTTGGGATCTGTGAGGGCTTTGGTGAGGCGTGGGTGGCGGAGGAGTGTGCTGAAGTCTCCCTCGCGGGCAAGGTTTTGCAGCTCGCGGTCATCGACAATGATGGCGCGCGGGACGGGCTTGCCGGTGCGGGGATCGATCACGGGCTTCAAGGGCGTGTCAGATTGGGCGGTGATCAGCTTGGCAAGGGTGAGACGGGACGCCTCGGTTAGGGGATCGAGCGATTTGAGCCAACTCTCGGGAAGGGCAGCTTCCACGGCGGATTTAAGGCGCTGGCTGAAAGCAGTGGGGGTGGTTTCTCCCACGCCGATGGCCTTTTCCGAAAAGGCGCGAACTTCCGCAATGGAACCGTTGTGATGGACCAAAGTGGCGCCAATCAGGCAAAGGACCGTGGTGGGAACGAGGGCGAACAAGAGTCGAAAGGCGGTCTTGATGACTGACCGAGGTTCGTCCTCGTCCTGTGTTTTTCCAAAAGGACGAGCGATGGATTTGACGATTTTACGGATGAGGAAAAATGCGATGATGAACGCGGCAAATGGCAGCCCGGTTGTGATCCATGATTGGGATTTTCCGGTCCAATCGATGCAAAGTGCCGGTGCCTCTTGCCAAAATCGAAAGCCGATCCATGCGCTGAGACTGAGGACCGTGGTGCCGATGATCATCCGGGTCATCCCGCGCAAGGCAACGAAGCCGGCGCACATCACGAAGATGATGAGCGCGGCGGTGCCGAGGCTGAGCTGTGGGATGGAGTCGGGCGACATCGTCGAGTGATCAGTGATCAGTGGTTATGGCGCGCTGGCGGAGCAGGTGATCGGTTAGGACGAGTGTGGCCATGGCTTCAACGATCGGGACCGCGCGGGGAAGGACGCAGGCGTCGTGGCGGCCTTTGCCTTGCAGTTCGGTGTTTTCGCCAGCCGCAGTGACGGTCTCCTGATTGCTCATGATGGTGGCAGTCGGCTTGAAGGCGACGCGGAAAATGATGTTTTCCCCATTGGAAATACCGCCTTGGATGCCGCCGGAGCGGTTGCTGGTGGTGCGAACTTTGCCGTCCACCATGCGGAAGGCGTCGTTGTGCTCGCGGCCTGTTAGTAAAGTCCCGGCGAAACCGGAGCCGATCTCAAAGCCCTTGGTGGCGGGGAGGGAAAGCATGGCTTTGCCGAGATCCGCTTCGAGTTTGTCGAAAATCGGCTCACCCAAGCCGGGCGGGCAATTGCGGATAACGCACTCGATCACACCGCCGACGGAATTGCCATCAGCGCGGATGGTTTTAATGCGATCGATCATGGGTTCGACCATCGCAGGATCGCCCGTGCGGACAATGTTAGACTCGATGGTTTCGGGACGGATCGTTTCCGGATCGACGTCTGCGTTGAGCTCCTGGATGGATTTCACCCAAGCGAGGACTTCGATGCCTGGATGAAGCGCGTCGAGCACCTGGCGGGCAACGGCGGCAGCGGCGACGCGCCCGATGGTTTCGCGGGCGGAAGCGCGGCCACCACCCGAGGCGGAACGGATGCCATACTTCGCGTCGTAGGTGTAGTCGGCGTGGCTCGGGCGATATTTTGCGGCCATTTCATCGTAGGCACCGGGACGCTGGTCCGTGTTGCGAACGAGGATGGCGATCGGGCTGCCGAGGGTGAGACCGTCCTGGAGGCCCGAGAGGATTTCGGCGGTGTCTGCTTCCTTGCGCGGGGTGACAATCTCGGATTGACCCGGGCGGCGGCGGTCGAGCTCATGCTGAATTTGCTCTAAAGAAAGCGGAATGCGCGGCGGGCAGCCATCGATGACCACGCCGACGCCGCCACCGTGCGACTCGCCAAATGTATGGATGCGGAAAACCTGGCCGAAGGTGGAAGACATGCAGACAGAGTAGTTATGGAGCGGCCATGGGCAAGCTGGATGAGTTTTGAGTTTTCAGTTTCAGGTTTTCAGCATTTAGAGGGGGATGCGTTTGAGACTTCCCGAGCGGGTGATTGAGTTTCCCCGGCGTCCTCTGGTCATGGGGATTGTGAATGTGAATGATGATTCGTTTTCTGGCGATGGAACGCTGGATTTTGAGAAAGCGATTTCCCAAGCCCAGGCGCAAGTCGCGGCGGGCGCGGATGTGATCGATGTGGGGGCCGAGAGCGCGCGGACGAACCGGGCAGCGGTGCCGGTCGAGGAGGAATTGCGGCGTTTCAGGGGATTCATCGAGCGGTGGGAAGAAGTCTGGCAAGGGATCTACCCAAAAG
>JBDTNJ010000395.1:0-2604 GCA_039933825.1 Luteolibacter sp.
AGAATTGCATGATGTCCGGGCGGCCTTTGATGGAGGCGTGGGGGACTTCTTTCCAGCTAACAGTATCGTTGGCCTTGATGGAGGCATTCACTTTTTCCTCCATCGCGGCGAGTTGCTCGGGCGTGACGGCGGCGCTATTGAAGTCGAAACGCAGGCGGTTTTCATCGACGGAGGAACCTTGTTGCGCGGCGTCTGCTGAGACGACTTCGTGCAACGCCCAGTGGAGAAGGTGGGTGGCGGAGTGGTGGGCTTCGATGGGGCGGCGGCGGGTGGGGTCGAGGCGGAGGTGGACTTTGTCGCCGGACTGGATTGATGATTGATGATTGTTGATTTCTGATTTTTGAATGATCAGAGCGCGGGCTTTGCCGATTTGTTGGGTGCCGGTGACGGGAAGGCTGGGACTGGAAGTCCCAGCCACTTGAAGAGTGCCGGTGTCGCCGGCTTGGCCGCCCATTTCGGCGTAGAAGATGGTTTTGTCGGTGATGACGAAAAGTGTGTCTTCCTGCGGGTGGATTTCGAGGATGGTGGCTTCGGTTTCGTCGGAGTCGAAGCCGAGGAATTCGGTGACGGCCTCGGTGGAGATGTCGAGGGCGCGGACGATGTTGGATTTTTGTGCGGCGCGGGAGCGTTCTTGCTGTTGCTCCATGAGTTCTTCGAAGCGCGGCATGTCCACTTTGAGTCCGCGCTCGGCGCAGAGGAGTTCTGTGAGATCGATTGGAAAACCGAAGGTGTCGTAGAGTTCGAATGCGATGTCTCCAGGAAAAGGGGAGCACACGCGCCCTCGCGTGTCGCCGGAGACGCCCTCGTCTCCGGCAGGGCTGGAAGCTTCACAAAACTCCCGACACCAGGACCAGACGTAATTCCTCGCTTGCGTCACTAATTTCTCAGCCACCGGATTTCCGATGACATAATCATATTTCTCAATGAGGTCGGACTCGCTGCGGATCAATCGATCAAACGATTCTTTTTCCCAAAGATTTTTAATGTTTTCATTTTGAAGAACGCTTCTCCGTTCTTTGAGAATCCTGTGGGAAGTCGCCGATTTGATAGGTTGGAGAATCTCGGTCAGCGTGTAAAAGGTCGGATTGGAATCGGCATCGTAGGATTTGACCTGTGGTTCGATGAGCAGATGGACGTGGTCCGGCATGACGCACGCGGCGTAGAGATGGATTTGACCGAGCTCGCGCGAGTGGAGGATGGAATCGAGCACTATGGTGCGCTCGGCTTCGCTGAGAATGTCGCGGTCCCGGGTGGTGAAGGTGACCATGTATTTCCCCCACGGGCGTTCGAAATGGGGGAGATTGCGGCGGGTGTAGGTGGTTTCGGACGCGGTGGGTGAATTCAACGCGATCTGAGGCGAGGGCGCCTCAGATGACACGCGAGGGCGCGTGTGCTCCCCTTGGAGAGCTTCTTCGAAGCGTTTAAGACCGCGATCCAGCGTCTGATTGAAGCTGGTTTCCTCCTGTTCAAGCGTCTGCCTTACCACTTGCTCGCGGTTCTTCAACTCCGGGAAAACTCCACCCATCTCGCTAACAAGCGTTTCCACCAGCGCGCCGAAGAACGGCTTATCGCCGGAGAAACCAAGCTGGCGGCCATATCTCACCGCACGGCGCAGGATGCGCCGGAGCACATAATTCCTCCCATTATTCCCAGGCATGATGCCGTCGGCGATGGAGAAGCTCAGGGTGCGGAGGTGGTCGGCGATGACGCGGAAGGCGATCGCCGTTTTCATCTCCTCGGTGAAGGCGGCGCGGTCGGCACCTAACTCCGGATAGATGTTGACGTAAGTTTTTCCGCTGAGTTCTTCCAGCTTGCGGAAGATCGGTTGGAACACGTCGGTGGCGTAGTTAGATGGCTTGATCGAGAAGTCGGTGAAGCCTTTGGTGTTTTGGATGATGGAGCAGGCGCGCTCGAAGCCCATGCCGGTATCGACGTGTTTGGCGGGGAGCTCGCGGAAGCTGCCGTCGGCCTCGGCGTTGTATTGGATGAAGACGAGGTTCCAGATCTCGATGCAGAGGTCGGAGTCGTTGTTGACGAGGTTGCGGCCGGTGACGGGATTTCCTTCGGGCGTGAGATCGACGTGGAGTTCGGAGCAGGGGCCGCAGGGGCCGGTTTCGCCCATCATCCAGAAGTTGTCTTTGACGTTGCCGTGGACGATCTGGACGGCGGGATCGCAACCTTTGGAAACGAAGAGCGCGGCCCAGATGTCGTAGGCTTCCTGGTCGAAATTTCCGGGATCGCCAGGTTTCGGCGCATAGACAGAGGCGTAGAGGCGGTGGGCGGGGAGGCCCCAACGCTCGACGACGAGTTCCCAGGCCCAGGCGATGGCTTCCTTTTTGAAATAATTGCCGAACGACCAGTTTCCGAGCATTTCGAAAAACGTGTGGTGATAGGTGTCGTAGCCGACATCCTCGAGGTCGTTGTGTTTGCCACCGGCGCGGATGCATTTTTGGGTGTCGGCCGCGCGCGGTGGATCGTAGGGAGCTTTTTCGACGCCGAGGAAATACGGGACGAAGGGGTTCATCCCGGCGTTCGTGAACAGCAGGCCGGGCGACTGCGGGAGCAGCGAGGCGGAGGGGACGATGGTGTGCTGTTTCTCGGTGA
>JBDTNJ010000396.1:0-10100 GCA_039933825.1 Luteolibacter sp.
GCTGGGAGACCGAAAAGACCTTCCGCACCCCCGGCCCGGGCGATGCGGATTTCGATGCCTCGAAGCCGAAATACTACGTGCTCGACATGTTTCCCTACCCCAGCGGCGCGGGCCTGCATGTGGGGCATCCGGAAGGGTACACGGCCACTGACATCATCGGCCGCTACAAGCGGATGAAAGGCTTCAACGTCTTGCATCCAATGGGTTATGACTCGTTCGGCCTGCCGGCGGAGCAATATGCGATCAAGACCGGCCAGCACCCGGCGATCACCACGGCGGCGAATATCGAGAATTTCCGGCGTCAGTTGAAATCGCTCGGCTTCGGCTACGATTGGGACCGGGAAATCGCCACGACCGACCCGGAATACGTGCGCTGGACGCAGTGGATTTTCCTCCAGCTTTACGGCTCTTATTACGATGAGGAGGCCGGCAAGGCGAAGCCCGTTTCCGAACTCGAAGCGAAGGGCTGGACCCGCGAGCAAATCGACGAAGTGCGCTTCGCCTACGTCGCGAACACGCCCGTCTGGTGGTCGCCGGACCTCGGCACCGTGTTGGCAAACGAGGAAGTCGAGGAGTGGAAAGGCAAAGGCCACACCGTCGAACGCCGCCCGCTGCGCCAATGGATGCTGCGGATTACGAAATACGCCCAGCGCCTGATCGACGAACTCGACACGCTCGATTGGCCGGAAGGCATCAAGCTGTTGCAGAAAAACTGGATCGGCCGCAGCGAAGGTGCGGAGGTGGATTTCGATGTACAAGGTCATAAGGTCACCGTTTTCACGACGCGTCCGGACACGCTTTTCGGAGCGACCTACATGGTCATCGCTCCCGAGCACCCGCTCGTCCCGGAAATCACGACCACCGAACAAAGGGCCACGGTCGAAGCCTATCAGAAAGCCTGTTCGTCGAAATCCGATATGGATCGCGGCGAGCTAAACAAAGACAAGTCCGGCGTCTTCACGGGAGCTTTCGCTACGAATCCGGTGAACGGCGAAGAGATCCCGGTGTGGATCGCGGACTATGTGATGATGGGATATGGAACCGGTGCGATAATGGCCGTGCCTGCGCATGACTCACGGGATTTTGAATTTGCCCAACGTTTCGAGCTACCGATCACACAGGTGGTCCAACCGAACGACGACTCCGATTGGCAAGGTTACACCGATTACGGAACTGCCATCAACTCCGGCTTCCTCGACGGCCTGCCCACCGTCGAAGCGAAGGCCAAGATGATCGAGTGGTTAGTTTCTAACGGAAAAGGCAAGCACCGCATCCAATACAAACTCCGCGACTGGCTTTTCTCCCGTCAGCGTTACTGGGGCGAGCCATTCCCGATTGTTTGGAAAGACGGCAATCATTTCGCCATTTCCGAAAGCGATCTCCCGTTGCTCGCGCCGCCGCTCGACGATTACAAACCGAGTGGCTCTCCCGAACCGATCCTCACCAAAGCCACCGCTTGGGTCGAGTTGCCGGACGGCTCCATCCGCGAAACCAACACCATGCCGCAATGGGCCGGCTCGTGCTGGTATTACCTGCGTTATTGCGATCCCGGCAACACCGGCCGTTTCATCTCTAACGAAGCCGAAGACTACTGGACCGGCGAAAAACCCGGCATGGTGGATCTCTACGTCGGCGGTACGGAACACGCCGTACTTCACCTCCTCTACGCCCGTTTTTGGCACAAGGTCCTCTTCGACCTCGGACACGTTAGAACACCCGAGCCTTTCCAGAAACTCGTCAACCAAGGCCTCATACTCGGCGAAGACGGCCAGAAAATGTCAAAATCTCGCGGCAACGTGGTGAATCCGGACGATGTCGTTTCCGAATACGGAGCGGACGCGTTGCGCCTCTATGAAATGTTCATGGGCCCGCTAGAACAGGTGAAGCCGTGGCAGATGAAAGGCGTCGAAGGCGTTTCCCGCTTCCTCGCCCGCGTCTGGCGCGTCGCTTTCGAAGAGCAGGAAAACGGCACACTAACTGTTTCCAGCAAGATCCAAGACGTCCCCTGCTCCGACAAGGAACTGCTCCGCGTCGTCCACGAGACGATCAAGAAAGCCGGCGAGGACATCGAGAAACTCAGCTTCAACACCGCGATCTCGCAGATGATGATCTGCACCAACGCCTTCACCCAGGCCGCGGTCGTGCCGTTGAAGGAGTTCACGGAATTCCTCACCGTGCTCGATCCCTTCGCCCCGCACCTTGCCGAGGAAATCCACTCGCGCCTCGGCGGCACCACGATGCTTTCGGAAACGACCTGGCCCACCTACGACGAGGCTGCGCTCGTTAGGAGCGAGATCGAACTCGTCGTGCAGGTGAACGGAAAACTCCGTGACCGCCTGATGGTTTCCAAGGACATCGACGAGGAAGGCGCGAAAGCCGCCGCTTTCGCCAGCAGCAAGGTGAACGAACACCTCGAAGGCAAGACCATCCGCAAGATCGTTTTCATCCCCGGTAAGATCTTCAACATCGTCGCGAACTGACGGGTCAGATCAGTAAATCGGTTTTCTCTGAAGGGTCCAGACTGTACTTGTCATCGTCCTGCGGGCTTGCTAGTAACCTCGTTCCTATGGAAACAACACAACCGCCCCTAACATCGCCTTCCGCCGCAAATCCGAAAAAAGGACTCGGAACGGGTGCTAAGATCGGCATCGGATGCGGCGGCCTTATCCTCCTGGTCATCATTGGCATCATCATCGCGGGCGTCATGGGGGCCGGCAAGTTGAAGAAGTTCACCGAAGAGGCGCAGAAAAACCCCACCCGCGCGACGGCGTCGATGATGGTCACAGCCAGCGTCGGGACCATGGAGATGGTCGCTGAAGACGACGTGAACAAACGCTACACGGTCAAGGAAAAGAAATCCGGAACACTGACCACGATCTATTGGAGTGCGAAAAAGAATGCTCCGGAAGTCGTCCCGGGAGATTTCTCCGCGATTCCGGCGGAAACGGCTACCACCGCGCCGGATGCAGGCAGCGAACCGGTCCCGGTCAAATAGGCCATCCCGGTCGCTTCTCTGCTCGCGAATCCCCCCAAGCCCCATGAAAAACCACGCTTTTCTCGCTCTATCAGCAGCAGGTCTTTGTTTTGTTTCCTGCGAGGCAGCCGATCCCGCCGCCGCCAGGCAGAAAGTCGTGATCGATCATGAAAAGGAAGCGGGTACCGCCATTCTGCCCCGCGTGACCACTCCGGGCTGGCACGTGCAGGGCGATGGAAAACCTTCGCTCGATGTCACCGGCTACAGTCGGGTCGGCTACGTGAAAGACGGCTCACCCAAGGATGTCGTGGAAGTCTTCTTTCACGGCCAGGAAAACCCCAGGATCCAAACGGACTCCAAGGAATCCGTCACTATCATGGGCCATAAGCTGCAAACCTACAGCTCGGGCAACGAGGACCCCGCCTTCGCCACCCAGCCCATCCAGCTCACCGCTCCGGATGGGAAATCCGCGTATTATTCGTTCCAGTTCAATAACGAGCACCTTTACAAAAGCCGCCAGATCCCCGAGTTCGGCTGGTGAGCTGAATTCCGCGAATCCATTCCATGACCCGCGAGGAACTCATCGAAAAAATCCGTAAGGTCGAAGCACTCTTCACCGGCACCGATTCCGCCGGTGAAAAACAAGCCGCCCGAAGTGCGCTCGAGCGTCTGCACGCTCAGCTCGGCCCTGCGCCGGAAAAGACCGTCGAATACAAGTTCAGTCTGCCGGACCCATGGAAGCGCCAGCTTTTCTTGGCCCTTTGCCGCCGGAATGGTCTCACCCTATTCCGCCAATATCGCCAGCGTTCCACCACCGTCATGCTCCGCAGCACACCGTTCATGGTGGATCAAGTCCTCTGGCCCCAGTTTCTTGAACTCTCGAAACTCCTCCACGACTACCTCGATGAGGCCACGCGCGACATCATCACCCGCAGCGTCCATCGCGACCTCTCCGAGGCGCCCGAGCAAGCCATTCTTGCCGGCAGCTAGCCAAACGGAGCCTCCCGGCCATCACTTGCCCGCGCTCCTGATAAATCCTTCCAGGAAATCCAGATAACCCTGCGGCGTTCCGCCCATCTCACGCCGGGTATCCAGCGATTCACGCGCCGCACCCAAGCAAGACACGAACTCCTTCTTGCGCAATCCCGTCTTTCATCAGGTCGTGTTTTCCCATGCCGAAGCCCCGCAAATTGTTGCCAAAACTGCAAGTTTATCACTCGCAAATCGAGGCGACTCAGGGGCTACAAGCGATGTTTGCTCCGGAAAGGCCGGGACAAATTAGGGACGGGGTGGTCTTTTTTACTTGTGGCAATCGCTCAGTTTGGTTGGTTCCACGGGATTTGAAGTTCCCGAATTTCAAAGATTTGCGAGTTCCGGCACGCAATCCGCTGAATCAGCTTAGACCCATTTCCTTTCATTTAGTCATGTTTTTCCCAAACGAGCCCGCCACTACAGCTACTTTAGAATCCGTCGCGACCGATCGCCGTCGGGTAATCGGTTCATTGGGCTTAGCCGGCCTCGGCTTGCTAGCCTCGTCGATTTCTGGGCAAGCAAAGACTTATGTGGTAAGAGAAAGCAGCAGGCCGAAAGTGAATGTGCAGACGAGTTCCCAGCCTTTGCCTCGTCTGGTGGGAGCTGCGGATCTTACGCAATTGCCGCCCGAATGGGCGCATAACCAAGGTTCGGTTCTGCCGGAATACACCCGCTATCTGACTTCACTCAGACTGCAGAGAGTTTGCGCGAAGCAGGTCATCGAGGCCCATGCGAAGGCGAAAGGCTCCGTTTGGAACATCTTGCCGCCGAAAGTCTGGTGGGCGCGCATGGCTTACACTCTCCGCGTGGCTGACCGGATCGCCTTAGAAATGGGTGCTTCGGAAGTGGAAATTGTTTCCGCATACCGCTGTCCTGCATACAACTCTCATTGTGAGGGCGCAAAATATGGCTCATGGCATCAAGCGAACGTCGCCGTGGATGTGAAATTCCCAATGGCTCCCTCGCTGGTTACCGCGACGGCTCGCCAACTCCGCGACCTCGGGTTGTTCCGCGGTGGCGTGGGTGGATATTCCGATTTCACCCATATCGACAGCCGCGGCCAAAATGTGAACTGGCAGGGCTGAGGATCTCCTCACGTCTTGAAATCGCGCGTCTGGAACGATAGCCAACCGATCGTAAAAAGAGTGATGTTGAGTCCGCCGAGAAAGGCGTAGGACTCGATGATTTTCGGCCAGGAAATCTGTTGCTCGGCCATGAATACCCAAGCGCTCATTCGCCAAGTGACGAACCATGCTTCGTAGGGTTTGAAGAAAGGGAAATTCTGTAAAATCATGTCCACGAACAGAATGCTCAACGTGATGATGGTGGCGGCCGCGGGTTTGATTTTAAAACAGGAGAACATGAAAGCGATCGACGAGAGTGTGATCATGCTCACCCCGATGCCCGCCGCGCAGAGTCCGAGACGGAACGCTCCTTCCGACCAATCAGGAAACGCGGCGAAGACTTTCATCTTCGGTTCCATCACAAAAAGCCCGCCTTCCCAGCCGATCGCGGCAACCGCCATCAGGTAGCCGGAAATTCCAACGAAAAAGACAAACGAAAACGTGTAGAGGCAGATGGCAGCGTATTTTACTAACAGTAGCCGCAGTCGGCTGATCGGGCGGGCGAAGACCATACGCAGATTTCCATCCTCGTTTTCCTTCGCGACAATGTCCCCGGCGACGAGCGCGAAATAAACCGAACCCAGCACAAACATGCTCAGCAGCATGATGGTGAAGGTGATCGTCAGGGAGCTGTAATAGGTGCTGAAATCCAGGCCGTTGCGCTCGACGATGCCCTTGTTATAATTTTTCACCTTGTCGAGTTTGTAAACAAACAGGATCACGGCCTCCATCACGAGAAAAGCCCCGTAGCCCATCCAAGTGCGCGGCCGGGCGAAGAGTTTGCGGAGTTCTCCGCGGAGTTGTTGGATAAAAAGCATCGGAAGTGGAGAGCGGAACGCGCTTCAGCGCGCCCCACTCATACACCGGGAAAGGCGGATTCAAGAGCCCGATGCTGAAATCTTGAAATAGCATCGCACTTCAATCGTTCAGGGTCATGGCAGTTAGGGCGTCATTTTACTGCTTTTTCCGTCATTTCGATGGCGGTGACGTCCATGATCTTTTTGCCGTCTTTTTCGGTTACGGTGCCGGTTGCCGTGACTTCTTTGGGACCTTTGCAGATTTTCTTGTGCCAGTCCTTATCGGCTTTGCCGGCGAGTAGGTAGGTGATGGTCTTATCGCCCTCCTTGACCTGGAGCACGGTGGTGCATTCCTTCTCCGTTCCCAAATCGCACTTCGCGCAGGTGGCGGTGCCTTTCATCGTGACGGGCTTGGCCATGGACTCTTCCGCTGCTGGAGCATTGGAGCTGAGAACAAAGGCCGAGAGGGCCACGGACATGATACTTGTGATGATGGTTTTCATAATTGTTCGATTGGTTTGTTTGGGTAGCCCATCCCGGATCGGGTCGAGCCTTCACGGCTAGCCCATTTTCGGTCCTCACGCAACGTGAAGTGTGAAAGGAATACTTCATTCGTCTAATTGTTTCGGGCGTGTGGCGGATTCTCCCAAATCAATTTTCGGCTGTTCCTGTGACGGTGAAGTAGGGATATTTGCCCATGCGAAAAATCAATCTCGCCGCTGTCTCCGTGGAGCACCGCTGCTCTGGTCGCTGCACTTAAGCGCTTCCACTTAGCGAAGGTGGCTTGATTTGGATAGGGTAACCCCCGCCGCGAATGGGAATCGGGCGGGGTGGCTGGATAGATCGGATTTTCAGGCCTGCGGTTTTGGCACCACGGCGGCGTCCTCGTGATTGCGGGTGGGGGCTGGTTGACGGAATGGTGCGTTCCAAATAGACGCTACGGACGCAGAAAACGCCGGTTCAGTGCTTGGTCAGTGCCTTTTCACGGGCAGTAGTGAGGGCTTGCTGGACGCGGGCTGCATTGTCTCCGGTGAGGCCGATGCCGTCTAGGCGGTGTGCGAGGACGCGGAAGTCCGTTTCATTGAGCTTGGTCCAAGTACCGAGATTTGGGATGGAATCTGCCAGATAAGCGGCTTTGTCCTCAGGGGACTTGAGCAATTGTGACAGAGTGACCGGATCCGGCGGTCCCGCTTTCCTAGACATTACCGTCACGTCCTCCTTCGTCAATTCGACGCCTGGAGGCAGGAGTTCCGAGATCCGGGAGGCAAAGTCCGGGTTGGAGCGAAAAATGCTGGGTGTTTGGTTGATGATGAATTCCTTCTCCTTGCCAGGGTCTTGGGCCATCGCACTTTTCATCAGCTCCGTTGCTTCATCGGTTTTGCCTTGTTCGAAGATCGTTTCAGCCAAACTGACTTGGAGTGAGGTCTTTTGCAGCCCCGGTTCCATTTTGGCAATCCGGCTCTCGGCGAGCTGCGGATCAATCGCAGCCAGCCTTTGCATGAGCCGGCTCACACTCCTCTCATCAATTTTCCCGTCTTTGACACGCTGCTCGATCTCATCGAGGAAGCCGGGTAGATCCTGCTTAGGCAGACCTTCGATTGAGAAGCTAAGGAGATTAGAAACGGAAGCGGACGGGACCGTATCGAGGAACTGTAGAAGCGCGGCTTTGCCTTGTTCCGCATATTGATTACCCAATGCCATACCCGCTCCCATTCCATATGCGTTGCTATCTTTGCAACTTCCAGAGAGGACACTTTGCTGATACATTTCCAACGCCTGAATTGGATAGAGCCTCGCTGAGGCATTGACGGCAGCAAGTTTCCATGTCTCCGCATCCGGTTGGGCGGAGGCCCAGGCCATGGCTTTCTGTAGATCCCGCGCGGCATAGGCGGAGAAAATCGGATAGGCATTGTTGGCAGAGATACCGGATTCCCGGGAGAGCTTGAGCACCTCTTCAATCATGGGCAGCGGCAACTTACTGAGCATGAGCTCGAACTCGTAGTGCTTTCGCATCATTTCCAACTTACCGTCACCCCAGCGATTTTCCGAATTCGCCTTTACCAACTTCAAAACATCCGCAGCGGTGAGTTTGCTGATGTCCACGCCTATGGGGACTGAGGTGAGTGCATACGCTGCTTTTCCAGAATCCAGCGTGCCAGCGGCCCGCCGGGCGGAAATGGTGCGTGGCGCTTCATCTCCGTGAGAGTTCGCCCGGTCAGCTGTCGTTTTTCCGGCGATGAACCCGATGGCAATGCCTAGCACCGCTATTTCGACCGCCACGATGGGAAGCTTCATGGCACTCACTCTAGCGGATTTTCCCCAGCTGCCTATCGAAATCTCCGCGAAGTCCGAACACGAAAAACCCCACCGCGACTGGGGGCCGGGCGGGGTGGGTGAGTGGTTTGCGGGTGAAAATCAATCCAAGTCCTTTTTCTCCAACGCTTCGTCGAGGTGCTTGAGGAACTCGTCGGTTTTCGGGAACTCGGAGGCGAAGAAGCGGTTGAATTCCTTACCGGCGGAATTGAAAAGGATCACGGTGGGGAAGCCCTCGATCTCGTATTTCTCGGCGAGCGGTTGGTTTTTCTCGGCGATTTCCTTTTCACCCTTCGGGAAATCCAGTTCGACGAGGATGTATTTCTTCGAGGCGGCGTCGACGAATTCCTTCTTGGAGAAGACGTTTTTGCGCATGGCGATGCATGGCGGGCACCAGTCGGAACCGGTGAACTCGACGAGCACGGCCTTCTTTTCTGCCTTGGCTTTGACAAAGGCTTTTTCGAGATCGGTGGACCAGCCTTCCGGTGTGGTGGCGAAGGCGGAGGCGGAGAGTGCGGCGACGCCGACGGTGACTGAGGCGAGCCAGGTGATTGCTTTCATCATGTGTATAAGTGCCGCAGGATGGGGAATTATTCAAAAAACTTTCGCCAGAATGGATCATTTTCTTTAGCGAGAGGTCATGCAACCGCTGCCCCGCCTGATCATTGCCACCCGGAACGCGCATAAAACCGGGGAAATCCGGGCGATGATCGGGGATCGCTTCGAGGTGCTGGACGCGACGGCGTTCCCTGATTTTCCGGAGATTGAGGAGACAGGAACGACCTTTTTGGAAAACGCCCGGCTCAAAGCGGAGGGGATTAGCCGCTGTGTGGAGGGCTGGGTGCTTTCGGATGACTCAGGACTCGAGGTGGATGCGCTGGGCGGTGCGCCGGGGGTTTGGTCTTCGAGCTTCGGCGGAGAGGAAGGAAATCATGGGAAAAATAACGCGCGCCTGCTGGTGGAGATGGTCGGGAAGACAAAGCGGTCCGCGCGTTTCCGCTGCACGATGGTGTTGGCAAAGGATGGCGTGGAGCAGGCGAATTTCAGTGGAACGGTGGAAGGGCGGATCATTGATGCGCTGAGGGGTGGGCGGGGATTCGGCTACGATCCATTGTTTATCCCGGCGGGGTATGAGCAAACGTTCGCGGAATTGGGAGATGCGATGAAGAACACACTCAGTCACCGCGCACGGGCCATGGGACAGGTGGTGGATTTTTTGAATGCTAAATATTTGAAATAATTTGCATATCTTAACAAAATTTGAGACTTTGCCCGCCGTGAAAACTTTCCTTCTCCTTCTTGCCATTGTCTTTCCACTCCTCGGGGGTGCGGTGTCCTGCTCCAGCCAAGTCAAAGCGAGGCGTCCTGTTTCCTATCACTTTGAGTCGGGCCACACGGCGATGCTCAGGGATGGATTTGCCTATGCTCCGCGAAACGCACCCTCCGCAGTGAAGCGTGCGATTGCCGCTGGGAACCGCTTGCAATTGATGCCCTACAAATGGGGCGGCGGCCATGCGAAGTATGATGACTACGGCTACGATTGCTCCGGCTCGGTTTCCTACGTCCTGCGCGAGGCGGGACTGATCGACGGCTGTATTCCTTCGAAGGACTTCTTCGGTTACGGCAAAAAGGGCGAGGGCAAATGGATCACCATTTATGCCAGGAATGGACACGTTTTCATGACCGTCGCCGGGCTGCGGCTCGATACGGGTGGCCCTGGCGGCGAAACTGGACCCCGTTGGAAAACCGCGACCCGCCAGGGTCTCGGCCATGTGATGCGCCACCCGGCCGGGCTTTAAAGTGCTGTTGCGAGCTCGACGAGGGAGCTGAAAATCCGATCCGCCCCGGAGAAATCCAATC
>JBDTNJ010000397.1:0-3263 GCA_039933825.1 Luteolibacter sp.
CGGAATCAAGTCCCAGCAACTCCAGTGTTTCTTTGGCAAAATTGCCCATACCGGCTGGAACGAGGATACCCGGCTTCTCCGGCAACAAATCGCGGACGCATAGCCTCGACAGGCCGTCCAGTAGCCAATGGTAGTAGTTTTTGCCGCTGCACCAATTTGAGGTAATTGAAGTCCATGCTCCGGACAGTCTTTCCGGTCTGGTTACATGGATTTGAGAGAAAACGCGGTCGTCTCCAAATTTTTTGTGGTCTGGCATGCCATAGACGCCCTCCGAACAGACGCGGTCGTTCTGATCCCGCCACAGCAACAAACGTCCAGCCAGCCTTGCGTCATGCGCCCGGGTCCAGAAGATGGGCCAAGGCTGATGGTGGTTCTGTTGGAAACCGGCCTTCTCGGTCATGCTGCCGGGCGGACAGGGGCCGATGGGTTGTTCAGTCGCAAGAATACCGCCATCTAGCAAACCATGATCAAGTAAGTCCCTTGCGGAAAAACTTCCGCGCAGGGGGCGGAAGTTTCCGAATGCAGGTAGATGAGAAGCGGTCCGGTGAACCGCCTTCAGGCCTTGGAATACGAGTGATTTGGGGGACAAGCGGGATAGGGGTAGCGCGGCACCGCCGGGGCCGCAGTCAATGAGTGGAGAAAGGAAGATAACAAGGGTGGTCGGGAAGGCTGGGCTTGGTCGGTTCTTTCACCGTTCATTGGCATGCGCTCCCGGCGGGAGCGCGCCACCTTGGGTTGGGTTAACCAATATCTTGGATTGAAAACCGGTGGAACGGAGGGAATCTAAACACCCGGCTCCTCAAGCGATTTCTTGGCAATCAAATGCTTTCGGAAAAAATAACTGGCCTGAATCCCCGGTTTCTCGAAGAGATGATAGGACACCCAGCCGATTAGAATAAAAAGTGGCAGACAGACGAGGGATGCGATGACGCCGCCAAGGAAACTGGAGCGTGGAAGCGAAAGTGCCCTTTCGATGGCGGGGTAGAAACGGGCGACCAGGTCGTGGCCGAGATAGATGGAATAGCTGACCACGCCGATGAAGCCGAGCGCTTGGAATGGTTTGGAAGTCAGTTTGCTCGCATAGCGGCACCAGAGAGCAAGCACTTGCGACGCGACGATCGACCACAGCACCACCCGGAATACATGGATCTTGGGATAGGATTCAACCAACAGGGTCGTCGGGATCAGTGCGATCCACCACCAGCCGATCGTCTTGAGAGCTTTCCCGGAATACAGCCTTTCTGCCTGATAAAAGCCGAGCATCCATGGAAACAATAGCCAAAAGGGAAGCACGGAGAGGACTGCGGGTAGATTGGAATGGAACAGGTTTTGGACGGTGGTGGTACCGAGCATTCCCGCCCCGACTCCAGTGAGAGCGGTACCGATGAGGATGAATCGGGAATCCACCCGACGGCTGATCCAGACAATCAGCGGATAAATCAGATAGATCTGCCACTCAAGGGCGATGCTCCAGAAGGGAGGGTTGATCGAGTAAAATGACGCGATGGTGAAATTATGAATCAGCAACGCATGGACGGTGATATCCCATGCGGGAGCGGACGCCAGAACCGCGAAGATTCCAAGCCACACCAGATAGGCCGGATAGATGCGGAAGGCCCGCCGGAGATAGAAGTCCTTCAGTGAGAATCGGGTCGCGTGCAGGTGGGACCAACGGATGCAGAATCCGCTCAAGCCGAAAAATAGCAGAACTCCCAGGAATCCGTTGCAGAAAATTGAGGTCGCGATGAACCCGGTGACGGTGCTCGGGTCGCGACTTGGGTGGATCGTGGAAAATGGTGCCTGATAGGTGGCACCGGCGTAGGCAAAGACATGGCCCGCCGCGACCAGCAGAATCGCAAGACCTCGCAACTGATCGATGAATCCGAGGTGTTGTTTCCTAGTCATGGGATACGGCGGAAGTGTGCCATCGGGTGAAACGGGAAGGTAGCGCGGCACCGCCGGGGCCGCAGTCAATGAAAGGAGAAAGGAAGATACCAAGGGCGGTCGGGAAGGCTGGGCTTGGTCGGTTCTTTCACAGTTCATTGGCATGCGCTCCCGGCGGGAGCGCGCCACCGGATGGAAAGGAAAGGTAGCGCGGCACCGCCGGGGCCGCAGTCAATGAGGGGAGAAAGGAGGATACCAAGTGTGGTCGGGAAGGCTGGGCTTGGTTGGTTCTTTCACAGTTCATTGGCATGCGCTCCCGGCGGAAGCGCGCCACCGGATGGAAAGGAAAGGTAGCGCGGCACCGCCGGGGCCGCAGTCAATGAGGGGAGAAAGGAGGATACCAAGTGTGGTCGGGAAGGCTGGGCTTGGTTGGTTCTATCACAGTTCATTGGCATGCGCTCCCGGCGGAAGCGCGCCACCTTTGCTTACTCATATTTTTTTCCAAAAGCGATTCGCTCCCGGAGTTTCTGTTCGACCGTTTGGATCGGTTTGGCGAGGTGTCTAATCAACGACCCTTTGAAAGTCGCGAGGGCCTGTGTATTGGCGAGGTATTCGGATATCTGGCCGGGGTCGCGTTCGTTGAAGGCGGGCATTTCGTTCCCGAGATCGATTCCCCGAATGCCGTGTTTGAGGCAACAGAGGGTGAGCAGGCTTTGGTCGTGCCGATGTCCACGGAATCGAGGTGACTCGGGAAAACTAGTTTTGCTAGGCTCGTCGCTGACCAACTGCCGCTGGACGCAGAAGGACAGCCATTCCGCAACGAAGGCCTTGGATTTCTGACTGGCACGCCAGAGTGAGAAACTTGCTTGAATGGGAGACGCTTCGTGGATTTCGGGGCGATCCATGTCTGTGCCGGTGAAGGCGGCGCGTTTGGTCCAAATTTCCATGGAACCGTTCCATGGGATGTTAACGCCCGGCATGATATCTTGCTTGTGATCATCCATCCATTTTACGAAAGGAGTCAAATGATGATCTAGCAGAATATAGGGATATTTTCTGCCGACATCGCAATAGAACACGATTTCACCGTCGGGAACCGCATCCAGTGCTTGCTGGATGATAAACGGTTTCCATGCCCAGAATCCAGAGCCGCGTTCCGTCAACGAGATGTCCGGTGCGAGATGAGGGAACTCGGAATGCTGGAGCTTGGGTAATGTCCAAGAGGTTGCGGTAGCCACGACTCCGTTTGCCAAGCCCGATGCCGCTAGCAGAATCTGGCGGTGGCGGTAATTCGTCGTGGCGTAGGAGACGAGGTGGAAGGGCATGGAAGAAGGGGACGGGAGACGGAGGACGGGAGACGGGGGACTGGGGACGGGGGA
>JBDTNJ010000398.1:0-7185 GCA_039933825.1 Luteolibacter sp.
CGTGATTGAAAATGCAAAAGCCCATTCCCCGGCTTGGCGTGGCGTGGTGGCCGGGCGGCCGCACGGCGCAGAAGGCGGACGTTACATCGCCGCGCATGACGGCATCGGCGATTTCCAGGACCGCGCCGGTGGCTTCCAAGGCGACGTCGTAGCTCTCCTCACAGATCGCGGTGTCACCGGTGCGCAGGACGTCGGAGAAGGTCTCGGTGTCCCGATAGACGAGATCGTGATAGTAATGCTCGTGGACCAGAAGGATCTCGGAAACCAGGGCACGCCGCCCGCGCAGACGGACGATTTCATCCGGCAACTCTTCCAGCGCGGACGCGAGCACGTGATAGCGGTTCGCCGATTCCGGGTGGAATGGGCCAGTATCGTGGCGTTCGTAGGCGGGGTTGTAATGCACGCCGATTTTCCTTTTTCCGTCGATCATCGTTCGATGCGTTCGATTTTTTTCCGTTCGAGAAATTTCTTCCGGCTGCGTAACACCGCATCCACCGGCATCGTGAAATGCCGTTCCTCATTCATTGGAGACTTCGCCTCGCTACCACCCGCCGCGAGGAAGAGACCCGCCATGGCGCGGTTGTCCGGCAACACGCTGGCCCAAAGCTCCGGGATATTCCGGCGCTTCGCAATCGCGGCGAGCTCGCCTAACAAAAATCCAGCCATTCCGGAGTGCCGTGTCTCTTCGTGGACGACGAAGGCGACTTCCGCCCGCTTTCCATCAGGATCGAGATAATAACGACCAATCGCCCGGAGTTCATGCCTGCCATGATCCTCGGAGAAAATGCCGAGCGCCAGATCCCGCGTCTGATCCACGGCAGACAGCTTGTAGGCGGATTCACCGGTCATCGTGTCGCGCTGATAACCATAGCGCAGGCGGATGGTTTCCTCGTCGTGAGAGTAGAAAAACTCCTGCAAGGTCCGCATGTCGCTCGGATGGAGCGGGCGCAGAAAAAGCCGCGTATCTTGAAAACTCACCCATGAGGACTCGATGCCGTCGTCGCCCAAGCCAGGCTCGGTGGCGGGCATGGTGAAAAACTTCGGCAGCCAGCCGCGCTGCTGCGCTCCGGCTAACAAACTCTCGCGATGATCCGGATGCGCCACCTCCACCAATCGCGCCACCCGCTCGCGGATGCTGCGGCCGTGCAGGCTGGCTACTCCGTATTCGGTGACCACGTGATGCACATCGCCCCGACCGGTGCAGACGCCGCTGCCCTCGCGCAGTCCGGCGACGATGCGCGAACGGGCGTCGTCATCCGAGGTGGACGTAAGGGCGATGATCGGGCAGCCGTTTTTGCTGCGTCCCGCACCGCGGATGAAGTCCTGAAGTGCTCCGATCCCGCCATAAAACCGATGCCCGCTAGAATCGCGGACCACCTGTCCGGTTAGGTCGATTTCCCGCGCACCATTGATCGCCACCATCCGGTCGTTCCGCGCGATGCGGGCCGGGTCGTTCACCCAATCGCTCGGATGAAACTCGATGTCCTTATTGCCATCGACAAATTGATAGAGACTGCGGCTGCCGAGCACGTGGCTGGCGATGATCTTGCCGGGAAGGTAATTTTTCTGCGAGTGATCGGCAGCGCCGCATTTGACGAGGTCCATCAGGGCGTCGGTGAAGACGCCGGTGTGGATACCGAGATGGCGGTGTTTTTTCAAAGCCTTGAGCACCGCCTCCGGGCTGTTGCCGAGGCCGACTTGCAAGGTAGAGCCATCATCGATCAACTGCGCCGCATAGCGTCCGATCCGGGCGTGGCGTTCGTCGTGAAAGGCCTTTTCCATCTCTGGCAGGGCTGCGGAATTTTCAATGAAGTAATGGATCTTCCGCGAGGAGATCAGGCTGTCCCCGCAGGTGCGCGGCATTTTCGGATTGATCTGGGCGATGACCACGCGGGCGCTCTCCGCTGCCGCTTTCACGACATCCACGCTCACTCCGAGGGAGCACCAGCCGGCCGCATCCGGCGGGCTGACATGGATGAGCGCCACGTCGATCGGCAGCGGACCACCCTTGAAAAGCAGCGGGATTTCCGACATCGCGCACGGCGTGTAGTCCGCATGACCGCGCTCGACGGCATCGCGCAGCGCGGGAGTTAGAAAAAAGGAATTCGTGCGGAGGACCTGTTCGTATTTCGGATCGATCCACGGTGTTTCGCCAAGGCCGTTGATGTGGACGAGCTCGACGTCCTTGAAGCGGGCGGACATCCCTAACATGGAATCAATCAGCGCGAACGGCACTGAAGCACCGCCTCCGAGAAAGACCCGGCTGCCGGGGCGGATCAGCCGGGGCCAATCGTTTTCATCGAGAGGTTTCATGTCATAACCACTTAGGCGAGTAAGGGTTTTTTCATCGGCCGCATCGTGAGATCGACGATCTCAGCCGTGCGTGGCAGGGAAAGCGCATGAAGCAGCGTTTGCGCGACATCATGTGGTTGAATATACTGGCTAGGATCAAAAATGCTTCCCTCGGCTTTGCAGATCGCTTCGAGCATCGGCGTGGCAGTGCGACCGAGAAAGACACTAAGCACACGCATGCCATCACCGTTCACCTCTTGCCGCAAGCTGTCAGCCACAGCCTTGAGTGCGTGCTTGGTAGCAGCATACTGGCTCACTCCCGCTCCCGCATTCAGGCCTGCGGTGGAGTTGATAAAGACCACCTGCCCTTGGCGAGCAAGCAGGGAAGGAAGGAAAATTTGAGTGAGAGCAAAGGGTGCCCGAACATTGCAGCGATACTGCCGATCAAAGTCTTCCAAGGCTGCGGATCGGAACGGGCTCATCGCAAAAACTCCAGCACAGTGAATCAATAGATCGATGCCACCGCAGTCCTCAATCACCAGCCGATGCAGTTTCGAAATATCCTCATCACGGACTAAATCCGCCACATAACACTTCATTTTTCCGGGAACCATGTTGGCAACAATCTCCAGTGCCTCCAAGTGCCTCCCCACCAGAGCGACCGAAGCCCCATTTTCCGCCATCGCGATGGCAATCGCTTTACCGACGCCACTGCCGGCTCCCGTAATGACGATGGTTTGACCGGTGAAATCACACATAGATGGACTGTAATCGGCGGACCACCGGATATGCAAGCCTTGGGGTGCCTAGCTTTCGCGTGCGGACTGCGAAAAAATCACGCGTTGGCGTTTGGTTCTTCCGGGTGCAAACCGGGAACGCCCCATTCCATGTGGTATAAGCTGCCACCTGATCACGTAAGCAATGCCGCACGGTTGACACCCTTGTTTATTGTCACCCTAGGCCACTATCGCATACTGGAAAGCATTTCCTCAATCCGTTTCTCGGAAACCTTTCCCGACAGTGGGATGTCCGGAGCAAAAATCGAGACTCGGTATTCCTCCAGCATCCAACCGATTGGCCAGCGCACTGGGTCTGCCGGCTCTTCCCTCCATGCGCGAAACCAAGGCATCCAAAGGCGGCGGACGCGGTCCATTTTCTCCAGATCCTTGACGATCGGCAGCGACGAGAGACGATCTAACCGCGACCTAATGGCGCGCAACCGTCGGGGGTAATCACGCAGTCCGGTAAAGCCGGCCCGCCAGGCGAAACGTTCGCGGAAAAGCCACGACAACTCTTCATCGAGATCCTCCGCGATTTCACCAAAATTGCGGTCCTTGCGGTTGCAAGCGATCCAGTTGCGGATTTCCGGTAACAGTTCAAAAACTTCATCAAGACAATTCCCGATGACAGCGCCGGCTTCATACCAATGCCCCCTCGCACGTTCGCAGACCGCGTGGAATTCATCGGGGGATCTTGGAAAATTTCCGCCTGCCGCACCCTCGGCGGCCAGCAATAGCAGATCATTCATCGACGTCCCACCGACTCCCAAGCGGGGCAATTCAACTTTCGCCATGAGGCCTAACGGGAATTTTTTCGTGAGATAAACCACCTGCTCCGCGTGGGCGATACAAAGCAATCGGGCACCACCAGCGCGTTGCGATTCATTCGCTTCCGAGGCGCAGGTGAACGCGCGGACTCCCACGGTTTTGCCTTCATCCACCAGCGCGGGAAATGCCGCCCCACCGGGAGTTTCGACCCGTTCTGGCAGACATCCACCTTCCCAAGTAGTCATGCCGCTGCGCTCGATGTTGGTGTTGGCGATCGCCTCAAACCGGACACGCATCCGGTCAGCGAGTTGGAGCTTCAGAGCGGCACTATCCGCCCCCATCGCAAGCTCCTGAGCGTCGTCATCGCAGACCCAGATTTTCGTGACGAGGTGAAGAGGCAGTTTACTCACATCGTATTCAGCGGGCGGCACGTGGGCACCTGTCCGTTCCCTTGCATACTCGGAGAGCGCCTGGAAAATGGGCCGGTCCTTCGGTGCGAACATCCATCGCTCGGCAAAGCCCTCAGCCACCGCACCGATCGGCTGGCAAATGCGCCGGTAATCCTTGGGCAGCGAGCGCAGCAGGATTTCAGCCATCTCGCGCAAATTTCCATCCACTCCCCATGCCGGCAGCCAGTCGGGAAATTTCGGTAGTTGATCCACGTGCACGCCGATTGTCACGCCATCGTCGCGCTCACCGGATAGAGCATGATAGTAGAGCGTGTATTCGGCACCGCCGTACCGCAGCGTATCAGGGAAGCCATCAAGACCCAGATTTCCGAAGTCCTCGTCCACCACATCAACCACGGCTAACATGAGAGTTTCCTCATGGTTCTCCAACCACTTGTGAAAGGCGGCGGCGGTGTTGATGTCCTCGGGAATGCGCTCCTCGAAAAAACGCAACACTGCCTCATCGCTCCACAAACCACCCGGCCTGCGGAGTTTCTGTTCGATCGCCTCGATCTCGCCGCGCATTTCGTTGAGATGGTCAAGAAACCTGCAACGCTTCCTCAATCCCCCGCCAACCACGCCCTCGCGCAGGAAGATGTTTCGTGCGGCCGCCGCATCCACCCGGCCATAGTGAATCCTACGCCCGGCGATGATAGGCAGACCGCCGCAGATCACTGTTTCCTTGCCATAGACCGCACCCTGCACCTCGTCCCAATGGGCTTCGCCGTATTTGCTTTTGCAAAGATGTGGGGCGACCTGCTCCACCCATTCCGGCTCGAACCGGGCGACGCGCCGCGCCCACAAGCGGGTGGTTTCGACGAGTTCCATGGCCATCACCCACTCGTAGCGTTTCGGCACACCAAATAAGCCGGAACCGGGAAAAACAGCGAAGAACCCGCCATTCGCCGCGCGGTAGGTTTTCGATTCACGATCCCACAATCCGAACTGGCGCGGCACTCCTGATAGAAGCGCCTTGTGAATGGTGGAGTATCCGGCGGGCGAGGAAATCCCCTCCTTGATTTCGCCGATTTTCAACTTCCATTCGCGTTCCAGCAGATCCGCGAGTTCATCGCGCACGTTCGCCCATTCCATCACCCGGCGGGCGTTGAGAAACATGGGTCCACAGTATTTCCGCAGCGCGTTTCGTTTCCATCGCCCTCGCTCATCGCGGAAACGACCGAGGTCGCTCCACATGCGTAAAATGCTGATGAAGTCGCTGTCGCCATCCTTCCACCGGGCGTGCGCGGCATCAGCCTCGCGGGCCTTCTCCGCAGGGCGCTCGCGGGGATCGCTCGATTCCAGGGCGGCCACGATGGGTAAGACTTCCGCGAGACATCCTTCCTTGCGGGCCTCTATCAACATGCGTCCGAGACGCGGATCGACAGGCAGGCGCGCGATCGCCCGGCCGGATTCCGTGAGGCGCTTTTCCCTATCCAGCGCCCCCACTTCGCGTAGCGTGCGATAGCCTTCGGACACGGCTTTCGGCGCGGGTGGATCGAGAAAGGGGAACTCGTCGATTTCCGGCAGGGCAAGTGCTTTCATCCGCAAGATCACTCCTGCTAGAGAACTGCGGCGTATTTCAGGATCCGTGAATTCAGGGCGCTCCGCGAGTTCGCCCTCTTCATATAGCCTTACGCAGACTCCGTCGCGCACACGGCCACAACGGCCTTTACGTTGACGGGCGCTGGCTTGGCTAACGGGCTCGATCTGCAGCCGCTGAACGCCCTTTCCGGGGCTCCAGCGACTGACCCGGGCGATGCCGGAATCGATCACGCATGCGATCCGAGGGATCGTTAGCGAGGTTTCAGCCACATTCGTCGCGAGAATAAGGCGGCGCTTGTTTCCGGGATTGAACACGCGCTGCTGATCGCCCAAGCCGAGGCGCGCGAACAGCGGGAGAACTTCCGTTCCACGGTACTGGCGGCCATCGAGCACATCGGCGCATTCGCGAATTTCGCGCTCACCCGGCAGGAAGATCAGGACATCGCCGTTCGGCTCGACCTCGCCGAGATAATCGACAGCCCGCGCAACGTGTTGCGGGAGGTCCTCGTCTCCAACAGGCGGTAGGAAAAACTCCGCCACGGGAAACATCCGCCCCGGAGCCTCGATGACCGGAGCAGGCACGCCATGGATCGTGAAAAATTCCGCGAAAGCACCAGCATCGAGGGTTGCCGATGAAATGACCAGTTTCAAATCCTTGCGACGATCCAGCAGCCGCTTCACATATCCTAACAAAAAGTCGATGTTCAACGATCGTTCGTGCGCCTCGTCCAGGATGAGCGCTTCGTATTGTTTGAGGTCCCGGTCGCCCTGCGTTTCAGCTAACAGAATTCCGTCAGTCATGAATTTGATACGCGTCTCCCGAGAGGTCCGGTCCTCGAAGCGCACCTGATAGCCGACGTAATCGCCCAGCGGCACTTGAAGCTCCTCCGCCACGCGCTTCGACACGCTGGCAGCGGCGATCCGCCGTGGCTGGGTGCAGCCGATCCGCCCGCCATCGACGCCGAGCGCCTCCGCAACCATTTTCGGGAGCTGGGTGGTTTTTCCCGAGCCGGTTTCGCTGACCACCACGACGACCGGATGTGCCCTAACGGCGGCAAGGATCTCCTCCCGGTGCTCCACGACCGGCAGTTCCTTTGGATAATTCCATTTCCCCGAAAACAAACTCATTTGAAAGACAGCGTCGCCCTGTGGTTTCCATGGCCCGGGCAGGCTCCATTTGTCGAGCGCCATCAGTTCCGAGACAATCCAACTTTCCATGTCGGTCCGCCAATCCCGGTTTTTTTGAAATTTTCAGGATTTCATAAGTGATTGCTCGTTTGTGGGCAACGCCGGAGAAGTCCCGGACGAAATGGCCCTTTCCAAAAAATTCTTGACCTAACGTGCGGTTTCCGTCT
>JBDTNJ010000399.1:0-23563 GCA_039933825.1 Luteolibacter sp.
CCGGTGATCGATGAGCCTAGCAGCATCACTTCCGATTTGCCCTTCGTCTCCGTTTGAATGCGTGCGATGGAGGAGAAATAATTCGATTCACACTTTAAAGTTTTCCCGCCAGATGCCCGCAAAGCGACCGTCTGCAAGCCAAGGCCGGCGGCAAAGATCACAACGAATCCGGTGAGGTAACGCGGCATTTGTTAAAATTGAAAGTAGATGAATCCCCGGGGCGCGCCGGGATTGGTGAGTATTAAGAAAACCATCAGGCCATGAAGCGCGCCTTCAGATAAGGGATGAATGAGTTTTTCCGCACATGCCGGCCATTTCTCCTTCAAGCAACCCCAAAGGTGATAAAGGACAATCATGCCACCATAGATGAAGAGTGCGAACAATGGCTGCCCAGGGATGCCCCGGTTTCCACTGCCCATGCCTTTGAAAAACGCGCCGATATTCCCCATGTCCGGCATCAGGAATGTCAGCCAAAGAAACATCACCGCATGAAACGCGTAAAGCCACCGGACGCCATCCCTCAGCAATCCAAGCCCCGGTGATGATGTGCCGAAATCACCGGCGCGGCTGCGGAAAATGAAACGTTCGGCGGCGAGCAGCGCACCATGCAGCGTGCCCCACAGTGCGAATTTCCATTCCGCACCGTGCCACAATCCGCCGAGGAACATGACCAGGAAAAGGTTCACATACGTACGCCCCGGGCCTTTCCTGTTTCCTCCAAGCGGGATGTAGAGGTAATCACGCAACCATGCAGATAGAGAGAGATGCCAGCGCCGCCAGAATTCGGTGATGCTCAGTGATAGATAGGGGAAATTAAAGTTTTCTGGCAAGCGATAGCCGAACATCAGCCCTAGCCCAATGGCGATCAACGAGTAGCCGGCGAAGTCCGCGAAGATCTGGAAGCCGTAGGCATAGAGCATGGCCATGAGATTGACCGGTCCGCTGGCCGCGAGCGCCGCCTTGCCGATGGTGAGCATCGCGGTTTGTTCAGCTAGATTGTCCGCAACGAAGATTTTCAGAAAGTAACCGGTGATCAGGCAGCGGCGCACGGTTTTCCACTCGATGTCCCGCCACATTTTGGCCCGGATCTGATCGATGAAATTGCGTGCTTTAACGATCGGCCCTGCGACGAGCTGGGGAAAAAAGACGATGTAGAGTGATAGATCGGCGGCCGATGCAACACGCCCTTTTCCACGGCGGCCAAGCCGTTCCTGTGTTTCCCGGGTAACCATGTTCCGGTGCACATCGATCAGCAAGCTCAGCGCGTGGAAGGTGTAAAATGAGATGCCGATGGGCAGCGGAATTGATCGGATCCAGCTCAAAACCGAGGGAGAAACCCATGCTCCCGGTAGCAAACTGTATATGATACCCGCATACTTGAAAAACGCGAGGAAACCCAGATTCAGGAGAATGGCTGCCGTTAGCCACCGCTTCGAGTGATTATTGGGATCATTCCGGCCCTTCCAAAACAGAATCCGCTCCACCGCCAGCGAGTTGAACACACAGGAAACCGAGAGAAGGATCAGCAGTTTCGGATTCTCCCAACCGTAGAAAACCGAGCTCGCCACCAGCAGCAGGACGACTTGCCACACGCGCGCCCATTTCCCTGCGATCGGCAGATAGTAAAGCAGCAGTGTGACTGCCAGCAGTATCAGGAATTCGAAGGAGTTGAACAGCATCCGGCGGGTCGCGCGCTTACGATGGCAACATCACGCGATTTAGGCAACCACGCGATCAGGTGATTATCTAACTCACAGCGTCCGGCGAAACATCACTTTCGCACTCTTCTTCCGGAAAATCAGCGCGCCGCTGCAAATGCCAATCGCGAGGGTGAAAAGCAGCGAAGCGGTCAACACGAAGTAATGCGCGGTTTCCGCCAATTTTGTCGGATCCTGCATCAGTTTTTCCAAATCCGTCATCTTCACGCAGCCGAGCATCGCGCGGTAGGCATACAATCCCGGAATCATCGTGATGCACGCCGGCATGGTGAAAACCACCGGCGGCGCGTGCACCCGGTGCGCACAGAAAATTCCCGCTAGCCCGATGAATACCGCGCCCGCCAGCGTGGCCGGAACAATGGGAATATGATTATGGAGAAGCAGGAAACGGATGCTATGGCCCAGCCCTCCCAGAATTCCCGCAATGAAAAGAACCCGGCGCGGCGTGCTGAAAAGGATCGCGAATCCCACCGCCACGACAAAGGCGAAGGCGATATCACGGAGTATCAGGAGAAGCAGTTCCATGGATTTCAGAAGTTATGGATACCCAGCAGCAAGATGCTCATCGACATGCCCACGGCGATGCAAAGCAGGATGAATCCGCCATAGACACCCCGCGCCACTGCGGTCGGAATGTAGCCCTCGATCAAATCGATCGTGGAGTTGATCAGCGGCACTCCCGGAATCAGATAAAGGACCGAAGTGGCCAGCGCCTTTTCCGGCGATGCTCCGATGTGATGGAGCGTGTCCATCCCCGCGATCAAGGTCGTGGTAAACGAGGCGGCGATAAACCCGACCATCGGATTGAAGCGCATCTTCAAAACCTCCTGGCGCACGAACATTCCGCAGAATGTGGCCATGAAGGTGATCACCGCGTCCTTCCAATCGCCGCCCGCCAGCGTGCAGAGGCAGGCACAAGCCGCACCCAGGCCTATCAGAATCTGCCACCTCGGATGATGGGGCATCGCCTTAATTTCCGCCAGCCGCTTTTCCGCCTCATCGATTGAAGCATGCTCCTCGAGAACCCTCCACGTCAACAAGCTGATCTCCGTAACCTTGCCGAAATGCACGCCATGCAGCGGGCAACTCTTGAAACGTGCCACACGCAGCGCCGGGTGTTGCGCGTCCTTGATGGAAAGCATCAGGCCGGTGAATGACAGGAAAAGCTCCACTTTGTAGCCCCATTTCTCTGCGACCCGCTCGATATTCCGCCTTACCCTCCCACAGTGCGCTCCTGACGCCAGCAACATCGAGCCGATATCCAACAGAAGGTCCGCCACCCGGCACTCCGCCGCCGGTCCCTCTTCTTCTCCCGCTTCGCTCGAAATCATCTTAATCCGCACACTCTGAAATTAACCAAATGAACCTGATGCCAGAGGCCCGTCCACACCCGCATCATGACCGCTTCCTGCGAAATGGCAACGCATGTGCTGCCATAATCCATGCGTGTTGTGGAGCAACGCCAAATTGCCCGGGTTCATCATTCATGGCCTTCGCCTCCGGAATTCAACATTTCCAAGCGCTTGAGAAGCCTGAGGCAATAAACCAATGGGACGACGCCAATCAATCCGAACGAGCAATCGATCATCTGCCAGCCAAGCGGAATTTCACGGAGTGGACCGCAGATCATGGCGAGTGGAAAAATCGAAACGCATGCGACAATCCCGGTGATGATGTTAGTCCTGCTCGACAAGGGATGGATCAGAGGCCCGACGAAAAACATCGCGATCACGAGATGCCCGAACGCCAGCCAATCCGTTCCATAAGCCACCCACGGATAGCGGGCGTAGGTGTGTTCGAGTCCGTCCCGCACTTTTAGAATCCAGAATGCAAGGGTCCCCTGGTCACCGGGCGCGAGCAAATTTGCCAGAATACGCAGTTCAAACAGCAACGGAAATGCCGTCACCCCGCTGATCACAAGACCGGCGATGAACAGAACCATCGCCACCCGGAATCGGAAAATAAGAGCAGGGGTTTTCAAAACGCTCGATCAGCCAAAAAGTGCTGCCAGGGAATCCGCGGCAAGTCCGGACAAACTACCGTTGCTCCGATCAAGGCCTGGCGGGGTTCGCCTGCCGAACCTCCACGGCCCCTGACAGCCCGGAGAGACAAAACCAGCCACGCCGTTTCCGCAATCCCTATTTTTCCCGCCGTCGCCTCACCCCAACCATTCGTTTTGAAAGTCAGAGCCGGGTGCCGATCGCTGCCACATTCAGGTCACCTTGCGGCCACCAGATCATACCCCCGCCAGTCGCCGATGGTGATATCCGCGAATTCGCCGACGGGGATGGCTTCATCCACCATCACGGAGCCGTCGATTTCCGGGGCGTTCTATGAGTGACTTTTCAACATGGAACTCGAACGATTTTTGGAGTTGCAAAATGAAACTTTAGGTTGCATTTTGATACATGTCCATTGCGGTTGCCATCAAAGATTCTGCTGAACTTGCCGAATCAGCCCGCGCGGAAGCAAATTCTGCAGATCGTTCGATGACTGGTCAAATTGAACATTGGGCCAAGCTGGGTCGTGCTGCCGAGGCCATCTTGCCTGCCCAGGTCGCCTCCGCGCTCAAGCGCTCTTCAGGAGACTTGCAGGCCATTGAAGACGAATCCATCCGTAGGAAAGTGCTCGAGGCACTGGCTGCATTTCAGGTGCAATCCCCGGATGCTCTCCGTCAGAAAATCGGAATCGATCAGCAAACCCTCTTCGAACCGGATCCGGAAAACCCAGAAGGGATTATCCGTATCACCCCGGATGGCACGAAAACCCGAGGCGTGATGGATGGTCGGACTTTCGTGCCGAAGAATTGAAGCGAGTAAGCGCCCCCATCAGTTGAACCCAAGCAGGGAGTGATGAATTGCGATCAATCTTCCCACAACATCGCGGGGATGATTGGAAACATGTGGACCAATCTTCGTTTTTAGAACCGGATGGGATCGAATGGATATTCCCATTTTTCCCAGCTCTTTTGTGATCGAATCTAACCAATATTGTTCGTCCTTGGATTGGGCGTAGCCGATCATTCCTCCGAAATCGCATTCACTCGAATACTGGCCGGTTAGGAAACAACCCAGTCCAGCAGGACCGAGATAAGCTCCAATCGCATGACCTGGACCTAGTCTCTTGGCTTCCCACGAAAAGCGATGAATGCCAGATCCAGTGTTGGCGACGAATTGCAGGTCGATCTTGGACCGACGCTTTCCGACTCGCCGCGTCGTTGCCGGTCCCCCGGGAGCGGTTACAGGATGTTGGTCATGGACTTGGAACATTCGCATCCATGGTGCTGGATTGGTGCAAATCACTTCGTTCATTTCGCGGGCGAGATCTCCGGTGATCTCGTCCTCCTCGCTGGCTTGGTAGGCCGGTGCGTCGAGTCTCGCATAGCCAGCGAAAAGGATGATGTGCGCATTGCGGATGAACGCATCGGTAAAGGCGCTTTTGGAACCGGTGGAGAGATCTCCGCTGGCATCGTTGGCGGGGATCATGCTTCTGAGGCGGTTGAAAGGTGGTCGGCGATGAGCGAACCAGCATCCAGGGTCGCTTGCGCCACCGTCCATTGGAATCGTTGTGGCGGCTTCAGAAGATAGGTTTCGTCTCCATGATAGTAGCGCAGTGCCCGGCGGAAGTAAGTCCACTGGGGATGCCGCTCTTTCAGAACCGCGAATGTCTCGGCGATTTCAAGGGTGTTCGCGGTGGGAGTATTTTCGATCCGGATGCTGCCGCGGGTTTGGGGCGGATTGGGTGGAGCAACGCGTAGCAACAAGGCTCCGTGGATTCTCAGCACGGCGATGTCATGCCCGTTGCGACTAACCAATCCAAGGAAACCATCGAGGTCTTCCTTCAGTGCGCGGCAATAGACTTTCAGATCTTCGTCACTTGGTGGCCGCACTGCCGGCTCACCGACATTGCCGTCGTTGAGATGAATTCGGGTTTCGACCAGACTGCGGATCAAGTCTTGTTCCCGTGCGGATAGACCCAGTGCGCTTGCTACGAGTTCGTTCAACTCGCGGATTAATTCCTCCGAGCCCGTTGGTTCTTCAGTGTTGTCGAAGTTGAACTCGCCGTCGGTAGCGGCTGGAGCACCCAATCGTTGGGGTTTCGTCTTGGCCAGGCGGTCATGGAGCCGAGTCCAATGAGTGAGTTGTTCCTTGGTGAGGGCGGAAATGGGAAGTGCTATATTTCGAAGCGATTGGAGCGTTGAACGATCACGCTTCACCCCCAATTCCGATGACGACAAGAACTCATGATACCGAGCGAAATCCGAGCTGAGGAACAAAGCCAGAGCCTTCAGGAAGCGAACGTCATCTTTGGGCGAAACGATCCCGATCTGCCTTGGCGGGACTACGATGAACTCGTTACTGAAAATTGCGAAGTTGCGCGCCGCGCTCACGATCACATGCGGCGGACGACAGATGGAGAGGGGAAGTGTTACCCGACCTCTGCGAACCCAACGCTGCTCCTTAGAAATTTCAGCGATACAGTTTACAGGCAATACGAACAGCCGCCGCCACTTGGCCAACTGTTTCGCATCGAAGGTTTTTTTGCCGACGATTTCAGGAACTTCCTCAAGGGCTTCGGACGTGGTCCAAGCCCGGTTTTGCAGTCCTTCTGAAGCAACTAACACTCCATCAACTTCCAGCTGCCCCAAGCTCGGAAACTTCCGCTTCAACCTATCCAGCAGCGCGGCATCCGCTGGGCAGCCCCAGGCGGCGATTTTCCATGGCAGCGACTCACCGCTGACAACCGATGAAACCGGAATCTCACGCACATCACTGGAATCGATGGTGATGACCCAGGATTCGATGCGTTTCCCTTTTTCCCTGGGGCGGGTGACCTCTTGATTCGCCACCATCGGCGAAAAAACCCGAATGGTTTCCGCATCATGATCTCCGCCATGTTTGAAAAACAGGGCGGCGGCCGGGACTCGGAACCGGCCATTTGCCAGCACTTCCGCTAGATTCGAAAAGTTCACCACGGTGGTGACATCGAACCGTGAAAAGAATCTGGAGCGGAATGATTTCGCTGCCGTTTCGAAGAGAGACATCGCGGGCAGCAGCAATGCCGCGCGGCCCGCGGGAGCCAGATGTTCCTCCACCTTCCATGCGATCGCTCTCGCCACCTCATTGTTGCCGACCGGATGGCTTTTCTCATGCTCTTTGATCCACGCAGCGGCGGACACAAATTCCTTCTGCGGTTTTATCAGGCTGATCTTCCGCCATGGTGGATTTCCGAGGACCCAGTCGTAACGCTGGTCCTGCGCTCTCGATGGTCCGGCCGAGGTGAAGAAGTCGCCATAGACGATGTTTTCTCCTCGCAGGCTCGGGAGCTTGAAGTTGTGAAATGGCGGCTCCAGATCAGGCGGATCCACATAGTCTAGGAGAGTGAGCACGAGGCTGAGTTCAGCGACGCTGCATGCATCGGGATCGAGATCGATGCCGAAGATGGACTCTTGGAGAAGCTCGCGAAGTTGCCCGGGCTTGGGCTTGGAACCGTTCGGAAACTCCCGCTCGATGAGCCTGCGGAAACATTGCACAAGAAAAGCACCCGATCCGCAGGTGGGATCGAAGACCCTCATGCCGCGCTTCAGCGGGAGTTCGCTGTCCAACTGCGAGAGCATCAGATTCACCACTGGAATCGGGGTGTAGTAGGCACCGGTTTTTCTGGCCGTGCCGTGCCCGCCAGCCATCGGCGTGTCGTGGAGAAACTGTTCGTAAACCACCGAGAGGGTTTCGACAGGAATGAAGGAGAAATCGTAAGCGGGAAAATCGAGGTGGAGTTGGTGATCGCCGCCGCCGGAGATTTCCTCGCCGGCGAAGATTCCGGAAACCCATTTCACATGAGTGCCCTTGAGGCCGCTTTTGCGCGAGAAGTCGATCGGGAAGACGCCACCGTTGAGCCATTCATCCAAGTTCGAAGAAACTTCCTTCAATCCATCGAGAGTCGCCCGAGGCCCGAAGATGCTGGTTTCTTCGATGCCCCAGCGTTCGAGTTTCTTTGCGGAGAGAATCCCGCGATCCCGGAGATAATGGAGATAGACGTATTTTCCGATCAACGCGTGCGAGGTGTCTCGCGGGAGATCCTTTGCTTGAAGCTGGGCATCGAGCTTCTTGAGGTTGCCGAGCAAACGCACATTCAGGCGGGTCTCAGGGCTCACTTTGGAGGCGAGGCGGTCCCAGGTTTTTCCTGAGTCGATGCTCTCTGCGGAGAAATTCGCCAATCTGGATACGATTTCAGCTTCCCGCGCCAGCGGCTCCAAAATCCCGCGATTTCCGCCCGGATTTCTCGATTCATAGTCGAAACCCGAAAAGACTCTTACGCCTTCTGGACTAGAGAGCACCAGGCAGGGAACGATGTCCTGATTCCAAACGAGTCTGTGGATCTCGCTGACCTTCCGCTCGTCGGCAACCTCGCAAACGTAAACCAGCGGTATCGCGCCACCCGGAGCTTGAAGAGTGTATGCGCCGCGGAGGGAAAGCTCCGCGCCTGCCTTTCGCAGAACGTGCGCGAACGCGCCGACGCTTTCCCAAGTGAATCCTCCAGGCCGGAGGAAATTCGGAGAACTGTCGTAGCCAAGAGCGGCAATGGTGTCGGAAGTGTTCAATTTGTTCTTTTGAACAGTATGTGATGAAATTGGATTTTGGAAGCGAAACTACGCAGCAGTTTGGTAATAAATTGGATTGCGATTGGCGAGAACCGCGTTTGAAAAATCGACCCAACTTGCCTTTTATCGGTAAAACATACGTCTGCCCGGACATATGTTGAGATCGGCTTGTGTGCTGAACTATTTCGGCCAGCGACGGTCATAGACGCGCCGCTACAGTTCTAACGCGCCGCGACGAGATCATACCCCCGCCAGTCGCCGATGGTGATATCCGCGAATTCGCCGACAGGGATAGATTCATCCACCATAACGGAGCCGTCGATTTCCGGGGCGTCCCATTGGGTGCGGGCGATGCCGGGTTGCTCGACCAACACACGGACGGCTTTGCCGACTTGCGCTTGATTGGTTTCTCCAGCGATCTTCTGGAGCTCGGCCATGGAGCGCGACCAGCGGCTTTTGCGGGTGGCGTGGTGGATATGGCCGTCCATTTTGTTAGCGCGCGTGCCTTCTTCTTTCGAGTATTGGAAAACCCCTGCACGCTCGAAGCGGAACTCGCGGATGAATTCCAACAGTTCTTGGAAATCCTCCTCAGTCTCACCAGGGAAACCGACGATGAAGGTGGTGCGGATGCCGAGGCCGGGGATGCCGGCGCGCATGCGGCGGAGCAGATCGCGGATGTAGTCGCCGCTGGTCACGCGCTTCATGGCGGTGAGCATTCTATCGGAAATGTGTTGCAGCGGGATATCCACGTATTTCGCGACCTTGTCGCACTCGGCGATGGTGATGATGAGTTCGTCCGACCAATGCGCGGGGTGGGTGTAAAGCAAGCGGACCCAGAAATCTCCTTCGATCTTGTTGATCTCGCGGAGTAGGGTCGAGAGCGATTCGCCGCGGGTGGAATCGACGGGCGAACTCGGCGTCGGGCGTTTGCCTTCCCACTGGTCCATGCCGAAATAGGTGGTGTCTTGGGAGATGAGGTTGATTTCCTTCACGCCGGATGCGACGAGCGCCTGAACCTCCCTAACAACCGAATCCTGGGTGCGCGAGCGGTGTTTGCCGCGGATGGTCGGGATGATGCAAAAGGTGCAGGTGTGGTTGCAACCCTCGGCGATTTTCACGTAGGCGAAATGGTCGGGCGTTAGGCGGATGCGGGGCGTGGAGTAGTCCGGGACGTATTGCGGCTTGAGCGTGACGAAGTCGCGCGGGTCTTCCGTGGCGGACGGGCCTTCGGTCTTCTGGACCTCGGCGTCGTTCTTCTTTCCTAGCAGGTTCTCAATGATCGGGGCGACTTTGGTGATCTGGTCAAGGCCGATGAAGGCGTCCACCTCGGGCATGATGCCGGGGAGGTCTTTGGCGAAACGTTGTGATAGACAACCAGCGACGATGATCTTCTGGCGCTCCCGATCAGGATCCTCCGAGCGATCCTTCACCGCGCCGAAGATGGCGTCGATGGATTCCTGCTTCGCCATGTCGATGAACGAGCAGGTGTTGATGATGAGGACGTCCGCGAGTTCAGGGTCAGGCGTTAGAGACATGCCGGCCTGGGCGAGGTGACCGATCATGACTTCCGAGTCGATGAGGTTTTTCGCGCAGCCGAGAGAGATGAGGCCTACTGTGGTGGACATGTTGGAGAGATTTGAAATTTGAAATTTGAGACCTGAAATCTCAATATTGCGGTGGCAGGATGAGTTCGTCGCCGACTTGGGGTTTGATCGGACTGAATCCGGGGAGCGGGTTCGCGATGGCTCCATCGGGAGTGATATCAGAAACCTTCAATTGGCCGAGAATGCCGGTTTTGCGGCGGATGGCGAGCACGGTGCCGGTTTGCACCTGATCCGGCATGAGGATATCGAAGGTGACAAAGCCGCCGTATTGGGCGTCTTCCACGTATTCTTTCACACGGCCCATCAGCAGAGCCTCACTGATCAAGCGGGCGCGGCGCAGTTCGCTATCCGTGCTTTCGAGTTTCTTTTGATCCAACAGGACTTCCTCGCTATCCGCGAGTTTGCTATCGCGCTTGGTTCGTTCCTGTTCCAGCTTTTGGATGGCGGCTTTTCCAGCTTCGACTTGGGCTTTCATCGCTTCGATCTCAGCTGCGTTGATCGCGGGAGTCGGAATGGATGAAGGGGCATTGCGGAGTGTTTGCATCTGCCGCTCCAGCGCGAGCTTGTCCTGCTCGGCACGCAGCTCATCGACTTGTGACTTGAGGCGGGCGATTTCATCCGGCGAGGTGTTTTTCACCCCGGTGTTCATGCCCTGCCAGGAGACCGCAAGAGCGCCCAGCAGCAGCGCGACGGTGGCGCCAAGGAGAAGTTTCATCGTGTCCATTGGCGGGACGTTGGGGCGGAGCGGCGCGGATGTCAACGCGGGTGAAACGGCGATGAACTCGGGAAATTTTCCGGGATTCTCCAGCTATCTCTGCGGCGTGCCGGTTTGTCCGCTGACTTTGAACCCAGGAACGAGGGCACGAGGAGCCGTCGACGCACCTGACTGGTTTTGGCCAAGAAGGTCGCGGACGGGTTGGGGCAACGGATTCGTGCGCATCCATGCCTGTGCGGCTGCGGGATCGCTCTCCAGCCACGAGCCGATGGCGCGGCGGTACATCTGGTTGCGCTGGCCCTCGTCGGAAATGCGTGCGATCTGGCTGGCTGCGGTGGATGGATCGCTGCCGAAAGAATGCCAAATGACGCTTTGCACCACCTTGTCCGTCACGTCATTCGGGTAGCGGTCCAGCATGGAAACGGCAGCCTTGGGATCTTCCACAGCCATGCTGGTGATCACCCCGCGCAAGGCGTTGCTGCGGTTTTCCCCGGCGGGGAGCGAAGTAAACGAATTGAGCGCGGCCTGCTGGTCCTTCTGCGCCCACGTCGAGTAAACATCGTCCATCCGACGTTTTGCTGCCTCGCCGGGATTGGCGAGCAACCATGAAGCCGTGCCTGCGGGGTCGGTGGCGGCGAGCTTTTCCGTGCTGCGCATCATGGCACCATTTTTCAAAGAGTCATCGGTCAGGCCGGCGATCCATGCGCGGGTCGCTTCGGCTCCCTGCTCTAAAAGATGAGGTAGAAACGCATCCAAACCTTTTGCACGTTCCTCGCTGCGTGGCATGCTGGCGAGCAGTTCGGTAGCACGCGCGGGATCCGATGCCGCGATACCACGGATGATCCCAGCGAGGTAGGGATTGGCCCCTTCACCGTCGAAATTCGATTTCGCCCAGCGGATCGCGGAGTCGGGATCGGCTGAAGCCCAAGTAGTGAGAATGGTGTCCGCCGCAAATCCATCACGGGTGTTTTCCTTCGCGTAGGCGAGTGCGGCGGTCGGGTCAGCGCCTGCCCATGCCGAAAGCAGCAGGGCATACTCACCCGTCCGCTGGTCAGTAAGTCCCATTTCGCGAAAATGAGCGACCGCCCCCTCGAAATCGCCCGGGCCTAGCTGGTCGATATAAGCGAGCAGTACGCGATTCCGATCCAGCGCGTTCTCACCGCGCATAATCGATTCGAGTTTTGCCAAGCGCTCGGAGGAAGTCATCGCCGGGGAGTGCTCGGAGCGGCTCGTGCGAGCGGATTTTGCAGCATCCGCGCTCCCGCCGGTGGTTTGTGAGGAAGATCGGGGTGCACGCGTTTCAGCAGGACCGGCTTGAGCGGCGGCTGAGCCGGACGATGATACCCGGCCAGCCACAAATCCCCCCACCCCGATCAGTAGGATGCCCGCCAATGTGGTGCGGATATTGATTTTCATGATGACACAAAAGAAAACATACCCTTCAAAAGCGATTTTATCTTACACAATCGCCCGATTTTCCGGAGTATTGGAAATCCCAAAAAAACTCCTGCTGCCGTCGATGAGTCAACGCTCCAAAATTTCGACTTCGTAGCCGTCCGGATCCGTGACAAACGCCATTTTTCGGGAACCGGTGCTGAATTTTTCACGCCACCCCGAGGGCCAAATTTCGATCCCGGCCTTTTCCACCTGGTCGCAATATTCAATGATGTCGGCCACCCCGAGGGCCGTATGCATCAGGTCTTCCGGGCAGGTCGCACGGTAATCGGGCGAGTGGCAGAGCTCCAGAAAAACCTCGTTTCCCGGGAGTTCGAGGAAAGCAAGGCTGTTCCCCTCGGGGGATTTCTTGAACTCGCCCAGAGTATAGCCAAGGCTTTTGTAAAAAGCGATGGACTGCTCAAGGTCACGGACGCGGATTCGGGTGTGAAGAAATCGGATCATGGTGCGGTGAATCTGACTCAAAATGGAAAATTTGCCAAACTTGGATTCCGCAAAGTTTCGCATTGGTTCCGCATCGCGCAATGAAGCTTTGCATCAGCCGGACAGTCGTGATAGACAAAGAGAGCCATGAAAACGATTATTGCCGCAGTAGATTTCTCAAATGCCACCCCCGGAGTGCTGGAAATGGCCGTGGGCATGGCGAAAGCATTCGGTGCGGAACTCCGCCTGTTCCACGCCGTGGAGCCGGAACCCAGTTACACCGCTTACGGATTCACGCCCGAGGAATTCCCGGCGATGCATATCTATCAAGAAGAAGCGAAACGCCGGGCGACCACAAAACTTGACGAGCTGGTAACCCAGGTGAAAGCCGATCTCCCCAACGTCAGTGCCGAGGTCGTCGATGGCAGCCCGCTCCATGCCCTGCTCGATTACCTCAAGGAAAGCAGCGCGGATCTGGTGATCCTCGGCGCACATGGCCACGGCGTGATCGCATCACTTCTGCTAGGTAGTGTGGCGGAAGGAATGGTGCGCAAGGCCACGGTGCCCACCCTCATCGTCCCAGCCGCATCAGAGTAGCAATCAGCCGCGCCGGATTTTCGATCCCGCGAAAAGAACCGTGATCCGATAGACCTTCTTTTTCCGGGTCTCGATCCTGCCGGTCGTCAGATCGAAGCGCTCGGGAATCTCGATCCGGTGGATGTCCACACTGGCACGGAAACCGCGCTCCGAGAAGATATCGATCATGATCGCGATGGCGATGGGTTCGCTGAAAATCGAATCCTCCGTGTTGATCATCGTCCGTCCGCTGATGGCGTGGCGCTTGATGATGGGCATCATTTTTTCCTGAATGAAATCCACCACGGCCTGCAGCACGTCCGGGTGCTCGACCTGATAGCTATCCAGCCGGTTCACCAGTTCCTGGCGGGCGTGCTGGACAATCTCATCCGCCAGCGGGATGTGGCGCAGCGTGTCGAACG
This sequence comes from Luteolibacter sp., assembly GCA_039933825.1. Classification (GTDB taxonomy): domain Bacteria; phylum Verrucomicrobiota; class Verrucomicrobiia; order Verrucomicrobiales; family Akkermansiaceae; genus Luteolibacter. The sequence goes on from JBDTNJ010000399.1 coordinate 13,515, forward strand.
TTCGCGGGTCCAGTTCGAGCGAGCTCTGGTATTCCAACTCGGAAATGATATTCTGTTGGACGACCTCGATCGGAGCTTGGGCATTGATGAAATGATAGTGGAAAATCTGTTTGAGGGAGACCAACGCATCGTAGGTCTTCTCCTTGAATGTGCGGTAACGATTCCGCGCGAGCTCGGGATCGAAATCCGTGTTGCGTTCCTCCTCCAGTCTCCCCACACCGGATTGCCGGACCTCGGCATTTCTAACGATCGCCTCGCGCCCGCGCTTGAGCTGCCGCACGATGCTTTCCGCCTCATCCACGAAGAGCACCATGATGTGAAAAGTCGGCTGCCGGAAATAGTGTGCTTTGGGCGTGTTGGAAAACTCCCGCCGCAGCCGTACCATCTGATCGTAAAACATCTTCAGGCACTCGACCTGCACCTTCGTGCGCGGGAACCCATCCAGCACCGCGCTGTCGCGGAACTGTGGCTTCAGCAGCTCCCGCAGCAGCAGGCGCAAGACCTCCTCATCACCGACCATGCCGCCATTCGCTTTGATTTTCCGGGCATCCGGGGAGTTCAACAGCTCGCTGATCACGATCGGCGGTGCGGAAATTCCGCGGACTTCGCAAATGAACGCGGTGTTCGTCCCCTTCCCCGAGCCTGGAGCTCCGCCGAGAAGAATCAGTTCTTTAGGAAAAAGCAGGCTCTCCCTGCCCAACTCATTTTCAAGTTCCCGCCACACGCGGTTGAAAATCAATTGCGCGTCCTTGATCTCAAGGTCGGGATTCGAAGGGGGCGGGGATGATGTGCGGGAACTCACGGCGGGAATACTCAATGGGATTCTCAGCAGTCGGTCCAGCCCTGCTTGGGGAAATGTGGGGCTGGGACAAGCTCAGACCCGCCAATCCTTGCGCGCTTGTTTCCAATACGCGTATTCGGAGCGGTTGAAATCGAAGTATTCGGGCGAGAGGTCACTGGAATCAATCGGGTCATGGAAAATGCGGCAGATGTCGTATTTCAACATTCTCTTGAGTTGGTGTAACCCCCCTGTTGCCGGTCAATCGATAACCCATGTCCTAGGTCCGTACCGCCCCCATTTCATCCGTTAGGCGACAGGGTCCTGTGGTCAGCTCTCAAAATGTTGAAATGCGTTACCTGACCCGATTTACCACGCGCCATCACAAGATACACCGCACCCGCCGCTTCATATCGCAATGGTCTTGCCCTGAACAACGCCTAGCCCAAACAAATTCCCTAGTCAATGTCTGTTATTTGGGACTGACCCCGCCGAGACCCCGCCGAAATGCCTTTTCCTCTGACATTCGCCAGGTTAAAAAGGAACATGCCCCCTAAAAAAATGACAAGATACAAAAGCTCTAGGGCCTGTCGTTCAGTGAAAAACTCAATTATTCTAGTAAGTAGCATCGCTCACTTAGCAGCGGGGGGGGAACTGTCTGCCGATCAATCAACCATCGAATCTCTCACCGGAAAGTGCATTAAATACGTAAATCAAGTTCCTAACTGCAAATATAGGTACATTGTGCATTATGAAAATAATGTATATCGAGAATTCTCGAAATTTGATGATCGGTTTTATATTAAAGAATTTGCAAATGAAAAATATGATCAACTTGTTCAGTCGGTCTCGTTTGATGGTAAACATTATTATCATTTAACAACCCAATTAGACGAAAAGTATTTAGTTATTGGATCGAATGTTTCCATCGCTGCTTGGGCTTTTAGGTCTTACTTCGTGTCAAATCCCTTATACGAACCATTCTCATTTTTTGTTCCAAACTACGAGGGTTTTTCTTTACCTTTAATTGCTTTTCCTGACGGTTGGTTACGGGCCTCATCGAATGGCATGATGCCTGTGAATATTATATTGAATCAAGCCGGTCAACGTGGCGATTTAGTATATAAATATCGGAAAGATGATGCAAATGACTATCTGATCAAGTTCAGACTCAATGAGGAAACACCATATAGCGTTGCTGGTAAATATAGGGACACGAGTTTTACCTGGGCAACGAACGGGGTCGAACTCAAGCAACTTAGAAACGGCAAACAATTTAAAATTCCGAAGTTTAGTGAATACGTCGCAAGGAATGCTCAAAATTCGATAATTCCTAACATGACAAGGACCATCAAACTCGATAGTGGATCGTTTGAAGAAATTCCAGCTGATCCCGGCCTATCAGTTTACCAAGTTGGAATTGATATCGCAAATGAAATCTACGACGCTGACCTAGGAGCATTAATTAAAACCAGGGAAAATTAAGTGCTATGCGAACAAACCTTATATAATGATAAAAGGCATGTCCCTCTGTCTTGATCTAACGAATCGACCCCTCGCGCAACCCGTGCGACCAATCTTTCAGCAAGGTCCCCTGCGAACACAAAACGCATAAGAGCGCGTCCCCCCTCGCTCCGGGCTTGTTCAACCAAACGGCGCAGCCGAAGTCTTCGCTGTCGCTCAGCCTTCGCAGCACCCTTTATTGTTCTGCTTCTTTCGTTATCTTAGGATGCGTAAATGGGGTCAGGTGTTAAACGATGTTCCTATTTGTTGAAATGCAACACCTGACCCCGCCGACACGTCACATGTTCCCGCAGGACTTAGCAGCTCACGTGATCAGCCGCCAGCGGCATGTTTGGTGGTGCGGAGCGAAGATCTTCGGGGAGTGTTAATAAAGGCGGATTGGTGGGTGGTTTTGTTAAAATGGGACAATATTGCTAGTTTGGTGGACGTTGTGTTACCACCCAAGCTGCAAGTTCATTCCACTTCGCGGTGATGGTCGCTTGGTTAGCGGCATATTTGGTTTTAAGGACGGCCATACCATTACCGGACACCGCATAGCGTGCGAATGCTTCGGCGGCGGTATTGTTTCCAAGGAATTGATCCGCTTCTTGCCATGGTCGGGTTTTCAAGTGGGTAACGACTGCCGCAGCATCTAAAATCATAATACCTGCTGCATCAATTGGGATTCGAGATTCCTCCCAGTCGCCTTCACTAAGGAAACCTGCATTGCTAAAGACTGTAATAAAATTTATTAAATTAACCGCCGAAACATTTCCGTTTTGATCTACAACATGCCGCTCAATTGCATGAATGAGAACCGTGCTGAAGCCATTTGCTAGGTTCGCGCTCTGCAGTGCAAATTTAGGAACATTTTGTCCTTCATAGACTTCCTTTCGACCTGTTAACAGGTCGGCGATTTTTGGAATCAGCGCGATACAATCCGCCTGCAAGGAGCTGGTGGAAATAGTATCAAGTCCTGCTTTGTAAGCTTGTGCCTTGGCGAACCATGGTGAACCTTGCCCACCCGCACCGGCGGCTACTGTTGCTAGCGTTGTAGCCAAAATGGTGCGAAGCTGGTTCACGGTTCGCAGGTGACTTTTTTGAATTTGCCCGACAGGAGGTATAGCAAGTTCAGCGGGGGTTAGTTCAGGCTCAGCTGGAGGATTCAAATCGCCTTGAATCAGAGGGTCATTTGCGGGCAATGTCAGACCTACTGCGTGCAAATCACTTGAAGTTAAAAAAATAAATGACAGTGCGCCGCATGTTTTAAATAGTGATGTATTCATATTGATTATTTCAGTTGGACTTTGACTTTCAAGCCATGGAAGCGCTGGAGAATACCATCGACTTTCAGGCAGTCGTTGTATGTCTGAATCCCGATACACCCAGCAGTTCCGCCCATGACATTGTCAGCGCACTCTCCATCGGGGTGAATTTGGATATCGGTTCTACCTTGTGCTGTCCCAGGTGCAATAGCCGTCATGTCAAACTTGAATCGGATAGCGGTTGGCTCGCCGATGGCTGCGTCGTGTGCATTTGACGCATCATACCTATAAGGGGTTGTGTAACGGTTCGCTGCTGCGGTTTCATCATCCTGCTTCCACCGAACATAGCCGCCTTGTTTGATCTTTTTATCTGAACCATTCCCACTGATTTTATCCGGCTGTGGACCGGTAAAATCTGTTCGTCGTTCCGTCTCCCACCATCCAGGCGGCGTGTGGCCATAGCCACCATTTACGTCATAGGATTTTCCCGGAATTACAGGGTTATCGATTGTCTTACCGCTCTTCGCCTTCCAAGTAGTGAGTTTAGTCCCGTAATCTGTGACATCCGTCTCAAACTCTTTCCCGAAAATGGGCTTGCCAACTTTGTGTTTTACTCGGCCTTTGCCATCCCAGAACTCGAAATCACCAACAGTGCCCGGTGCGCCCGGAGGCTGCATGAAACGTAAAAAGCCACCACGATAGACCAGCAATTTTGCAGACGCGGTGGTGCCTCCTACGGAGCACTCCCATTTGAGTTGAGTACCACCGAGAAGGGTTGGATTGTCAGGTAAGTCACCAAACCGATCCGCGCCTTCGATGAAAATCGTGACTTCACCATCAGTGAGAATTTTTGACAAGTAGCTGCTTGCCGGTGCATTGGCGAGATCCGCAATTTGCAGGTCGGTGGTGGGATTTGTAATCCGGGTGCCATCGGCTTTGTAAAAATTCAATCGGCTTGGCCCGCTTGTGCTAACGGCTGCATCTGCTGTCGTTTGAGTAGCATCCACCTGCATACCATTGTGGAGTAGTTTCAATGAAGCTCCTGCGGGTTTGATTCCAGCGGGCCATTTCAAGACAATCTTTACTAAGTCATCGTCGTTAGTTTTTCTATAGGTATTGAGATCTGCTGCGGCTCCCGATTCATCACAATCGCGACTGGTGCTGGTGGCAGAACTTTCGCTATCGGCATTTTCCATCATTACGGTTTCATAGCCAAATTCCCCAGTCCCAGCAGGCACTTCTGAGCCCGGCGCATTGAGCGTGCCGCGCTTAAATGCCTTTATCTCCACGGGCAGGAGAAGCAACGCCTTTTGCTCGCCGTTTGGTCCCTGCGCCTGAATGAGATAGACACCATTCTTGTTCGCCTTGAGGGGTAACATCGAGTATCCGTCGTCCTCAAGTTCTTTGAACTTCTCGCATAGCTCGCGCAGGGGTTTGAGTTTCCCATTCCTCCACAGCTTGCCATCGCTGGTCATGCCGGTGCCGTCCGGGGAAAGAACCTGGAGGTGTTTGCCCGAGAGCTTTGGAGCGTGCTGGATATGCCCATCCTTGTCTTGAAGGAAGACGTGGGTGTCAAAATCCATTCCGCTGGTGGCGGTGATGCTGATGCGCTGGTTGGGGAGTTCGGTCAGGTTGATCTTATAGTAGTCCTGGGAAGCTTCCGTGGGCAGTCCGACTTCTTCAAGTTGCGGATTCCAGAGGGCGAGTTTGTAAGGGGAGCTAGCTGCGGAATCAATGGCTTTCATAGCGGAAACGACCCAGCCGGAAGGGCTCACCCGTGTGGATGGATAGAAGCTGGCGAAGGCAGGCTGATAATAATTCGACTCTCCGAAAAATGTTTGCAGGGTGCCGTTTGCCGATAGCATCGCGAAATTTTTGTGTTCGATATAGTCGTAAGCAGGTGATGGATCGATGTCTTCGTAGTAAGTCAGTTCTGCGATGGTTTTCCCGTCACCCTTGATTCCGATCAGGGCCAGACTGGCATCCACATAGTTCCACAGGGGCAATCTTGCAGCGAAGTCAACGGGATTTCCGGGGGCGGTCCATGATAGAATCGATGTCTGATCGTGATCAATAATGTAGGGCTCCGGATAGCTGATATTGGAATCGCCGACTAGGCGACGGTCATCGCCGAGGTATGTCCAGCCGTAGAATACGGAATTGTAGGTTCCATTGGCAGTGGGTCCTGTGATTGGTGAAATTTCACGGCTTCCCCAGACACCATTAGACCATAAGCCGTTGCTGAATAACACATCCCCTTTGTCGTTGAGATCCTGTACGGTCCCCGCTCCACTGGGGGCAGTAACGTCAATGAGGATGTAGGAGGACTCGGGGGCGCGATGCCAGTCCACGAGTGGATCTAGCGGATCGGCGTCGTCGCCGTCTTCAAGAAGATCCCCATCGGTGTCGGAACTGCCACCTGATGGCCCGGTGGGATCATTGCCTCGATCAGCATAGGAGGTCACAGGCAAGAAAAGCAGGTGGAATAACACGCTCAGATAAATCCATGGGCGGTAGAATTGTAAATTCATAACGTGAGGTCAGTGGAGGGGTTGAGCGTGAGGCTATAGATTTGCCTGCCCTGAATGTAGGGGAGCTTGATGCTGCCATAGGTGGTCGAGTAAATAGGTTTCCAACTGCCGTTTGGCTGCTCCCTCTCGATGCGAAACCAGTCGCCCGTCTCTGCGAAGGAAATCCATGAGTAGGTGACGGTGCCATCAGGATTGGTCACTTCCTGAAAGTTGGAGATCGGTGGAACTGCCCTCAACGGATTTAAACCTGATAGAAACTCCGCATAGTTGGTAAAGCCATCGCTATCGGGGTCATCGTTGGCGGTTTTGCTGAGGTCTCCGAAATACTGAATTTCCCATGAGTCAAGAAGACCGTCATCGTCCCTGTCGGCGGGTTTTGCCGTAGCTGAGGTTCTGGCGACGACTGGGGTATTCCGCAGGCTTAGTGTTATTGTGATATTGGTAGAAAATGTCGCGGCTGATTTGTAGTAAACGGAGATTTGACCTGAGGCGTCGGTAACTCCAGTAATCGAAGTGTCAGTGAATGTCCCCGTTGGCAAAGAGTCGAGCGCGCCTTGGTTCGTAGCGGGGCTGGTGATGGCAATGGTCACGGGGGCATTTACCAAATTCATACCGCTCCCATTCTTGACACTGAAAATAACTGCCTGTGGTGTGACGGCTGACTTATTGATGATTTGATTGTCTCCACTCGCCTCAGCCAACACGGGCACAGCACCGTTGTAGTAGTCCGTAGGGTTGGTGCCATTTGTGAACTCCGTGGCATTGGTGATGCCATCGCCATCGTAATCACCCGTGCCAGTTTGAGTTAGGTTTCCTAGGTAGGTGATCTCCCATGAGTCAAGTAAACCGTCATTATCGCTGTCTGCGGATTTCACCGTCGCTGAAACTGTTGCTACGACAGAAGTATTTCGCAGGCTCAGGGTGATCGTCGTATTTGCAGAAAAAGTCGCCGCAGATTTGTAATAAACGGCGATCTGGCCTGAAGCATTGGTGACTCCATTCATCGAAGTGACGCCGAATGTCCCCGTTGATAAAGAGTCGAGCCCACCTTGATTTGTGACCGGGCTGGTGATGGCGATGGTGACGGGTGCGTTTGCCAGATTCACTCCACTCCCATTTTTAACACTAAAAACAACAGCCTGTGGTGTGACGACTGATTTATTGATGATCTGATTGTCTCCACTTACCACGGTCAGCACGGGCACAGCACCATTGTAGTAATCCGTAGGGTTAGTGCCGTTCGCGAGCTCGGTGGCATCTGTGATGCCATCCCCGTCGGAATCCAAGCTGGATGTATTTGCAACAAACTGATCAGCTCCGATATCTCTTGGGCTGAGGATCGCGGGTGCTCTCAGATCGCCGTCGAAATCCTCGATCACGGGCAACGGGTATCCCGCACCTATCGCCGGAGACCCCGCCAGAAGATGGTAATCATGATTCGATGCGTTTACAAAAAGTGGATCTGACGCAAGATTCCCCACGCCACTCGCCCCGCTTTGCACGATACAGTACGAGACACTTACTTGGTGAAGGTTTTCATATCCGGCAGCGCCCGTATTGTTCCAGAGAATGTTGTTTTTCACGTCAGGCACCACTTCGGAAATGGCACTTAATCCACCTCCAAGTCCGGCAACGTTTGCCATGTTACCAACCACGGTATTATGGTAGAAATTCGCAGCACCGTTCTTGAATAGTATGGCACCTCCTCTGCGGGCAGAGTTTCCAAACACAATGTTGTTTATGACCATCGAATCGTCCGCAGCATCCAGATAAATGCCACCGCCGCCGCCCGAAGAATCGGTGTTCGAGGATTGGTTGTTGGATATGATGTTATTGGAAATCCAAACCTTGCCGCCGCCAGATTCGACCCGGACTCCCCCACCGCTCCAAGCGGTCTGAGCGTTACGAATCGTGAATCCTGACAAGGTGCATTTTGAAAAGCTGTAGAGGCGGACAACGCTGCTATCGATAAACTGCCCATCAATGGTAGTAGATCCCGGGCCGTTGTTACTGAAAATGTGAATATTGGCCTTGCCGGTCAAATAGGGCCGCTCCTGATACACTCCGGGGTTGACCATGATCGCTTGGATTGTATTTGGATCCGCTGCATTGATTGCGCTCTGAATGGTCTTGAAAGGGTTAGTGACCGTTCCGAGTTGTTGGGCATTCGTGCTGCTCTTGTCCACATGGATGACAGGAGGGCTGGATGGATCGCGCGGATTACTTCCCATCCACCACTCCTCTTGATTGGTGAATCCATCACCATCCGCGTCGCCTACAGCGTCGGAAGGGTTTGAACCATTCAATTGGTAAAGAACCTCCCAGGAGTCTTCCATTAAGTCGTTATCACTGTCTAACGAATCAGCAGAGAAGGAAAAATCATCGACTGCCAAAGCATGGTCCGTTCCGGGGTGGTCAGGGTCGTACCAGCGGAGCCACATCGCCTCGCCGTGTCGCCACTTGAATCCCCCAAACAACGACGGGCCAAAAGCTGTGCCGGTGAGGTTGCCGTTCAAGCTACCTGCAGTTCCTCCGGAAACGGGACTATTGAACTGTAGCGAAGGCACATCCACAAACGTTCCTTGCGTAAGGCCGGTCGCTCTCAGGCCATAGGAAAACGTCATTCCCTGCACGGCTGCTCCTGAGCTGCGCCATTGCTCACCTTTAAACCTGATCGTGAACTTGTGAATCGTCGCTCCCGTCTGATTTATAATTCGGGTGCCATAGTAAAGCCCTCCGACCGCTCCTGAACTCAGGGAGCCCAAAGCGCGGTCCGAACTTCCAGCTAACCCAAAACTATATAAGTTCCCGCCCGTCGCGGACCCCGCGGAGATTGCAGCCGGATTGAAACCTGCAGCAACCGTGCTCGACGCGTACCATCCGGGAAGGGTGCTACTGTCCACCCATGTGAAAGAGGTTCCAATCTTAGGCAATCCGTCGAAATTCTCAGCAAACACAGCTCCCATCGACTGATACAAGACTTGCGAGTCTGCATTTTGCAGGAATATCAGAAATCCAAAAAACCCGAGAAATTTTGATGACTTCGAGCGACTTTCCATGATCTTGGTTTCGGTTTGGTTTGATTCGGCTGAGGAGAAAATTCTGACAAATTTGCGGTTTTTTTGGGATGAGTGCTCCTACCATCTCTGAGGCTTTCAACAGTCACTTTTTCCCGCAAATGACTATTGCTCTACAAGTTTTTGTCGCCCTGTGTTGTCCGAGTTTCTCCGCATAACATACGGTGTTTCAATTGACCCATTACCAACGAATAGAAATGAAATCGATGGCGCAACAGAAATGACTAGGGAAAAAGTGACAAAATGAAATTGGCGCCGAAAATTGCGAGAAGAGAGCAGGACCCAACTGCTTCCCCGTCAGATTCAAAATGACTGACGGAATACTGAACGAAGTTGTGGCGAAACTCCACTACCACGCCCCCACGCAATCCGTCACCTTGAAGCGTCCGCAAGACGCCACCTAGCTGGCGGGCCGGTATCCCGTTGATCTGGACAGTTCGGCTTTCATGTAACGTGAGGGTGAAACGCCGACCATTTTCTTGAATTCACGGGTGAAGTCGGAAAGGTGGCGAAAGCCAAGCGCTTGGGCCACCACCTCGATTTTGCATTCCTCCCTCAGCAAGTGGCAGGCAGCGGTGATTCTGATTTCCCGCAGCCAGCGCTTGCTGCTGACGCCCAAACCCTCGTCCACCATTCGGGAAAAAGTGCGTTTCCCGAGGCCGAGGTTTTCGCACAGCCGGCTGACATTCCAGCCGCATTGGGCGATTTCCGGGTCCAGCCGGAAGTTTCGGTCCCGTTCAGGATCGGATAGCCACCAGTAGCCACCGGAAAAGTAGATTCGCTGGCGTTTTCGGGTTGGTTCGAGAGCGGTCATTAAATATTTGGGGGGAAAATGGGAGGCGAACCTGAAACCCAGCCACCCAATTATTTTTTAACGAAACACGAACGAACTTTT